>DAOPYE010000217.1:0-1585 GCA_035352715.1 Holophaga sp. | reverse complement strand
ACGACGGGCGGCCCATCATGAACGCGGCCATCATGCGCCGGGCGCTGAAATACACGTCCTGGCTGGATGTGCCTATCGTGGCTCACGAAGAGGACCTGAATCTGGTCGGCAAGGGCTGCATGAACGAGGGCGAGATCAGCGCGCGCCTGGGCTGCCTGGGCATCCCTTCCGCCGCCGAGGAGGTCATGGTTGCCCGCGACATCATGCTGGCGGAATACACCGGCGGGCACCTGCACCTGGCCCACCTATCCACCAAGGGCAGCCTGCGTCTGGTGCGCGAAGCCAAGAAGAACGGCATCCGCGTGACTTGTGAAGTGGCCCCGCACCATTTCGCGCTCACGGACAAGGAGCTGATGCGCTTCGATGCGGACTACAAGATGAACCCGCCGTTGCGCTCCGAAGCGGATCTGGACGCCGTGATGGAGGCCCTGGCGGATGGCACGGTGGATGCCATCGCGACGGATCATGCGCCCCACGCCTGGGATGACAAGGAATGCGAGCTGCAGCTCGCCGCCTTTGGCATCATCGGGCTGGAGACGGCCCTGCCGCTCACGCTGGAGCTGCTGGTGAACCGCGGCGTGATCAGCCTCACGCGCGCCATCGACCTGCTCAGCGCCGGTCCCGCCCGCGTCTTCCGCCTGGATCGCAAGGGGCTGGGCAGTCTGGCCGTGGGCAATCCGGCGGATTTCACGCTGGTGGATCTGGACGCCCGCATCACCATCGACCGTGCCTTCATCCAAAGCAAGTCCTTCAACACGCCGTTCAAGGATTGGACGCTGCCCGGCAAGGTGCTGGGCACCTGGGTCGAGGGCCGTCGCGTCTGGGGCGCTTAGCAACGGTCGCGCGTAGCGCTCATTCCTCGGCCGTCTCGCGCTCCGTCTTCAGGCGCTGGACGATTGCCTTGGCGAACTTGATATCGCGGGCGAGCTGATCGGCGTCCGGGGCATCCGCGTTGGACTTGTCGAACTTCAGTTCGGCCTGTTCGAGGTGGCTCCAGGCGGCGTCCAGCTTGTCCTGGCGCAGGTAGAGCAGCCCGAGCTGGCTTTCCAGGTAGGCCTCGAACACCAGGTAGGCGCCGCGCTTGGGGCTGTCCTCGGGTTCGTTCTTCCAGGCCTTGATGGTGAACAGATGGCTGCCGGCGGCCTTGTAGTTATGGCGGCTTCCACTATCGCGGCTGCTGATGACCTGGGCCAGGGTGTCGATCTTCGCTGCGGATTGCGTTGCACCCAGGACGAGCTGGTACGTGTCCGTCAGGCTTTCGTACTCGCCGCCCTCCAGGGCGGGGCAGGCGGCGAAGCGCAGATCGTAGGTCTCGTTCCATTCCAGGTAGAAGCCCGCCAGGGCCTTGGCGGCGTTCTTCGCATCGCCGTAGACATCCTTCACCAGCCGCAGCACGCGCGCCGAAGTGATATCGATGGCCTTCATGGAAACCCTGCAGGCGCCCCCGCCCAGGGTGCCGCCCTCCACGATCACCAGATCCGTCACGCCCATGATCTTGCCCAGCTGCACCTGCTGGTCCAGATCGATCAGTTCGCTGCCGTGGATCTTCTGCTCGCGCAGGATGCGCTCCAGGTTTTCGCGGTCC
>DAOPYE010000216.1:0-1585 GCA_035352715.1 Holophaga sp. | reverse complement strand
ACGACGGGCGGCCCATCATGAACGCGGCCATCATGCGCCGGGCGCTGAAATACACCTCCTGGCTGGATGTGCCCATCGTGGCCCACGAGGAGGATCTAAACCTGGTCGGCAAGGGCTGCATGAACGAGGGCGAGGTCAGCGCGCGCCTGGGCTGCCTGGGCATCCCTTCCGCGGCTGAAGAGGTCATGGTCGCCCGCGACATCATGCTGGCGGAATACACCGGCGGGCATCTGCATCTGGCACACCTGTCCACCAAGGGCAGCCTGCGCCTGGTGCGCGAAGCCAAGAAGAACGGTATTCGCGTGACCTGTGAAGTGGCCCCGCACCATTTCGCGCTCACGGACAAGGAGCTGATGCGCTTCGACGCGGACTACAAGATGAATCCTCCGCTGCGCTCCCAGGCGGATCTGGATGCCGTGATGGAGGCCCTGGCGGATGGCACGGTGGATGCCATCGCCACGGACCACGCGCCGCACACCTGGGATGACAAGGAATGCGAGCTGCAACTCGCCGCCTTCGGCATCATCGGGCTGGAGACCGCCCTGCCGCTCACGCTGGAACTGCTGGTGAACCGCAAGGTCATCAGCCTGACGCGCGCCATCGAGCTGCTGAGCTCTGGTCCCGCGCGGGTGTTCCGCCTGGACCGCAAGGGCCTGGGCAGTCTGGCGGTCGGCAACCCGGCGGATTTCACGCTGGTGGATCTGGATGTCCGCATCACCATCGATCGCGCCTTCATCCAGAGCAAGTCCTTCAATACGCCGTTCAAGGATTGGACCCTGCCCGGCAAGGTGCTGGGCACCTGGGTCGAAGGCCGTCGCGTCTGGGGCGTTTAGTAATCGTTGTCCCTGCCATTCATTCCTCGGCCGTCTCGCGCTCTGTCTTCAGACGCTGGACGACCGCCTTGGCGAACTTGATGTCACGGGCAAGCTGATCCGCGTCCGGGGCATCCGCGTTGGATTTGTCGAACTTCAGTTCGGCCTGTTCGAGATGGCTCCAGGCGGCGTCCAGCTTGTCCTGGCGCAGGTAGAGCAGTCCGAGCTGGCTTTCCAGGTAGGCCTCGTAGACCAGATAGGCGCCGCGCTTGGGGCTATCCTCGGGTTCGTTCTTCCAGGCCTTGATGGTGTACAGATGGCTGCCGGCGGCCTTGTAGCTATGGCGGCTTCCGCTGTCCCGGCTGCCGAGGACTTGGGTCAGGGTGTCGATCCTCGCCGCGGATTGCGTGGCCCCCAGGATGAGCTGGTATGTTTCCGCCAGGCTTTCGTACTCGCCGCTCTCCAGGGCGGGGCAGGCGGCGAAGCGCAGATCGTAGATCTCGTTCCATTCCGCGTAGAAGCCCGCCAGGGCCTTGGCGGCGTTCTTCGCGTCGCCGTAGACATCCTTCACCAGCCGCAGCACGCGCGCGGAAGTGATATCGATGGCCTTCATGGAGACCCTGCAGGCGCCCCCGCCCATGGTCCCGCCCTCCACGATCACCAGATCCGTCACGCCCATGATCTTGCCCAACTGCACCTGCTGATCCAGGTCGATCAATTCGCTGCCGTGGATCTTCTGCTCGCGCAGGATGCGCTCCAGGTTTTCGCGGTCC
>DAOPYE010000215.1:0-1603 GCA_035352715.1 Holophaga sp. | reverse complement strand
TGCCCAAGAGCCTCACGGCCTTCGGCGGCATCGACGCCGTGACCCACGCGCTGGAGGCCTACGTCTCCGTCATGGCCAACGAATACTCGGATCCCCAGGCCCTGCAGGCGCTGAAGCTCCTGAAGGAATACCTGCCGTCCTCCTACACGAACGGCGCCAAGGATCCCAAGGCGCGCGAAGAGGTCCACAACGCCGCGACCATCGCGGGCATCGCCTTCGCCAACGCCTTCCTGGGCGTGTGCCACTCCATGGCGCACAAGCTGGGGGCCGAGTTCCACCTGGCTCACGGTCTGGCCAACGCGCTGCTGATCTCGAACGTGATCCGCTATAACGCGACGGATATTCCCACCAAGCAGACGGCCTTCAGTCAGTACGACCGTCCCCAGGCGCCCTGTCGCTACGCCGAAATCGCCGATCACCTGGACATCGCGGGCAAGAATACGGAAGAGAAGGTGCAGAACCTCATCGCCTGGGTTGACGAGCTCAAGGCTGCGCTGCACATCCCCGCCTCCATTAAGGAAGCTGGCGTGCCCGAAGATGAGTTTCTGGCGAAGGTGGATCATCTGGCCGAACAGGCCTTCGACGATCAGTGCACGGGCGCGAACCCCCGTTATCCGCTGATCAGCGAGCTGAAGCAGATCCTGCTGGACACCTACTATGGGCGCCCCTACCAGGAGCTCTACGCTCGCGAAGCTGAGCCGACTGCTGCCAAGGAAACCAAGAGTAAGAAGGCCTAGAACCAGAACGCCTGAACCAACGCCGGGTTCCGCCCGCTGCCATCGCGGGCGGGCGGAGCCCTGGCGGATCGGAGTCTGAAATGTGCAGCCACGCGCCTCGCGCGGGAACCTCGGATGGACGAATCCCGGTGGTCATCTGCATGGGAAGTTCCTGCTTCACCCGCGGCAACAATGATTTCCTGCCCGTGATCCAGCAGTATCTGGAGGATCACCAGCTTCAGGACAAGGTGCTTTTGAAGGGCAGCCGCTGCGATGGAAAGTGCGCCCACGGTCCCAATCTGCGGATCGGCGATGTGGTCGTCCAGGGTGTGCAGGAACAGGACCTCGCCCATATCCTGAAGCGGTATCTGTGATGTACGGTGCCGTCTATTCCGAACTGGCCCAATGCCAGGACTGCTACCGGTGCATCCGCGAATGTCCGGTGAAGGCCATCCGCGTCTCCCAGAGCCGCGCCATCGTCATGCAGGAGCGCTGCATCGCCTGCGGCGCCTGCGTGGCCGCCTGTCCTTCGGGTGCGAAGCGCGTCCGCGACGACATCGGTCTCGCCGCGCATCTGCTGGAGACGCGAGCCAACGTTATCGTTTCCCTGGCGCCTTCGTTTGTCAGCGAGTTCGAGGGGATCGAGCCTGCGCAGCTGATCGCCGCCCTTCGTCGGCTGGGATTCTCGGCCGTCAGCGAGACGGCCCTGGGCGCGCAGGAGGTCTCAGCGCGGATCGCGCAGGAACTGGATGCCGCCTCAGGCCGCATTTTCATCTCCACGGCGTGCCCGGTGGCCGTGGATCTCATCTGCAAGTTTCATCCCGCGTGGGTAGATCGCCTGACGCCGGTCTATTCGCCCCTGCTGGCGCACGCGGGGCTGATCCGCA
>DAOPYE010000214.1:0-1607 GCA_035352715.1 Holophaga sp. | reverse complement strand
GAAATGATTCCAGCCGCGCCTGTCCTGATTTCCACCCTCCTCGTCGCGCAAGCTCTCGGCCCTGCTCGAACTCAATCGCCAGGCCCGAGCCAACGGCGATTGGCAGGCCATCATCGATTACCTGGGCCCCGTCTGGGATTCCTACACATACACCACGCTTTGGCGCCCACCAACGCCCCAACCCGAGGACGGCAGCCATGAATGGGCACAGCGCCTGCGCGATGCCGATGGCCTGGTGAGCCCCCTGGTCGAGGCCTACCTGAAGCTCAAGCGCTACGGCTAGGCGGACCTGGTGGTCCGGGATATGCTGCAGCTCGTTCCATCCAAGAGCCTGGCAACCTCGTTCGTCGCTCTGGCTCGCGCGGCGGACCAGGATGGACTTGCCAAGGCGTGGATCTCCGCAGGGTATTCAGCCGGGAAACGCTAGAAGATGGATCCAACTCCGCGGCTTCCGTCTTCCAATTCGCCGGATTCGATCAGGTTGGCGATCAAGCGCTGAAGCTCGTCCTGCCCGATCACCCCCCGCCGCTGGAAGAGGCGGATCAGCCCCATGACCAGGATGCGCGTCTCGTACGACTCCAGCCGGCGCAGAGGCGCGGTCCCCGAAGTGCGTTCATGGATGATTTCTGAGCCGCTAAAACCGCTGGTAGCCGTCGAGGTCGCAGCGGGCGGCAAATCCACCAGCCTAGGGCCCGTGGGCAGAGGGCTGCTGTCCGGCAGCGGATCCGAAAGGGTTTCGGGCTCAAACAAGCTGAAAGGATCAAGCGAAACGGTCGGGTCGCT
Source organism: Holophaga sp. (assembly GCA_035352715.1). Classification (GTDB taxonomy): domain Bacteria; phylum Acidobacteriota; class Holophagae; order Holophagales; family Holophagaceae; genus DAOPYE01. The sequence goes on along the minus strand of DAOPYE010000214.1, from coordinate 824 downwards.
GGCCTTGTCAAAGAAGGGATCCGCGCTGTAAGCGCGCGTGGGGGGATGGGTGGACCGGGGGTCCGAGCTGAACGTGATGGGGATATCGAATGGCACCGGCAGGGCCTCGTCCAGATTCGCGGGACCGCTGACCTCGATGGTCCGGCTCTCGGATTCGGCCAGCTTGCGATACTGATCGGCGATGGCCGCGCGCAACGTCGAATACGATGCGACCACAGGCTCGATATTCAGTCCAGAAGCAAAGCGCGCACTATCGATGGCGTTCAGATCGGAAGGATCCGTCATGGCCAGAACCAAGGACTTGGGTTCCTTGAGGGCGACCGGCAAGACATTCAGCTGATCGGCCAACCGCTGGGGGATGCGCCGCAAAACGGCCTGGGGCACATCCAGGTCCTTCAGTTCCATGCGGGGCACGCCCGTCTTGCGGGCCAGGAAATCCATCAGAACGTCTTCGCTGATGAAGCCCAGGGCCACCAGGTTGCTGCCCATTCGCCCACCGGCGATGCGCTGGTGGCGCAAAGCATCCTGCAACTGAGACGCCGTGATGAGCCGAGCATCGACGAGCATTTCTCCCAGTTTTTTCGTTGCAGGCTGCATAAGGAACAGGTCCTTTCTGGCTAGACTAGAGCGTAAGTCTACAGTTCCTGTCTGGATGACGCCACAGCGGGAGGCGAACTTGGACCTGGTTTCCGAAATGTTGATGAGATCCACCCTACACGATCTCGCCAACACCCTATCCGGGATCCAGGGGATCCTTGAGTTGAACGATCCCAGCCTGCCGCTGACGCCCCGCAATCGGGCGCGCCTGGGCGCCATCCTGGCGG
>DAOPYE010000213.1:0-1610 GCA_035352715.1 Holophaga sp. | reverse complement strand
GGGGTCACTTCCACCAGCTCGTCGTCCTCGATGTATTCCAGCGCCTGCTCCAGCGTGTGCTCGCGGGGGGGCGTCAGGCGCGTGGCTTCATCGCTGGAGGTGGTGCGCATGTTGGAGAGCTTCTTGGCCTTGGCGACGTTCACCACCAGATCGTTGTCGCGGGCGTGCTCACCCACGATCATGCCTTCGTAGCACTTGGTGCCGGGGTGGATGAAGAAGATGCCGCGGTCTTCGAGATTCATGATGGCGAAGCCCACGGATTCACAGGCGTCCATGCTGATCAGCACACCGTTCTTGCGCCGGGGCATATCGCCGCGGTAGGGGCCGTAGTGGCTGAAGAGGCTGTTCAGGATGCCTTCGCCGCGGGTATCGGTCATGAACTCGCTGCGGTAGCCGATGAGGCCGCGGGAGGGGATCTTGAAGTGCAGCCGCACGCGGCCCATCTCGTTGCCCATATCCTGCATCTCGGCTTTGCGCGATCCCAGCTTCTCCATGACGATGCCCATGGCGGTATCGGGCACGTCCACGGTCAGATCCTCGTAGGGTTCTTCCTTCTCGCCGGTTTCGGGATTGGTGTGGATGATGACTTCGGGACGGCTGACGCACAGCTCGAAGCCTTCGCGGCGCATCGTCTCGATCAACACGGAGAGATGCAGTTCACCGCGACCGGACACCTTCCAGCAATCGGCGCTGTCGGTCTCTTCCACGCGCAGGGCGACGTTGTACTGCAATTCCTTGACGAGGCGCTCGCGGATGCGGCGGCTCTGGGTGTGCTTGCCGTCCTGGCCCGAGAAGGGGCCGGTGTTCACCATGAACATCATGGAGATGGTGGGCTCGTCGATGTCCACGTAAGGCAGGGCCTGGGGATCCTCGGCGCTGGCGACGGTCTCGCCCACGCGGATATCGGGGATGCCCGCGATGGCGATGATATCGCCCGCGCTGGCTTCTTTCTGTTCCACGCGCTTGAGGCCTTCGAAGCCGTAGAGCATCGTCACCTTGTGGCTCTGGATGCTGCCATCGCGCTTCACCAGGCTGACGGGATCACCCACCTTGATGGTGCCGTTAAAGAGGCGTCCGATGCCGATCTGGCCCACGAATTCGCTGTAATCCATGAGGGTCAGCAACATCTGCAGGGGCTGTTCGGCGCTGCCCTTGGGACAGGGCGCATTCTTCACGATGGCGTCGAAGAGCGGATCCATGCCCTCCGGGTTATCGTTCACATCATTCATGGCGTAGCCCAGCTTGGCGCTGGTGAAGACCGTGGGGAAGTCCAGCTGCTCGTCCGTGGCGCCCAGTTCGATCAGCAGATCGAAGACCTGATCCTGCGCCCAGTGGGGACGCGCACCGGGGCGATCCACCTTGTTGATGACGACGATGGGACGCAGGCCCAGAGCCAGCGCCTTGCGCGTCACGAACTTGGTCTGGGGCATGGGGCCGTCGAAGGCGTCCACCACCAGCAGCACGGAATCCACCATGCTGAGCACGCGCTCCACCTCGCCGCCGAAATCCGCGTGGCCGGGCGTGTCCACGATGTTGAAGCGGTGGCCGCTCCAGCGGATGGCCGTGGTCTTGGCCAGGATCGTGATGCCGCGCTCGCGCTCCTGGTCGTT
>DAOPYE010000212.1:0-1619 GCA_035352715.1 Holophaga sp. | reverse complement strand
GGGCCGCCCCAGATGGCGATGAGGAAGTACATCGGCACCAGCATCAGCTCCCAGAACAGGTAGAACAGGAACACGTCCTGGCAGATGAAGACGCCCAGCATGCTGAACTGCATCACCAGCAGCCAGATGTAGTACTCCTTGTGGCGCTCCTGGATGGCGGTGAACGAACACCAGACGGCGATGAAGCCGATGAAGGTGGTCAGCAGGAAGAGCACGAGGCTGATGCCGTCCATGCCGATGTTGAACCGCGCGCCGATGCTGGGAATCCAGTCCAGGTTGAGCGCCCACTGCACCGCCGCGCTGCTGCGGTCGTACTGAAACCACAGCGGCACGCTCAGCAGGAAATCGAACACCGTCACCGCCAGCGCGCCCAGCTCGAAGGCGCGCCGTCGTTCGCGCGGAACGAGCAGCAGCAGCAGCGCGCCGATCAAGGGCACGGCGGTCACCCATAGGGGAAGGTTTTGGTACCAGGCGGTCATATCAACTCCGGCCGAGGCGGGAATACATTTGAACAGTCAATGTCAAACAAGAAACTTCCAGAGGGCGAAGACCAGGAAGCCCAGGAACATCACGAAGGCGTACTGATGCACGCGGCCGCTCTGCAACCTGCGGAAGGCCCACGAGAGCTGCTCGATCAGCCAGGCGATGAGGTTCACCAGGCCATCCACGATCTTGGAATCAAACCAGAACGAGACCCGGCCCCAGAACAGGCTGAGCCACGCCGCGCCATTCACGGCGCCGTCCACGACCTTGCCATCCACCACCCACAGGCCTTCGCCCACGCGTAGGGTCGGCTGGATGACGCTGGCCTCGTAGAACTCGTCCACGAAATACTTGTTGTGGACCCATCGGAACAGGTTCGGGAAGCGCGCGACGAAGGCCCTGGCCTTGGACCAGGAGGGATCCATGCCGTAGATCCACCACGCCAGCAGCATCGCGCCCGGCGCCCACACCAAGGTGGCCCAGACCATCAGCACGTATTCCATGGCGGGCACCGCCTCGTGGGCTTCAGGCGCGCCGACCTGGAACAGCAGGGGCGACAGCCATTCCGAGAAACGGCTCGACCCGATCCAGTGCAGGCTGTGAGGGATATTCAGGAAGCCGGCGACGAGGGCGAGGCCACCCAGGATCGCCACGGGCACCCACATGTTCCAGGGCACTTCATGGGGTTCGTGATGATGGGACTCGTGATGACCGTGCTCATCCGGCAGCGCGAGCGCGCGGAGTCCGTGGGGATCGTGGCCATGGCCGCGGTATTCGCCCCAGAAGGTCATGATCATCAACCGCGTCATGTAGAACGCCGTCATGAAAGCCGCGACCATGCCCATGATCCAGGCCAGCAGCGCCAGTTGGGATCCGCCCAGTTCGCCGTGGCGGTACCAGCCGTCGAAGACCTTCCACAGGATTTCGTCCTTCGAGAAGAATCCGCTGAAGGGAAAGATGCCCGCGATGGCCAGCGTGGCCACCAGCATGGACCGGAACGTCCAGGGCAACTTGTCCTTCAGCCCGCCCAGGTTGCGCATGTCCTGCTCGTGATGGCAGGCCAGGATCACGCTACCGCTGCCCAGGAAGAGCGCGGCCTTGAAGAAGGCGTGGGTGAAGACGTGGAACATGCCCGC
>DAOPYE010000211.1:0-1632 GCA_035352715.1 Holophaga sp. | reverse complement strand
GATCCTGGATCAGGTGTGGGATTCCGACTACGACCCCATGGGCACATCCAATCTTGTGGAGGTCTACATCAACTACCTGCGGAAGAAGGTTGACCAACCGTATTCCCCCAAGCTCATCCACACCGTGCGCGGCGCGGGTTACATCCTGCGGGAGAAGGCCTGATGCGCTTGCCCTGTTCCATCCGAGTCCGGCTGACCCTTTGGTACGGCTTCACCCTTACTGTCGTGCTAACGATGATGGGCGTCCTGGTCTACGGCACCTTGCGCCACCGCCTGTCCCTGCATCACGACGAGCCGCTTTTGGCCATGGGGAGGGCGGTTGAGCACATCCTGAACGAGCAGGAGGATTGCCACACCTTGACGCCCGTGCAGATCCGCACACTCGACCAGCTTGGAAAACTGGTGCTGGTCCACGAGGAAGGCGGGAAACACCAGGTCTTCTACCAATCGCCGAGCATGGCGAGCAATGCCATGGCCCCGGCCGTGGAGACGATCGGATGGGATGTCACCCCGAGGCCGACCCTCCTGACCTTCGAGCACCAGGGGGTTCCCTGGCGGGTACTCTCGATGCCCTACCATTCCAAGGCTGGCAGGCAAGGCGTCATCCGCCTGATGGCGGACCTGAGCGATATCGAAGCGACCCTGAGAAGCCTCCGCCTTGCGCTGATGCTGCTGGCTCCCGCGGGCATCCTGTGTTCGGCCATCGGCGGCTACTGGCTGGCCGGAAAGGCGCTGGCCCCCGTGGATCGCGTGGTTCGCAGGGCCCGCGAGATCGAAGCCAACAAGCTGAATCAACGGCTGCCCCACCCAGGTGTGGCCGATGAGATCGGCACCCTGGTCGACACGCTGAACGGCATGATCGGGCGCCTGGAACAGTCCTTCGACGCCATGAAGCGCTTCACCGCGGACGCCTCCCACGAGCTCCGCAGCCCCCTGGCCAGCCTTCGAAACACCATCGACGTGACGCTGGAGCGGCCGCGCACCGTTGAAGCGCAGCGCGCCGCGCTCGAAAGCATGGGTGAGGATGTGGATCGGCTTCGGAAGATCGTGGAGGATCTGCTGCTGCTTGCCCGCGCGGATGCGGGGCGGATGATCATGGCGCGCGAACCGCTTCGGCTGGATGAGCTCGTGGAGGCCATGGCCGAGGCCTTGAGGCCAAGGATGGATTCCCGCGCCATCGCGCTGAAGGTCCATATCGCCGGCCCCGTGACGCTTCTCGGCGACGAGCGGTGGCTGTATCAACTGGTCGCCAACCTGCTCGACAACGCCTTCAAGTTCACGCCGCCCGAAGGGGTGATCCAGGTGGAGGTCGGCGCGGAAGCTGGCCGAGCCCGGCTGGAGGTGACGGACTCGGGGCCAGGCATTCCAGAAGCCGATCTGGAGCGCATCTTCGAGCGATTCCATCAGGTGGACCCCTCTCGAACCCAAAGCCAGCAGCGGGGGTCCGGGCTTGGACTCGCCATCTCGGCCTGGATCGCGCACGCCCACGGCGGCAGCATCACCGCAAGCAACCCGCCCGGAGCCGGGGCGCGGTTCCAGGTAACGCTTCCCCTGGGCGAGCGCTGAAGGTCGCGCAAAAAACGAAAAGGACCGGCACAAGCCGGTCCTTCAACGTTGCAATGGGGCTCACCT
>DAOPYE010000210.1:0-1652 GCA_035352715.1 Holophaga sp. | reverse complement strand
GGGGGCTCATGTCCTTGTGGGCCGCGTCGGGGCGAACCACAAGCGAGAGCACCGGCAGCTGGGCGGGATCGAATTTCTGGATTACAGGTTCTTTGACAGTGTCTGGCAAATTCTTTCGAATCTGGCCGATCTTGGATCGCACGTCATCCAGGGCCTTGTCGATGTCGCGTTCGATCTTGAACTGGACCTGAACGACGCCGAAACCCTCCTGGGCGGTGGAGTAGATCTCGTCCACCTTCTCGATGGGATTGACGGCTTCTTCGATTTTCTTCAAAACATCCTGTTCCACTGCATCAGGGCTGGCGCCGGGGTAGGTGACACTGACCGTTACCACGGGGATGTCCACGTTGGGGAACAGGTCCAGGCCCAGGGTCTGCATGGAGAAGAAGCCCAGGACCACGAGGGCCAGCATCACGCAGGTCGTGAGTACCGGCCGCTTGATGGAAAGGTCGGAAAGAAACATGTTCAGTTCCCCTTCGCGGTGGGTGCGGTCACCTGGATGCGGCTTCCGTCCGTCACCAGCTCACGCCCCAGATCCACCACCTGGGCTCCGAGGGCGATGCCTTCGACGGGGCGCCATCCACCCTGTTCCTGACCCGTGAGCAGCACGCGCTGGCGGCGCACGGTATTGCCGGTGACGACGAAGATATCCGCGTCGCGGCCCACGGCGGTGAGCACGGAGGCGGGCAGCGCATTGCGCGAGACCTGCCCTTCGCCCAGGATCTCGCCTTCGGCGAAGAGTCCGCTCTTCAGGCGGCCGTCGGGATTGGGCACTTCCAGGCGGACGCGCAGGGTGCGGCCGTCCTGCTGAACGCTGCCGCTGATCTGCGTCAGCGTGGCCTCGAAGGGCTTGTCGAAGCCCGTGACGCGGAAGGCGGCCTTCATGCCGACCTTGATGTGGGCCACGGCCTCGGCGGGCAGATCCGCCTGGATTTCCAGCTTGCGGTTGTCCACCACCTCGAAGGCCGTCTGGCCGGGCGAAAGCATTTCGCCGGGCTGCACGGAGCGCCGGGCGACTTCGCCCGCGAAGGGGGCGGTGATGCGGGACTTCTTCAGGCGGCTGCGCGTCACGCCCAAGTTGCTCTCGGCGGCGCGGGCCACGGCCACGGCAGCGTTGTAGCTGGTTTCCGCCTGCTGGGCGGACTGCTTGGTGACGCTGCGCTTTTCCAGCAGCATCTGGGCGCGGTCGTTGTCGCGCTTGGCCTGTTGGGCCTGGGCCTGGGCCTGGGCGAGCTGGGCCTCGGCCGCCTGGACGGAGAGCAGCAGTTCGTCCTCGTCCTGGGCGGAAAGCACGGTGCCCGCGCCCACGCGATCACCTTCCTGCACGCCCACGCGGGTGACGCGGCCCGCGACCTCGGCCTTCAGTTCGGCCCGATTGACAGCCAGCAGGGTGCCCGTGAAGGCGTAGGAGCTGCGGAAGGATCGGTTCTCCACCGTAGCCAAGGTCACGGGGACGATGCCTGCCTCTTTCTGAGTGTGCTGCTTGCTGAGTTCCTGGTTGCGTTTGTAGCGGTGGACGCCGATGGCGCCCGCGATGATGACCACTGCGAGGCCGGAGTAGACGATGGTTTTGTTGTTCATGGGTTCACCTCGGGATGGGGATCAAAGGGGAGGGAGGCCGAAGGATCGGCGATAGTCGAAAACGGCCGTCC
>DAOPYE010000209.1:0-1653 GCA_035352715.1 Holophaga sp. | reverse complement strand
TCCAGCTGGGCGCGGTTCTGGGCCAGCTTGCCGGAGGTGCGCAGCCCGTCGAAGATGGGGAAGCGCATGCTCACGTTCACCTTCCACGTGTCGTAGGGCTCCTTGAACAGATTGGGCGTCTTGGCCGCCTGGTAGCCGTAGGAAGCGTTGAAATCGAACTTGGGGCGCAGATCAGAGGCGATGATCTTGCTATTGGCGCGGTACATCTCCTCCTGCTGCTTGTACTGCGCGATTTCGCTACGATCCTGCGCGGAGACGGGCGAGGCGGTGTCCGGCGAGCCGGGATCGCTCAGCTTCAGTGGCGTGTGGGGATCCAACCCCAGCTGACCGTTGAGCAGCTCCACCGCGCGCTTGTAGTTGGCCTCGGCCTGAAGGTTTTCAGGCACCACGGCCAGGTACTCGCTCTCAGCCCGCAGCCGATCCAGCTCGGTGGCGCTCTGGGCCTCCAGCTTGGCCTTCACATCGCTGAGAAACTGCTCGGCGGTCTTCAGGCGGGTCTGGACAACCTCCAGCTCCGCCTGCGCCGCCAGCACGGTGATGTAGGCCTTGGCCACGCCATGCAGCGTGTCCAGCTCCGAGGTCGTGTAGGCGAACTGGGCTTCCTGTTCCCCCATCTTGGCCACCTTGACCGCCGTGCCCAGCTTGCCCCAGTAGAACAGCGGCTGCGTGACGTTGGCCTGGGTGGTGTAGAGGGTGGTGGGGGCCACGAGCTTGTTGGGGTCAAGGCCCCAGGCGGCCAGCCCGGAGCCCATGTTGCTATTGAGGATGCTCACGTCGCGGATGCGGGTGAAATCGCCCACCAGCGTGACCTGGGGCAGGGCGTCGGCCCGGGTGGATGTGATGAGCCCTTGGCGCTCTTCCACGCGCGCCTTGGCGACGCGGATCATGGGATTATCCGCTTTGGCGCGGGAAAGTGCCTTGTTCAGGTCGAGTTCCAGGGGGGCCGGAGTCGGCGCCTCCGCAACTTCGGCGGGCGGTAGAAACAGCATGATCATGCTCCTTGGGAGAGAAACGCTTCGTAGACGCCTAGGCCTCGAAGGCTGAATTCGGTGATGTGGGCCACAAGCGATTCGAGATCCGATGGCTCATAGGGCTTGCCGCGAATTAATCGGATCAAACCAACATTCTTGTGAAGAAAAAGCAATTGGCTTTGAATGCTGAAAGACATGCGCAGGCTGGTTTCCTCGTCGAAATCCGGCCGGATGGCCATCAGGCATCCCCTCATGTAATCGCGGAAGGGACGGATGGTCTCGAGGATGAAGGGCTCCATGGATGGCCGGGTGTCCTGCATCTCCCGGTTCCAAAGCGTCATGGCGACCTGCTCCAGTTCGAGGGGCATGCGGAGGCCCTTGCCGTGGCAAGTCAGGAAGTCCTCGAGCGTCCCGGCGATGAAGGCGCGCAGCAACTCGATGCCCCGCTCCTGGGCGTCGGGCTCCGAGGGGTCCGGCGGCTTGGGCAGGCTCAGGACTTGGTGTGGCGCGCACTGGAAGGCGTAGCGCAGGGATTCCTTGTAAAGGCCCTCCTTGCCGCCGAAGTGGTACTGGATCAATGCGCTGTTCGCCTTGGCGAGCTCGGCGATCTCGCGGATGCTGGAGCCATCAAAGCCCTTGTCGGCAAACACAAGCAGGGCGGCGTCCATCAGGCGCGTGCGGG
>DAOPYE010000208.1:0-1669 GCA_035352715.1 Holophaga sp. | reverse complement strand
GCGGGGCACGGGCAACGGGAAGTCCGTCTCCACGTATTGATCCAGCGCCTCCTGGATTTCTTGGGCGCTCCAGCCGCCCTTTGTAAGGGCTTCTACAATCTGCGGACGAGCGAGCCCTTGCTGGAGGGCGTGATGGACGAAGGCGTTCAAAGGCTGACTCACGGCATCTCCGGGATTGGAATCGCCATCATAGCGAGCCATGGATCGCGCACGGTTAAAACCAGGCCTCACCCCACCACGAAAACCACGGTAGAATCTAGGTTTTCTATCGCGAGCGACCATGCACGTTCAGGAACTCATCCTTCGACTTCAGCGCTACTGGGCGGATCGGGGCTGCCTCATCGGCCAGCCGTACGACATCGAGAAGGGCGCGGGCACCATGAACCCGCTCACTTTCTTCGGCGCCCTGGGAGACAAGCCCTGGAACGTGGCCTACGTGGAGCCCTCGCGCCGGCCCAGCGACGGCCGCTACGGCGAAAACCCCTTCCGCCTCTACAAGCACCATCAGTTCCAGGTGATCCTCAAGCCCTCCCCTGAAAAGGTGCAGCAGATGTACATCGAGAGCCTGGAAGCCCTGGGCATCGATATGAGCAAGCACGATCTGCGCTTCGAGGAAGACAACTGGGAATCACCGACGCTGGGCGCCTGGGGCGTGGGCTGGCAGGTGGTGCTGGATGGCATGGAGATCAGTCAGTTCACCTACTTCCAGCAGGTGGCGGGCATCGACTGCAAGCCCGTCTGCGCCGAACTGACCTACGGCATCGAGCGCATCTGCATGTTCCTGACGGGCATCGACAACATCTTTGACCTGACCTGGGGCGACGTAAAGACGGACCAGGGCACATTCCCCATCAGCTACGGCGAGGTGCGCCAGCGCGAGGAATTCGAACTCAGCGCCTACAGCTTCGAGCACGCCGATCTGGACCTGCACTGGCGGCATTTCGAGGAATACGAAAAGGAAGGCTGGCGGCTGATCAAGGAACTTGGACATCACCTGTCCGGTTACGAACAGGCCTTGAAGATGAGCCACACCTTCAATGTGCTGAACGCGCGCGGCGCCATCAGCACCACCGAGCGCCCCGGCATCATCAAGCGCGTGCGCGATCTCGCCTGCGCCTGCGCCAAGACCTACCTGGAATACGAAGAACAGAAGGCCGCCGCCAAAAATGATGTTGTTGTCGCGGAGGTGAAGGCATGAGCGAAACCAAGACCCTGCTGCTGGAACTGCACTGCGAAGAGATTCCCGCGCGTTTTTTGAAGCCGCTGACCGAGGAAATGACCAAAGCTCTGCGCGAATCCGGGATCGCCGCATCCTGGACCGCCAGTGTAACCATCCCCAACGCCTCCTTCTCTGACGCAAGCAAAGATCTGCCCCTCGAAACCTTCTACAGCCCTCGAAAATTGGCATGGAGAATCGCTGGGCTTAAAGAGCAGCAGCCCGATCAGCTCGATACCCAGGTGGGTCCGCCCCAGCGCTTGTGCGTGGATACGGACGGCAAGCCCACCATCCAGGGACAGAAGTTCGCCGAGAAGTGGGGCGTGGATTTCTCGCAGGTGGTGTTTTCGACACCCACTGGCAAAAAGGAACCCTGCGCAACGGTCACGATTACGAAGAAGGGCCGCGCCACGGTGGATCTGCTTTCAGAGGCCCTGCCCAAGCTGATCGCTG
>DAOPYE010000207.1:0-1679 GCA_035352715.1 Holophaga sp. | reverse complement strand
AGGTTCATCCGGGAATTCCGGGGAAGGCTGAGCGGATTTTGAGGAAGAAGTAGGCGTCGTCCCGGTAGCCATAGCCGATGCGCTTGAGGAGCTTGATCTTGTTGTTCACGCCCTCGATCAAGCTGGTGTGAATGGCGAACCGGCAGTGAGCGAGGACACCGTCGAGGCGCTTGGCCAGGTTCTCGGCAAAGGTGATGAGCGGGGCAATGCCGCTGCTGCGTGCCCGATCCAGCCAGTCATTCCAGGCACGCCGGGCCCAGCCTTCCCGCTTGTAGTCCCAGAGTTGCTTGAGGTCGTCCTTCAGCAGGTAGACGGTCATCAGCGCCTGGTTGGCCTCCAGCAGTTCGTTAAGACGGACCTTGGCTCCTTCGTCGGGGAGATTCTCCCAGTTCCGCAGCAGGAGCCACTTGGCGCCCTTCACGAGCTTGCGGGTGGCCTTGTCCTGCTTGAGCCGGTTGGCTTCGTCCACGCGGACCCGGTCGATGACTTCGCGGCCGTATTTCATCACGACGTGGAACAGGTCGAACACAACCTCTGCCTGGGGGCACTGCGCTCGGACCTCGCCTTCGAAGGCGGCCGACATATCCATGCCGACGGCCAGGATGCGCTTGCATCCCTCCTTCCCCAGCAATTCAAAGAAGGGCCGGATGTCCTCGCGACCCCGCCCTTTCCCGACCCAGAGCACTCGCTTGCTCAGCCCATCCATCACAACGGTGGCGTACCGGTGCCCCTTTCGCAGGGCGAACTCGTCGATGAGCAGGACCGTGACCCTGCTGAAATCCGGTTCGCCCAGCTCCAACTCCATGGCGGCTTTGTCGATGGCTTTCACCGCATCCCAGCGCAGCCCGAAATGTTCGGCCACATGCTTGATCGCCAGGACCTTGCAGAGCCGGGCCACGCTTTGAGCCATCCGCTTCGTCACCCGGGCATAGGGCGCCAGCCATTCCACGCGTTCCACCCGTGGACCGCATCGGGGGCAGGCCACCCTGCAAAGGTTCACCAGCAGGCATGTATCGGCGTCGAAGCACGGCAGGTCGCGGATCCAACGCTCGTGCCAGTCATGCACCCGGCGGACCTTCCGCCCGCAGCCACCGCACCGATGCAGCCGGTTCCCCCGCGGACGAAGCTCGATCCATACCTCTGCCCGCGGCCCCTTCTCGCCTTCCTCGAATCGCTGCACCGAACTGACGGTATACCCTTCCCACGCCCCCACACGGGCCATAGACTCACTATTCAGCAACGGCGGCCTCCTCCACTTGTTTCTTCGCAAATCCAAGTGAACCAGGAGCCGCCGTTGCCCTGTCTATCTATCCCTCAATTCCCGGATGAACCAAAAAAATTGGATCGCGCGTTTCATGGTGTGGGCTCCTTCAATGCGCGGAAGCGCCAGCGGGCTCGACTTGAACCGGGTTGCCGTCTCGAAGTCCGTGCTGTCCCGCGATCACAATCCATCGGGAGGCGTCGAGCCCCGACCGGATCTGGACCCGCTGTCCGTCCAGGCCGCCGAGGTCCACGCGCCGCGCGGCGACGCGGCCCTCGGAGGGCAGGTATTCGAACACCTGCGTGACGCCTTGCGGATCTTTGATCACGGCGTTGCAGGGGATCATCAACGCGGTGGTCTTCTGGCCGCTCTGGATGCGGGCCTCAGCGACCATGCCCAGACGTGGCATGGGGTTTGG
>DAOPYE010000206.1:0-1726 GCA_035352715.1 Holophaga sp. | reverse complement strand
CTGCCATCGCGGAGTTCCACGAAGCGGATCTTGCTGGTGCGAGCATTCCTTACCCAGCCCCGCAGGGTCACAGTCTGACCGACGTGTTGCTTCAGATGGCGGATCTCGACGATGGGGAACGCAGCGGGGGACACGGCAACTCCGGACGAAAAGTCCATCATCGCGCGAATTGCCGTGTCACCAAAGTGCGGATCCTACTTCGGTCTTCCGGTGTCCCTAAATTTCTTGCCCATTACGGCCTGCAGCCCGCGGACGTGGTTCAGCACACGCTCCAGTTTTTGCCGGGCGATGTCCTGGAACTGAAGCTGCTGAAGCAGGTCGAACACGGTGTCCTGGATCTGCTGGCCGATGCGCTCGATCTCGGCGATGGTGGCTTCTTCACCACGGAAGCGCCCGAGTTGGAGTTCCTGTTTCAGCCTCACCAGGCCCTTGAATGCCACATCCGCGCAGCCGAGCATGCTCTCCACACGCTCCATGACCTTGCTCATCTCCTCTTCGGTATGAGAAATGGTGGCTTCCATCTGAGGGATGATCTTGGTCGAGTCCTCTTCTTCGCGGCGAGGAGCCATCTGGATGAGTGCCAGCAGTCCCTCGTCCAGTTCGCGTCCCATATCGGCATGGATGAAAGCCGATGCGTGATGGCGGACCATGCCTTGCGTCGTGATCAGGCGGCTGTCCAGGATGGCGATGATCCGCGGGCCCTTCTTGGAAGCCTGCTCAATCTGGACGAAGCCCTTCACCCATCCGCCGTCGGGACCGGCCAGCAGCGGGCTGGCCAGGATGATCTGGTCGGGATGGGCGGCAACGACACAATCCACGCGATCCACCAGGATGCCCGTGGGGTTTCCGCCCTGATCCAGGATGACGATGTTGTTGAAGTGTTCCGCTTCCTGGTCCGGTAGTCCCAGGCGCACCCGCAGATTCATGACGGGCAGCACGGCGCCGCGCAGATCCAGAATGCCTTCCACGCCCTTGGGCATGTGGGGAAGGCGATTCAGAACCATGTTCGGCGTGATCTCGGCCACATCCGCAAGGGGAATCGCAAAGCTCTGGCCCGCCAGGAGGAAGGTCAGGTACTGGTGACTGACATCCAGACTTCGCGCATCGCCTGCGCGGGTATCGATGGCCGAGGCGGCGAGGTTCACAGGGCCTCCTGCACCGCCAGCGTGATGAGCTCAAGCGGATCCAGGATCAGCACGACGCCTCCATCGCCCATGATGCTTGCGCCGGAGATTCCGGGCAGGCTCGCCAGGTACGGCGCCAGCGGCTTGATCACCACCTCCTGGCGGCGGATCAGGGAATCAACGATGAGTCCCATCCGGCGCCCGCCCGCCGAGACCACCACCACCGGCAGATCCACGCCAGGCTCGCGCTTGGCCTGTCCTTCGCTGAACTGGAGCAACTCTCTTAGCTGGGTTACGCCCAGGACTTCGCCTCGCAAGTCAATCGCCTTGCGGCGAGTCAGATGGGAGATCGTATCGACCGGAACCAGCAGGGTTTCTTCCACGGCGGTTCCGGGCAGGGCGAACACCTGGCCGCCCGAGCGCATCAACAGCGCATCGATGATGGCCAGGGTCAGCGGCAGCTTCAAGGTGAAGATGGAGCCTTTGCCGACCTCGCTCTTGATGCTGACGCGCCCGTTCAGACGCCGCACGTTCGAGCGGACCACATCCATGCCGACCCCGCGGCCCGAGATATCGGTGATCTGCTGGGCGGTGGAAAAGCC
>DAOPYE010000205.1:0-1748 GCA_035352715.1 Holophaga sp. | reverse complement strand
CCACACGCCAGACCGGCGAGGATCAACGGCAGGGTCAGGGGCAGGATCAGGGCGGGGGCAGATGGCATCAGCATCCGGCTCATGGTTACTCCTTCACAGATTCAATGGGTTGACCGAGGGCGAGGGAGAGTTGCGCCCGGCTGACGCGCTCATCCAGTTCGCTGCCCAGCAGCAGGGTCCGGGCACCGGAAAGACCGCTCTCCGCATCCAGCACTTCCACCAGGGGAAGCAGCCCTTCCCGGTGCCGCGCCTTGCGGATGGCCCGCACGGACTCGGAGGATTCCAGGGCCACCTTGGCGAAGGCGATCTTGGCCTGGGCCGTAAGCAACGCGCCGCGCGCTTCCTGGATCTCTCGACGGGCCTGGGCTTCCTGCCACTTCACGCTCATCTCCGCGGCACGGCTCTGGGCGCGGGCAGCCTGAGCCCGCTTGGCATCCGAAAGGGAAAATGTCCACCGAGCGCCGATGGAGGCGGTCGTCCAGTTGCCGCCGGAATTCCAGGCGTTTCGCGCGGTGCCCGCGGTGAGATTCAACCCGACCTCGGGCTTCAGCGTACCCCTGGCGGCGACGGCGTTCTCTGCGGCCGCGCGACTGTAGGATCGCGATGCCTGAAGATCCGCGCGGGAACCATCGACCTCCGCCACCACGGGCAGATCCTGGCCAAGACTTGTAACAAGAGACTGCGCCACAACCTCGTCTCCCACCAGAAGCGCCAGGGCCGATCGCGCGGAAGCCACCCGCTGCCGCGCCTCCGCCACACCTGCTTCCGCCTGGGCGCGGAACGCCTTGGCCCGCTCCTGGTCCGACTTGAGCATCAGTCCCTGTTCCGCACGCGCCTGGATGAAGCGCTCTGTTTCCCGGGCCTGATTCAAGGTGTCCTCGGCATAGCGTAGCGCCTGCTCTGCGACCTGAGCGCCAAAGTAGGCCTGCACCACCGCAAGCGCCACCTGCTGGCGCCGGAAGGACTGGTTCGACGCCTCCGCGCTCGCCATGGCAGCACCAGCCTTTCGCGCCGCATCGAGACGGCCACCCGCGTAGAGCGGCTGACTGAGCGTCAGCGCGGCCCCGGCGCCCAGGATGGGATCGGGATGATTCAGGCGATCCGGCATGAAATCCATCTGGGAGATGCGCGCCTGATCGAGCTTCATGCCAAAGGCCTGCATGGGTTCATTGGTGCGCATGAACCCAGCGCTGGCCGACAGCGTGGGCAGGCGCAGATCCTTCATGGCCTCCGCCTCCCAGCGGGCCTTCTCGACCATGGCCTCGCCCGATTGAAGACCCGCCTGATTCTTCCAGGCGTTGCGAATGGCATCCTGAATCGTCAGGGATGGTTCCAAGGCAAATGCGCTGGCCCTGACAAGAAAGGCCCCAGCAAGAAAGGATAGATAAAGCCGAACATGCTTCATGGATGCTCCCGTATTTATCCATTCACGATATTGAACGATAGGCCGACTGTATGCGTTGCGCCACAAAGTCGCTCATGACGCCGCAGACGTCTTTGACAATGGGAACAGCGGGCCGGAAATAGACCATGACGCCACGCGGCTCGCGGATCACCAGCCCAACTTGAGCCAGATAAGCCAAGTGCTTGCTGGCATTGGCCTGCGAAAGCCCCGTCTGGGCCGCGATAGCCCCCTGACGCAGGGGCTCGGGGGCATCAAGCAGCGCCCTCAGAATCCTCAAGCGGGAAACG
Source organism: Holophaga sp. (assembly GCA_035352715.1). Taxonomy (GTDB): domain Bacteria; phylum Acidobacteriota; class Holophagae; order Holophagales; family Holophagaceae; genus DAOPYE01. The sequence continues at coordinate 56 of DAOPYE010000205.1, read as the reverse complement.
TCGGACATGGCTCCGAACAGTTTCCCGATCTCTTCGATCGTGCCGTCGTGGATGGA
>DAOPYE010000204.1:0-1790 GCA_035352715.1 Holophaga sp. | reverse complement strand
GGCACGTTGATGCCCACGCCCAGCGTGTCCGTGCCGCAGATGACCTTCAGCAGGCCCTTCTGCGCGAGCTGTTCGACCAGGATGCGGTACTTGGGCAGCAGGCCCGCGTGGTGCAGGCCGATCCCATGCCTCAGCCAGCGCTTGAGCTCGGGGCCGTAGGGGCTGTTGAACTTGAAGCCCTCGATGGCCGAGGCGATGGCCGCTTTTTCGTCCCGTGTGCAAACATTGATGCTGGTGAAGTCCTGGGCGCTCTCGGCGGCCTCCGCCTGGGTGAAATGCACCACGTAGACGGGGGCCTTGCCTTCTTCCACCAGCTTTTCCAGCGTGAAGGCCAGGGGCGTCTCGACGTAGGTGAAGGCCAGTGGCACGGGTCGGTGCGAGCTTTTGACCGTCACGGTCTCGCGCCCGTTCAAGCGCGTCAGCGCTTCTTCGAAAAAAGTCGTATCACCCAGCGTCGCGGACATCAGCAGGAACCGCGTCTGGGGCATGGTCAGCAGCGGCACCTGCCACGCCACCCCGCGCTCGCGGTCGGCGTAGTAGTGGAACTCGTCCATCACCACGTCGCGGATATCGGAACCCGCGCCTTCGTGCAACGCGATGTTTGCCAGGATTTCTGCCGTGCAGCACAGGATCGGCGCATCGTGATTCACCGTGGCATCGCCCGTGCTCAGGCCCACGTTCTCGGGGCCGAATTCCCGGCACAGCGCCATCCACTTTTCGTTCACCAGGGCCTTGATGGGGCAGGTGTAGACCGAGCGACGCCCCAGCGCCAGCGCCCGGAAATGCAGGCTGGACGCCACCAGCGACTTGCCCGAACCCGTGGGTGTGTTGAGGATGACGTTCTTGTCCTCGTACAGCTCCAGGACCGCCTCCTCCTGCGCCTCGTAGAGCGAAAGGTTTTTGCTCTCGGCATATTCCAGGAAACGCCCCAGCAGCGCATCGCTATCCGTGCCGCCATCACGGGGAAGAAAATCGTAAAGCGTGGAACCCATGCCGACCCATCCATGGCCCCAGGGCCATCACCACCGTACCAGAGGTGGGTTCGGGAAAGGAGGAATCGAGCGCAATAGGTTGGCCAGGGAAAGCTTTCGATTCTTGATGCAAATTGGACAGTATTTGACCAATCGAAGGGTCTATCATTGCCGAAAAATCGAGGCATCGATGAACGAAACATCCAGGATCGCCTCCCAGCAGATCGCCCACGTTCGGTTCGAGGAGAAAGGGAACTTTGCGCTCCACGACCTTGTGGATCATCTTCAGGGGGTATCTCGGCGCGCGGGCGATTTTGCATCGACCTTCCACAATCGTGATTGGGCCGAACTGGCTGGGCTTTGGCATGATCTGGGGAAGTACAAGACGGATTTCCAGGTCTATATCCGACGTGTAACGGGTTTCGAGCGCGACGAGGCCGAAGAGGGCGGATCTGGCAAGGTCGATCACACCGCCGCAGGCGCCGTCCATGCCGTGGAACGGATGGGACAACTGGGCCGCATTCTGGCCTACATGATTGCGGGACACCATTCCGGGCTTCCGGATTGGATCAAGGAAGACGCCCCTGCCCGAAGGCGCGATTCATCTCTCGGCCTTGATGTGCGGCGAACACCGCAGCGAAGTGATTGATCAGATCAAGAAAGACTTGGCTGCAAACCGCTCCATCCGCGTCGTCAGCACCCAATTGGTGGAAGCCGGTGTGGATTTGGATTTCCCTGTGGTGTATCGCGCCATGGCGGGCCTCGATTCCATCGCGCAAGCGGCCGGGCGATGCAATCGTGAAGGGCGCTTGGCGCAGG
>DAOPYE010000203.1:0-1824 GCA_035352715.1 Holophaga sp. | reverse complement strand
CGTCACTCACGCGCCGCGCCGCTTCGGCAGCGCCGGTTAGCTCGTATCGTTAGGCCGCACTCCAAACAGGGCTCAGTGGTTCTCCGTTCCGCATTTCTCATCGTCTCGCTTCGATCTTCGACATCTCCTGAATAGCGTTGGTGCTCACTTCTTCACCCATCGGCCCATGGTCCGCTGGCATGATGGCTACATCTCCTTCTTCACGCGCCCGCGCTTCGCGCACCAACTCCGGCTTTTCCCTTTGGGGTCGTTGCTTTGCGCTTTCCATCTCACACCTTCGCCCCTGAAACCCGCCGCGCCGCGAGTGCGCCTGGTTCCTTCCCCAGGCCCGGCCTAACCGCGCGCTCAACCGGGACGCTGCCTCTGCGGCCTGCCGGCCCGAAGTTCCATAGCGCCATTTCCGCTGTAGCCGCTCTTGACGCGGCTTTGGGGCGGGTAAGGGCATATAAAGAATGTGACTGTAGTCATGTAATGCTCTTGAATGGCCCCGCATTCTCGGTCAGAATTGGGTCATGTACGTCACCGTCGTCCCTAATCGCCGCAGCAAGCCCGCCATCCTTCTTCGCGAGAGCTACCGCGAGGACGGCAAGGTCAAGAACCGCACCTTGGCCAACATCTCGGATTGGCCAGCCGAGAAGGTCGAAGCTCTCCAGGCGGTGTTAAAGGGCGAGTTGGCCGGGGTCGTGCCGGAACCGGTGCTGGAGGCTTCGCTGGCGCACGGGCACGTGGCGGCGGTGCTGGGTGTGGCGCGGAGCATGGGACTGGAACGGCTGCTTTCAGGCAAGCGCTCTCGTGAGCGGGATCTGGCCATGGCCCTGATCTGCGGTCGGGTGTTGTCGCCCTCCAGCAAGCTGGCACTGGCTCAGACACTTCAGCCGGGAGCCGCGCCCCACACACTCGGCCAGGAGTTGGGGGTGGAAGGGGCCACGGAGGACGAGCTTTACGGCGCCATGGATTGGCTACTGGCGCGGCAGGAGGCTGTGGAGGCGAAGCTGGCCAAGGTTCATCTAGGCGAGGGCTGCACGGTGCTCTACGACCTCAGCTCCTCCTACTTCGAGGGAACCACCTGTCCGCTGGCGAAGTTCGGCTATTCACGGGATCACCGAGGCGAGCGGATGCAGGTGGAATACGGCCTCCTCTGCAATGGCGAGGGTGTGCCCATCGCCATCGAGGTGGTCGAAGGCAGCACAGGCGATCCCGAGACGATCCCCGCCCAGGTGGCCAAGCTCAAGGAGCGGTTCGGACTCCAGCGGGTAGTCATCGTCGGGGACCGTGGAATGGTGACGACGACGCAGATCAAGGGAGCGATCCAGCCCGGAGGTTTCGGCTGGATCAGTGCCCTGAAGCATGGAGCCGTGGAGAAGCTGGCGCTGGAACGGGTGATCCAGCCGAGCCTTTTCGACGAGCGGGGGATCGCGGAGATCAGCCACGCGTCCTTCCCCGGCGAACGCCTCGTTGCCTGCCTGAACCCGTTCATGAAAGCCAAGCGCGAGAAGGTCCGAGAGAAGCTGCTCGAACTCACGGAAAAGGCACTGGACAAGGTGTCCGCCGCCTGCGACCGGAAGACCCGCCCCCTCTCGGGGCGCGATCAGGTGGGTCTCGCCGCTGGCCGGGTGGTGAACCGCTATGGCATGGCCAAGTATTTTCGCCTGCACGTCGGGGATCACAGCCTGCGCTTCGCCCGTCGCCAGGAGGTTCTGGATCGGGAATCCGCCACCGACGGGATCTATGTCATCCGCACGAGCGAGGACAAGGACACTTTCACGGCGGAGCAGGCCGTCGAGACCTACAAGAGTCTGGCCAAGGTGGAGCGAGCCTTCCGCT
>DAOPYE010000202.1:0-1843 GCA_035352715.1 Holophaga sp. | reverse complement strand
GGCGCCGCCTGGGATCGCGTCCAGACATTGGAATCCAAAGGCCGATTGGCCACGGGCGGCATGAAGGGGACCTTCCAGGCCTGGGAGGATCTGAAATCGGGGCGGACAAAGAACACGTTCGACCTGGACACCATCAAGGGCAGTCAGGGTTTTGATGGCGCGGTGAGCTGGTCCCAGAACGAGAGCGGCGATGTGCAACTGGACGAGAAGCCCGTCGATCCCGCCACAACCTACTGGACCACGCGCGCCTACTGGTTCCCAGAGCGAAGCGCCGCCAAGGCCGCCATCACCTATCTGGGGCTACGGGAGGGAGGCTTCCATGTCCTGCAGGTGAAAACCGGCGGCGCGCAGACCGACGAACTATGGGTGGACGCCCGGACCTGGTTGCCCGACCGCATCAGCGGCACCCGCGATGGCGAGACCCAAACCACCTTCTTCAGCGATTACCGCACGGTGGACGGCCTGAAGCTGCCCTTCCGCACCCGCGAACCCAAGCAGGACGCCAACCTGGACACGATCACGGAAATCGAGACCTTCGTCTTGAACCCCGCGCTGCCCGCATCCTTCTACCAGAAACCGATCCCCCACCTGACGGACGCAGGCATGGATGGACAGGCATCCTCCTGCACCGTGCCGATGGAATTCCTGTCAGATCATATATTCATTTATGCAAGTATCAACGGCCAGAAACCCATGCGATTCATTCTGGACACGGGCGGCGTGAACATACTGACCCCTTCGGCCGCCAAGGCCCTGGGCCTGGTCCAGACGGGCGCCATCGAAGGCGGAGGCGTGGGCGAGCAGAAGGAATCCTTCGGCCTCACCAAGGTGTATCGCGTCCAGGTGGGGCAGGCCTGGATGAAGAGCCAAAGCTTCTACGTGATCCAGAGTTTGGAGACCGTCAGCAAGGATATGGGCATCGAGGTCTCCGGCCTGCTGGGGTACGAGCTCATACGGCGCTTCGTCACCCGCGTGGACTATGACGCCAAGACCGTTACGCTCTCCTCCCCGGAAGGCTGGTCCTACCAGGGCCACGGCAGCGCCATCCCCTTCATCTTCAATGCCCACCACCCCCGCGTTCAGGGCGAGCTGGATGGCATTCCTGGCGCCTTCGATATCGATACGGGCTCCGGTGCCACGCTGGATGTCTTCGCGCCCTTCGCCAAGGCACACCAGCTGAAGGAAAAGGCCGCGAAAGCCATCCACACCATCACGGGCCAGGGCGCGGGAGGCGAGGTGACCGGCGACGTGATCCGGGCGCGGGAACTCAAGGTGGGCGGTGTCTCCATGCAGCAACCCATCGTTGGTCTATCCGGCACCGCCTCGGGTGCATTCGCGGATTCCACGGCCATCGGCAATGTGGGCCAGGGTTTCCTGCATCGATTCAACCTGACCTTCGACTACGGAAAGAAGATCATCTATTTCGAAAAAAATAAAAATTATGATCGTCCCGATCATTGGAACCGGCTCGGGTTCCGACTGGATGATGCCAAGCCGGGACTCGTCCTTCAGGTATTTGCCAGTTCCGATGCAGAGAAAGCGGGCCTCAAAGCTGGCGACCGGATCCTCCAACTCAACGGCCGAGCCATCGAACAATGGACGGCTTCAGAGCGCAAGGACCTGAGCTACCACGCTGAGAATGGAACCCAGATTGAGGTCAAGGTGCGCTCGGGCGACCAGGAGCGCACGTTTTCGCTGATCCTGGAGGACCTGCTGTAGGCTCAGCGGGTCAGCAGCGCCATCAGGGCCGAAATGGGCGGCATCAGCAGCAGGGCGGGCAGCATATTGATCACGCGGATGGGCTTGATGTCCAGGATGCGAAAGCCCGTGCCCAGCAGGATGA
>DAOPYE010000201.1:0-1849 GCA_035352715.1 Holophaga sp. | reverse complement strand
ACTTTCCCTTTGGGCCTACCCGCAGCGGACACGAAAAGCCCGCTAGCGACTTCATCAACTGGCATGGCCAGCCTCGAGGGGCTGGGCCTCGCCCTGCCTCCGAAAGGATTCTTCCCATGCGTTTCCGAATATCCGGGATCACAAGTGCGGCCTTGCTTTCTATGGCGCTGGGACTGAGTGCCCAGGTTCCCCCCAAGGGCTTATCCATGACCGTGTCGGAAGCTCCACGGCCCTTGTCTGAACAGGGCTTGCGCAATCTAGTGGCCTTCAGCCGCGCCATGAACTACGTCCGGTATTTCCATCCCTCGGATGAAGCCGCGAAGGCCGACTGGGAGGCCTTGTCCGCCGCCGGCGTGCGCGCCGTCGAAGGGGCGGGCTCGCCCCCGGAACTGGCCCAGCGCCTGCAGACCTTCCTGACGCCCTATGCCCCCAGCGTCCAAGTTCTCACGACCGGACAGCCACCCAGCGTACCAATACAGCCCGCTGACGCTGCGTACGTGATCCGGTGGGAGCACTTCGGTTGGGAGGGCCATCCCTTCCCGGGCTCGGTCTATCACAGCGAGCGGGTCTACGCGCCGCTCGCAGAGCGCGCCGCGAAGGAATGGGCGGATCCGCTCTCCCCCTCCACGCTGGAACTCGGAGACGACCTGCGGATCTGGATGCCTTCCGTGTGCTTCGCGGATGCGGCGAAGACGACTCTTCCGAGAGCGGTGCAGAAAGCGGTTCTTCCTGCTTCGGGCGTCAGCACCGGTGATGACAGGGCCACGCGCCTGGGCGACGTGGCGCTGGCCTGGGGCGTCTTCCGCCACTTCTATCCCTACGCGGATGTGAGTCGGCCCGACTGGGACGCCGAACTGGGCCGGGCTCTGGACGCTGCGGCCACGGATCCGGATGCCGCGACTTTCGTTCATACATTGAAGCGCTTCCTGGCTTCCCTCAAGGATGGCCATGCCCGCGTCTATTCCGAGTTCGATGGGGGAGCCACGCCTTCCCTGGCTCTGGTGATGGTGGATGGACGTCCCTTCGTGCGCTACGCCGGGGCCAGCGCCCAGACAGTTCCTGCGGGCAGCGAACTTCTGACTGTGGACAAGGAGCCTGTGGCGGCACGAGTGGCGCGCCTCCGCCCGGAGATCTCCGCCGCCAGCGAGGGCTGGATGAACTTCCGGCTCTGCGAAGACCTAGTGGATGGAAAGGAGGGCAGCTCCGTGCGCCTGACGTTCCGCTCGCCCAAAGGAACGGTCGCAGAGACCACCCTGAAACGCGACTCGAACACCTGGGTCATGAGCATGGCATCCAGGCCCGATTCCCTCACCGAGCTGCGTCCTGGGATCTGGTACGTGGATCTGTGCCGATCGCGGGCCAGCGAGATCGAATCCGCCCTGCCCAAGCTCACCCTGGCGAAAGGAATCGTCTTCGATCTGCGCGGCTACCCGAGGGAGGATTTCCCCCAATTGCTGCAGCACCTCTCGAAGCAGCCCCTGGAAAGCGCGCGATGGAACGTGCCCCAGGTGACGCAGCCCGATGGCCGCGGGTGGATCTGGGGCACGCTCCCCCCCTGGAAGCTGGAGCCTCAGGCACCCGTCTTGCCCAGGAAAAGGGTCTTCCTCACGAACAGCATGGCCATCAGCGCGTCAGAAAGCTTCCTGGGCATCGTAGAGGCCTACCATCTGGGCGAGATCGTGGGCGATCCCACTGCGGGTACCAATGGCAACACCAACCGCCTGGGGCTGCCCGGCGGCTATAAGATCCCCTGGACCGGCATTCAGGTGCTCAAGCACGATGGCAGCCGCCATCAGGGGGTGGGCATCCATCCCACCCTCGAGGTCAAGCCCACCGCCAAGGGCCTGGC
>DAOPYE010000200.1:0-1859 GCA_035352715.1 Holophaga sp. | reverse complement strand
CGCCGGAAAGAAACAGAGCTTGCAAGGGGATTCCCAGATCGTTTCTCGGCCATGCAAACCTCGGAAAAAGGAAAGCGTGATGCGAAAGGCAATCCATTACGGTATACCGTCCGTCAATCCTTGAAACGGTTCTTCAGGGCCTTCAATCCAGGTGGGGCGGCGCGCAGCAGACTGATCCGCCGAAAGGCCGTGCGAAGGCGTTCCGGTTGCCGCGCATCCTGGGCGGTCAGCATCAACTCGCTAGCCACGTGATTGTGCTGCATGCACGAAAGCCAGAGGTTCTCGCTCCAGATGGCCTGATGGATGTGCTTCCCATCCTTGGAGAAGAGCGCCAGCAGATGCTCCTGGGCATCCACCACCAGGCTCAACTGCTGGCCAGGCCAAGCCTTTCGCAAGGCGGGCGGCAATTCGCTGCGCACGGCCCAAACCCCGGGGATGTCGATGGATTCATAAAACTGAATCGCCACCCTCACCCCGCGCCGCGCCGCGGCCTCAAGATCGTCCTTCAGCGCCGCCAGCGGCGCGGGAGAGACATCCAGCAGGGCGATCTCCTGGGCCCGCGCCAGCATGAGCCGCGCGCGCTCCAAGGTCTGCGCCACCGTTTCCAGCTGGTAGACCCGCTCGTCGCCTTCGGGCCGCCCCAGTTGGGAAAGCTGCTCCACCGCCGCTTCCTTCTGACTTTGAAACTGGCGCTCAAGGCTCGCCAATAGCTCTTCGGGAGGCATCGCGCGGCAAAGGCGCGTGCGGGTGTCCTCCACGATCAAGGCCCCTCGTTCCGCGAGGCTCCGCAGGGCTTTGTAGGTGTTGGCCGTGGGTTTTCCGATGCCATGGCTGATGCGGTAGCCCGTGGCGGGCCCTTCGCGGAGCAGGAAGCCGTAGGCCAGGGCTTCTATTTCAGAGAAGCCGAAGGGGCGAAGCAGGTCGGGGATCGCGTTGAGTTTGGGTTGCGTCATCATTAGTAGCATTTGATACTATCAAAATTCCACCTAGCCTTCCAAAGGAAACCCATGCGATTCGTCACCCCCCTGCTTCCCCTCAGCGCCTTCACCTTGCTGATGGCCCAGACGCCAGCCCCCAGCGTTCAGGAGATCCTCGACCACCTCAAAGCGGCCAGCGGCGGCGCCGCCTGGGATCGCGTCCAGACATTGGAATCCAAAGGCCGATTGGCCACGGCCGGCATGCAGGGGACATTCCAGGCCTGGGAGGATCTGAAATCGGGGCGAACAAAGAACACGTTCGACCTGGGAGCGATCAAGGGCAACCAGGGATTTGATGGCGTGGTGGGCTGGTCCCAGGACGAAAGCGGCGATGTGCAGCTCAACGAAAAGCCCGTCGACCCCGCCACGACCTACTGGACCACACGCGCCTACTGGTTCCCGGAACGAAGCGCAACGAAGGCCACCATCACCTATCTAGGGCTGCGGGACGGACGCTTCCATGTCCTGCAGGTGAAAACCGGCGGCGCGCAGACCGACGAAATGTGGGTGGACGCCCAGACCTGGTTGCCAGACCGCATCAGCGGCACCCGCGATGGCGACACCCAAACCACCTTCTTCAGCGACTACCGCACCGTGGATGGCCTGAAGTTGCCCTTCCGAACCCGCGAGCCCAAGCAGGACGCCAACCTGGATACGGTCACGGAAATCGAGGCATTCGTCGTGAACCCCGCGCTGGCCGCATCCTTCTACCAGAAACCGACCCCCCGCCTGACGGACGCGGGCATGGATGGGCATTCATCATCCGGCACCGTTCCCATGGAATTCCTGCTGGATCACATCTTCATCCACGCCAGTATCAACGGTCATAAGCCCATGCGCTTCTTCCTGGATACAGGCGGCGTGAACGTCCTGACGCCCTCG
>DAOPYE010000199.1:0-1868 GCA_035352715.1 Holophaga sp. | reverse complement strand
CCCCGAACAGCACCACCGGAGGTTCAGGATCGTTGCCATCGACCACGCGGGCCACATCGCCCAGATAGACGGGGCGGCCGTTCTTCACCGACACCACGAGCCGGTTCAGCTCCCGGGCCTCCAGCATGAATCCCGTCGCCTCCAGCGTCGTGCGCTTGTTTCGATCCACCAGCGATCCGGCGGGCAACTGCATCTCGGCGGTCTGCAGGGCAGGCTGAAGCTCACCGAGGGACAGGCCGAAGGCGCGCAGACGATCGGGATCGGGCTCGATGCGGACCATACGCCGCGCGCCCCCATAGACCTTCACCTGGGCCGTGCTGGGCACCGCGCTCAGTTCCCGGGCGAGCACATCCGCCAGCGAGCGGAGCTGCCCCGGCGTCTCCTTCTCGCCATGCAGGGTCAGCGCCAGGAAGGGCACATCATCGATGGTGAGCAGCTTCACGATGGGCTTCATCGCGCCGGATGGCAGGACCTCGGGATGGGCCAGCAGTTCTTGATGCACCTTCACCAGACTGGGCTCCTGGGGTTCGTTCACCTTGAAGCGGACCGTCAGCAGCGACATGCCGGGAAGGCTGGTGCTGTAGAGGTATTCCACGCCGGGAATGCCCCACAGGCGCTTCTCCATCGGCGTGGTGACCTGGCTTTCCACTTCCGCAGGGCTGGCGCCGGGCATGGGAATGTAGATATCCACCATGGGCACCACGATCTGCGGCTCCTCCTCGCGCGGAGTTAGCGCCACGGCGAGAACCCCCAGCAGCAGCGAGGCCATCACGATCAGAGGCGTCAGTTTGCTGCGGAGGAAGGTCTTCGCCAGACGGCCCGCGATTCCAAGTCGTTCGACGCTCATCGGATCACCTCGACGGGCTGTCCATCCTTCAATTCACCCGGTGTATCGATCACCACCTCGCCCTTGGCCAGGCCCGATCTCACGGGAACGCGATCGCCTTGCTTCTCACCCAAGGAGACCCAGCGCAGCTCCGCCTTACCATTCTTCGCCACGAACACGCCGTTGAGTTCTCCCCGCCGCACCAGGGCGCTCTCAGGGATGACGCGCTCCCCTGATGTCTGGGCCTGGCCTTCTGAAGAAGGGCCCTCTGGCAACTTCAAGCGCCCGAAGGTGCCCGTGCGCAGCGCGGAGCCTTTCAGCACTCGAGCGCGCAGGGTCCCCCGATGGGAGATGGGATCTCCGCCCGTGGAAAGCCCCGTGATCTCGGCCATCCCCGCCTGGCCATCCGCCTCGAAGCCCAGCTTCTGGCCCACCTTCAGACCACGGGCTTCGGATTCGGAGACAGAACCGACCCATTCCATCGCCCCCTGACCTTCCAATTCCACCAAAGGAGTACCCGGCCCAACAAAATCGCCGTCGCTGACGCGCCGCGCCTGCACCACCCCCGCGAAGGGCGCGCGGATGCGCGTATAGGCGAGATTGGCCTTCACCTGAGCGAGGGCCGCCTGGGCCTGGGCCAGCTGCGTTTTGGCCTGATCCATCTCCGCAGGGATGGCCGCATCCTGCTTCATGAGGTTCTCGATGCGCTGATGGTGGACGGCAGCCGCGGCCACGGCAGCTTCCGCCGCCTTCAGGCCACTCTGGAGATCCTCATCCGAAAGGCTTACCAGCAGGGCGCCTGCGCTGACACGCTGGCCTTCGTTCACGTGCACCTTCTTCACGGAAGCGGCCATGCGGGTGGAAAGCGTCGCCCGCTGCGTCGCGCCCAGCGTCACCGCAATCCAGCCGGAAGGGACGCCGGCACTTTCGTTGACGGTCTTCACCTTGGCGATGGGAAGGCGCTGCTGTTCCGAGGCTTCGTGTTTCCCACACGCCAGACCGGCGAGGATCAACGGCAGGGTCAGGGGCAGGATCAGGGCGG
>DAOPYE010000198.1:0-1869 GCA_035352715.1 Holophaga sp. | reverse complement strand
ACAGGAGGCAACATGTTCCTCAAGCACGCCTGGCTTCCGGCCATCGCTGCCGTTTCGCTCGTCATCGGCTGCAACAACAAGCCCGCCGACCGCATCCCCACGACCGCTCCCACCGCGATCAAAGAACCCCAGGAAGTCCTCAAGCACCTGCAGTACGTGGCCATCCGCAAGGATTTCAAGGATCTGTCCGTCCTGACGCCCGTCGAGCCCAGCATCATCTACGGCTCCGCCTGGTGGTTCACCAAGCACTCTGGCGAGGCGGGCATCTCCCTCACCCAGAAGGAAATCGACGATCTGGGCATCCGCGATCTCCAGAGCATGGGCTACCTGCAACCGGACGTCTCCCGCAAAGAATACCAGGACGCCATGGACAAGCTGAGCGCCAAGCAGATCCCCACGCTGCCCGACGCCATGCAGGGCGCGAACCCCGACTGCCTGGATCTGCTGCCCCTGGAGAAGCTCCCCAACGGCAAGCCCAATCCCCTCTATGACGGCGTGAAGCCCCACGCCCGCGCCGCGCTGGCCGCTGGCATCTACCGCATCACCAAGGGCATCCCCGCCGAGATGTGGCCTGATATCACCGTGATGGAAATCAAGAAGGATCCGGGCAACGCGAAGGTCCAGGGCGTCTACCTGGGCTACCAGGGCACGCAGGTCCTGCAGGTGGGCCTCTACCAGAACCCCGACAACACCTACGGCATCTCATACTTCCTCTTCAAGGTTTCCCCCAAGAAGCTCCAGTCCGCCGTCAAGAAGGCCCAGCAGTAGCTTCCAGCTCATCAAACATCCAAGTGCTGCCGATCACGAACCACGGCAGCACTTGGTTTGTACGGCTATCGTTTCCGCTGCCGCTCGGAGGCGAAGCATGGCGGGTAGAGCTTTCAATCCATTCGAGGCCGCCCAGGCGCAGTTCGACGCCGTCGCGGAAAAGCTGGGCCTGGACGAAGGCACGCGCGAGCTGCTGCGGTGGCCCCTGCGCGAGTACCACTTCGCCATCCCCGTGCGCATGGATGATGGAAGCACGCACGTCTTCCGCGGCTTCCGCGTGCAGCACAACGACGCACGCGGCCCGGCCAAGGGCGGCATCCGCTTTCATCCCCAGGAAACCCTGGACACGGTGCGCGCCCTGGCCACCTGGATGACCTGGAAGACCGCCGTGGTGGATATCCCCCTGGGCGGCGGCAAGGGCGGCGTCATCTGCGATCCCCACGATCTCTCCGAACGCGAGCAGGAGGCCATCTGCCGGGGCTGGGTGCGCCAGATGTTCCGCAACATCGGTCCCGAGCAGGATGTGCCCGCGCCCGATGTCATGACCCACGGCCAGCACATGATGTGGATGCTGGACGAGTACGAAACCCTGACGGGCGGCCGCCATCCAGGCTTCATCACCGGCAAGCCCGTGGGCATGGGCGGCTCCCTGGGCCGCATGGAGGCCACGGGATACGGCATCGTCGATGCGCTGCGCGAAGCCATGCAGGAGCTGGGCTACGCGCTGCAGGGCATGACGGCCTCGGTCCAGGGCGCGGGCAACGTCGCCCAGCATGCCATCGAACGCTTCCTCGCCTGCGGGGGGAACGTGATCGCGGTCGCCTGCTGGGATAACGCCGATCACTGCGCCTACACCTACCGCGCCCGGGATGGCATCACCTTCGAGCAACTGAAGTCGGTCGTGGACCGCTTCGGCACCATCGCGCCCGACAAGGCCCGGGATCTGGGCTGGGAGCAGCTCGAAGGCGAAGCCTGGATCGAGCAGGACGTGGATATCCTCATCCCGGCGGCGCTGGACGGCAGCCTTCACCGGGACAACGTGGGACGCATCCAGCCCGGCGTGAAGATCGTCGCCGAGGGCGCCAACGGCCCCACCACGCC
>DAOPYE010000197.1:0-1880 GCA_035352715.1 Holophaga sp. | reverse complement strand
GCCTTCCTGAAACCGGAACCCGCCCTGGATGGCAACGCCTTTCGCGTGCTCGCCCGCCTGCAGGGCCTGCGCCAGGACCCAAGAACCTGCGCGTCGGAACTGCGGGAGTGGCTGCGCCCTGCCCTCGCCACCCATGGGCCCTCCCGAATGACGCAGGCCATCATGGAACTGGGCGCGCTCGTCTGCACGCCTTCCCCGCGCTGCACGGCCTGTCCGCTTGCGCAGGGGTGTGCAGCGGCGCTTGAGGATCTCACGGGAATCATTCCGCCCCCCAAGGCCAGGGCTGCCGTGCGCGAGATTTCCATTTGGCTTCTGGCCATCCATTCGACACGCCAGGACGAATGGCTTTTGCACCCCCCTCAGGCGCGGGGCCTGCTGGCGGGACTCTGGCGCTGGCCCAGCATCGAGTTCACGGGATCTTGTGAGGCCATGGCCACGGAAAGCGCAGCGGAAGACATTGAGCCCTATGGCACTTCGTTGGCGAACGCTCGCGCCTGGAGCCCCTGGGTCCAGACCTACACACATCGCCGCGAACAGGTTCATCCATGCGCGCTTGAGATCGAGGAGAAACCCGAACCCATCGCGGGCCTGCAATGGGTCTCCAGCGCGCGCCTCCCGGAGTTGCCCATGGGCAAGCGGGATCAACGCCTGCGAGCGCTCCTTGCGTTGTCAGACGCACGGGAAGACGAACGCCCCTTTTTCTCGCCGCTCTCCCAAATCCGAAGCACGCTGTTCCTGGACTAACGAAAAAGGCGCCGAAGCGCCTTTTCTGCATGCCAGCTTTAGCAAGGACTAAAGGCCGAGATCCGCCAACTCCTGCTGGGAGATGCGAGCCTCGGAGGTGCCGGGAAAGCTGTCCACGATTTCCTTGAAGGTTTTCACGGCCGCGGGCTTGAGCCCCCGGCGCAGCAGGCACTGGCCGCGCTTGAGCTTGGCGGGCAGGAACTGATTGGAATTCGGATGGTCCTTGAGAATGGCTTCAAAGGACACCTGGGCTTTGTCGTACAGCTTCTGATTCCAGTTCGACAACCCGAGGTAGAAGAGGGCGTCGGAACGCTTGGCGCTGCCTGGATTGCTTTTCAGGAACAGATCCAGGCTCTCGGCGGCCAGGGAATAATTCCCGCGGTTGTAATCCAGAAGAATGGCATTGAGGGCCTTCTCGTCGTCTCCACCGGGCTGTGGCTGGGCCGCTGCCGGTGTTTCCGATGCGGCCCCGCGGGGGGACGGGCGACGGGAAGCCTCCCCGAGGCGGCTGTTCAACACGCGCGTCGAATCCTGAAGCTGGCGCAAGGTCTCCTGAAGATCTGCCTGGAAACGCCGATCCATCGTGCGGGCCTCGGTCGAGGCGGTCCGGTCGGAATCGGCCAGCTTGTTGGATTCTTCGACCTGCTGGCGAAGCTTGAATACCTCCAGCTTCAGATCTCCCACTTCCTGTTCCACGCGCTTGAGCTGTTCTTCGGACCCGCAGCCGATTCCGAGGGCGAGTGCAGGAATGGCCAGGGGCGCGATCATGTGGCGAAGATGCATGAGAACTCCTGTTGTTGTCCTTTGAACGATGAAGAGCGGAGGACAAGCCTCCGCTCTTCATCGTTGCTGCAGTGGTTCAGACTCCTACTGGAGCTTGAACTCGGCGCGACGATTGGCGAACCAGCTCTTCTCGTCGTGGCCCTGAACCTTGGGGCGCTCCTTGCCGAAGCTGATCGTGGAGATGCGCGCTTCCGCGGAACCCAGGGTCACCAGGTAGGCCTGGGCGGCGTGGGCGCGGCGCTCGCCGAGCGCCAGATTGTATTCGACAGTGCCGCGCTCATCGGCGTGGCCTTCGACCTGGATCTTGGCCTGGGGGAAGGCCTTGAGGAAATCGGCGATGGCCTGGAGCTTGG
>DAOPYE010000196.1:0-1906 GCA_035352715.1 Holophaga sp. | reverse complement strand
TGGAGGCTCCGCGCAGTCGGCCTCCCTTCGACAAGGCCTCCTGGATTTCGGACAGATCGAACCCCTTATGAGCCTGTCGCGTGACCAGCCTTGGCAGCCCCCTTCAGAATCCACTCGCGCCGCCTCATGGTTGCGCATTTTGGGGGGCATCCGGTCCTTGGTGATCGGATGGACATCCCAGTCGCCCTCCATGCGCTGCCCGGGGGGGATTTCCGCCAGGGGAAGCGCCTTCAGGCGGCCTTCCTGGCCCTCCAGAGCTTCTTCACATTGTGCGCGAGGCACAGCAGGTTCCAGTCGGCCTTGGCGGCTGCAAGGCCGCGCCGGGTCAGGGTCTGGAAGCCGTGCTTCGTCTGGCCAAACACGGGCTCGATGGTCTGCCCGCGTGCCTTGTAGGCCTTCTCGCCCCGCACGGTGCGCAGCTTCCGCTCCATCCGCTGAGTGCGCGTCATTCCCTTCTTCATCCGGCCGCGCGGCCGTCCCTTCGCCTTCAACTCCTTCCGCAGCTTCCAGCTCTTGCTGCTGGGGATGAATCCCTCCACGCCAAGCCCTTCTAGGCCCTCCAGGTTGGCTTCGCTGGCGTAGCCCGCGTCCGCCAGCACAGCCGTGATCTCCGGCGCCACACCTTCCGCCGCGATCCGTGCCACGTTCGCCTGGGCCTGCTTCACCATGGGCAGGAGCTGCTTCACGTCGTTGGCGTCCTGCACGACATCCGCCGCGAGGATGATCTGGTCCAGACTCACCACCGCCTGGGCATTGAACCCCTGGACGAAGCCCTGGCGAGTCTTCAGGGGGCGGCTGTCGGGATCGGTGGTGTTGGCTTTCGCATCCGGCTCGGGCTCTGGCGGCTTCGGCTTCCTTCCGCGCTTCTTGCGGCCCGTGGCGCGCTCCTCGGCCTCACGCTTCTCGATCTTCTCCTGCTGTGCCGCTGCTTCCCCGTGCTGCTCCGCCTCGATCTGCCGCTTGGCCTCCTCCAGTCGCCGACGCCGATTCTCCGCACCCCGAAGGTGCTTCGGGAGTTCATCCCCCCGCTTCTTCCCGAACTTCGCGTTCTCCGCCAGATCCCTGATCTGCGCCGACTCCGTCAACTCCCTGGTGATGGCCTTCAACGTCTTGTTCGCCTCCAGCGCAGCGTTGCCCTTGAGCTTGGTCCCGTCCAGCGCAATGGTCCCAGCTTCGCCCAGGCCGTAGCGCCGCACCAGATCGAGGACCTGGGCGAACAAGTCCTGGAAGGCCTTGCTGTGGCGCTGGCGGAACCGTGCGATCGTCGCATGGTCCGGCTGCGCCTGCCCCGAGAGCCAGCGGTAGACCACCTGGTAGCGGCATGCGATCTCGATCTGCCGCGAACTCAACACCTTGTGGGCATAGGCGTAGACCAGCGTCGCCAGCATCGCCGCGGGGTCGATGGCCGAGCGACCGTCGCCGTCCTGGTTGTAACTGGCCTCGATCGCCGACAGGTCGAGCTGATCCACCGCGTCCACGATCACCCGCGCGAGGTCGTCCTCCCCGATCATCTCGTCCAATGACGGCGGGAACAGCATCGGCTGTCGACGGTCAGTCACTCGAAAACGCGCGCCCATGCTTCATTAGATGCGAATTCATGCCCAAAGATTCAATCCTGGCGTGGGTTTGAACCGATTTTTCGGAAAGGGGCGATGCGGGGTTGTGCGACAGGCTCTTAGGGGGTAAAAGGGGGGACACAGAGCGAGGCCACAACGAGCGGATCACACATCCCCACACCCGGTCCACCCCACCGCTTTTCCTCTGCGCTCTACGGTGCATCCATGGAATGCGGCCTGGCCTGAAACGGCCCTGGGCAGCCAGAATGGAGAGGCCACTCTTCAGGAGTCCCCATGCGCCCCGAGCATCCCATCGTCCTCATCACAGGCGCCTCCGCCGGATTCGGCGA
>DAOPYE010000195.1:0-1910 GCA_035352715.1 Holophaga sp. | reverse complement strand
CGTTCGTGGACGCCAAGGGCTATTCCTACATGTCCGACGATCCTTCGGTCTGCGTGAACTGCCACATCATGCGCGAGCAGTTCGACGGCTGGCAGCACGCCTCGCACCACGCCCAGGCCACCTGCAACGACTGCCATCTGCCCCACGACAACATGGCGCACAAGTATTTCGTGAAGGCCGCCAACGGCTATCACCATTCCAAGGCCTTCACGCTTCAGAACTTCGACGAGCCCATCCGCATCAAGCCCGGCAATGCCAAGGTGCTGGAAGCCAACTGCATCCGCTGCCACGGCGACATGACGGGCGAGATCACCGCGCACGGAACCCTGGGCGTGCCCACGGATCCCACCCAGGGGGCGGATCTGTACGGTTGCGTCCGCTGCCACGGGGAGGTCGGCCATGGTCCCCGCAGATGAAACTCCCGTTGAAGCCATCCATGGAAACTTTTCGATAACGCCCGCAAGCCCCGAAGATCAGGAGGCCCTTGATGTCCGATGCTAAGCCCAGCCTCTTTTCCCATCCCCTCACGCGCATGGGCCTGGTGGCCATCGGGGCCGCCGTGGCCACGGCGCTGGTGCTGCTGCTGTCGAGCAACATTTCGCGGCGCAAGGCGGAGGCGCTTCAGACCAGCCTGCGCCTGGTGAACCTGGACGAGCAGACCATCGATCCCGCCCAGTGGGGCAAGAACTTTCCCCGCCAGTACGACGCCTACCTGCGCACCGCCGAGAAATACAGCACCAAGTACGGCGGCGCGGGCAGCGAGGGCGCGCCTCTGAGCAAGCTGGTGGAAGATCCCAATCTGCCCGTCATCTTCGATGGCTATGCCTTCGCCATCGACTACAACCAGCGGCGCGGGCACGCCTACATGCTGGAAGACCAGCGCACCACCAAGCGCGTGACCGAACGGCCCCAGCCCGGGGCCTGCCTGCACTGCCACACGTCCAATACGATGCTCTACCGGCAGATGGGCCTGAAGAGCGGTGCTCCCGGAAAGATCGAAGAAGCCTTCGGCAGCGACAACGCCCAGAAACAGCTGATGGCGGGCTTCGAGGCCGTCGGCAAGATGCCCTACGGCGAAGCCAGCAAGCTGGCCCAGCATCCCGTGGCCTGCATCGACTGCCACGAGCCGAACTCGATGCAGGTCCGCGTCACCAAGCCCGGCTTCATCCGCGGCATCGACGCCCTGGCACGCAGCAGTGAACCCGTGCCGCACCTGCCCTCCATCGAGAAGTGGCGCAAGGGCGATCGCAAACTGGCCTACAACCCCAACGTGGACGCCTCGCGCCAGGAGCTGCGCTCCATGGTCTGCGGCCAGTGCCACGTCGAGTACTACTGCGGCCCCAAGACCACGCTGTTCTTCCCCTGGAACAACGGCCTGAAGGTCGAGCAGATTGAAGCCACGTACGACAGCTACAAGTTCCCGGATGGCCACCGGTTCTTCGACTGGAAGCACGCCAAGACCGGCGCCGAAGTCCTGAAGGCCCAGCACCCGGAATTCGAGACCTGGAGCCAAGGCGTCCACGCCCGCAGCGGCGTCTCCTGCGCCGATTGCCACATGCCCTACATGCGCGAAGGCGCCATCAAGATCAGCGATCACCACGTGCGCAGCCCGCTGCTGGATATCTCGCGCTCGTGCCAGACCTGCCATCGCTTCCCCGAAGCCGAGCTGAGGGCCCGCGTGGAGATCATCCAGGAGCGCACCCACGCCCTGATGCTGCGCGCCGAGAACGCCATCGTGGCCCTCATCCGGGACATCGAGCAGGCAAAGAAGGATGGCGCCAGCGACGACAGCCTGGCGCCTGCCCTGGAATTGCAGCGCAAGGCCCAGTGGCGCGTGGACTTCATCAACGCCGAGAACTCCACGGGCTTCCACGCCCCCCAGGAAGCCGCCCGCATCCTGGGCGAAGCCA
>DAOPYE010000194.1:0-1973 GCA_035352715.1 Holophaga sp. | reverse complement strand
TTCTGCATGATGGCCTGTCCCGCGCGGGCGGGCGGGTTGTGGACTTCCTGCAGATGATCCAGGTTGATGAGCGTGGAGCGGTGGATGCGCAGGAACTGGGGCGAAAGCGCCGCCTCGAGCTCATCCATGGGCTGATCGATGGGGATGCGGCCGCGCGACGTCTGGGCGTAGACCTGGCGGAACTCGGTGTGCAGATACATGACTTCGGACCAGCGGAGCACGAGAACCCGGTCTCGGATGGAAACGGTGAATCGCTCTGGGGGGCGCTTGGGGGTGAGGTGGCGCATGGCGTCCAGCAGTGCGCCCAGATTGGGCGAGGGCAGGGCGGCTTTCAGGCGTTGAAGCGTCTCGCCGACGCGCAGTTTGGAGATGGGCTTGAGCAGGTAGTCGCAGGCGGCCCATTCGAAGGCCTTCAAGGCATGCTCATTGTGGCTGGTCACGAAGACGATCTTCGGCAGATGCACCCCCGCGTTGCGGGCATCCGCCAGGAGCTCGAACGCGCCGCCCGGCGGGAATTCCACATCGAGAAAAAGCACGTCCACGGGCTGGTTCAGCAGGCATTGAAAGGCCGCTTTGCCATCCGAAGCTTCCCATTCGAGCCTCGCTTCCGGCGCCAAGCGAGTCAGTACCTTTTTCAGCAGGGTGCTGGCGGTGGGCTCGTCTTCCACAACGGCATAGCGGAACGTGTGAAGCGAGTCGTTGGCGGCAAGATCAGGGGACATGGGCTTCCAGGTTAACGGCTCGGGCTGAAGGGGCTGGCGGAGGATTCGGATAAATCCTGATCCCCGCCAAGGGTTTGCTCAAGTCTTCGGGCGCCCACGATCAAATGGCGGCCCCGCGCGAGTTTCTGTGCGATCGCTGCCCAGCGCTCTCTCGCGCCGGTCGGATCCGTCTGGTGCGTATCGGGATTCTGGAGGGCGGTCAGGGATTCTTCGATCAGCTCCTCCACCTGCGAAAGCAGACCGGACCAGGTGGCGCTGGATAGGTGCAGATCCTGGCGTGGCGCTGCCTGGGTGGGATGCAGACCGATCAGCAAGCGCCGCTCTCCAAAGGGCTCGTGCCAGATGGTGGCCGTTAGGAGGGTGTCCTGCCGTCGACCGGATTGCGTGACGAAGTGCGTGCGCAGCGCCGGTTGGTTCAGCATCGGGCGGGTCGTCGAGATGCGGATGAATTCCGAGACGTGGGACATCTCCGCATCAGACGGGAAGAGGCGCAGGATCCAGTCGTCCAGCGAGGCCAGTTCGTCGCCATAGCCGGTGATCCCATGGATCTGGGGGCTGGTGGCGACGAGTTCGCCCGTCTCGCGAAATATGATAAATGCGTGATGCATTCTGTTTGGCTGTTGCCAATTTCCTTGGTGTTTCTGGTTTCGATGGGTGTTCCAAGCGTATCTTGCAGACGTTGGCCTGCAGGATGACGGCAAATGTGACGAAATGCCAACGGGATGGAACGAAGCCCTTCCAATCCGGCACCAGTTGTCGCGATCCTTTACGAAGGGAGATCCCATGCACATCGTCCATGTCCAGATCCGCGTGAAGCCCGAATGCATCGAGGCCTTCAAGTCCGCCAGCCGGATCAATGGCCAAGCCAGCCTTCAGGAACCCGGACTGCTTCGTTTCGATGTGCTGCAGGCCCAGGACGATCCTAGTCGGTTCATGCTCTGGGAGGTCTACCGCTCCGCCGAGGATCACGCCAGCCACCGCGGCACGAGCCACTATGCCGCCTGGGCCGAGGCGGTGGCACCCATGATGGTCGAGCCGCGCGTGGGGACGAAGCTGACGAACGTCTTTCCCACCGACGAAGCCTGGTGATCCCCTTGGCGTTCGAATTCTCCACGGCCCAGCGCATCGTCTTCGGTTCGGGTTCCTTGAAGGACGCGGGTTCCGTCGCGCGGAGCTTGATCGAGCGGCACGGTGCCCAATCAGGCTGCCCATCAGCTTCGGATGGGAAGGCGCTGGTGGTCGCTGGAAAAG
>DAOPYE010000193.1:0-2028 GCA_035352715.1 Holophaga sp. | reverse complement strand
GAGACGCCTACAGCGACAGAATTTTGCGAAATTGTAAGTTAGCGCATATGGGGGGTTGCCCCCCACATAAGCCGGAAGAGTTCTTCGCGACTCATCGGCATACCGGGTTGGCTCATCAGCGCAGCCAGAAGGGTGAACTCCCGCGCAGCCAGATCCAGCCGCCGTCCATCCTTGAAAGCCGAGCGAGCCAGGAGATCCAGTTGAAAGCCTCCGTGAACAATCACATCCACAGGTTTTTCCGCCCGGAGACGACGCAGCACGGCATTCAATCGAGCGACCAGTTCGCCTGGATCCACAGGCTTGATGAGATAATCATCGGCCCCCAGATCCAACCCATGAATGCGATCGGTCACCGATTCCAGCGAGGTGTATATGAGGATCGCAACCGTCTCCCCCTGCTCTCGCAACCGCTGGCAGAGTTCGAATCCATCCATACCGGGCAGAAGGATGTCCAGGATGACGGCCTGGAAGGTGACCTTCCGGCTCAGGCCCAAAGCCAGTTCTGCATTCTCCGCCTCAGCAACTTCACACCCCTGCCTGCGCAGCACCTGGACAACAGCGCGCCGCGTGAGGGCATCATCCTCGACCACAAGAACCTGGATGGCCTTTCTATCTTGCAGACAGACCTTGCTTGCGAGGGCACTGGCGGGACTCCCATGCCCCTGCCCCAGATACGACCCAGCACACGAGACACCAGATTGCATTTCCACGACTGCACCAAACATGTCTTTTACCGAGAAAACGACAAGATACATCTATATCCAACCAATGAAGGTTGTCAACAGAGACTCCGAGTGATCCTGATTGGAGGATTTTCCGCCATGGGGGCATGCTGGAAGAATGGCGCGTTACCGAACCTCTCTCCGACTTGTCTGGGCCACGGCCTTGCTGGCGCTCATCCCCTTCCTGGGCGGCTGGTGGAGCTGGCAGCGTAGTGGTCCACTGACGCAGGAAGCCATCGTGCTTGTGCCCAAAGGCACGACCGTGAATCAGCTCGCGGACAGGTTGGAGCACCAGGGTGTCATCCGTTCAGCCAGCTTGTTCAAGCTCTGGGCGCGCCATCGCAGGCTGCAGCTCATCCGCGGCGAGTACGCCTTCGGCGCCCATGCGAGCCTTGCCGACGTGGCCCACAAGCTGCGCAGGGGCGATATCCATTACGCGAACATCGTCATCACGCCCTCCATGCACGCCTGGAGCGTGCAGCGACGGCTGAAGGAATTCATCCCCGAGGATGTCTTCTGGGCCCTATGGAAAAGCCCGCGACTGGCCGCCGTTGCGGGTTTCCCTGACGCGCCAAGCCTGGAAGGGCTGGTGGCGCCCGCGACGTATCGCCTGCACCACGCGCTGGAACCGGAGGAAATCCTGCTGGAGATGATGGAGGCCTTTCACAACCGCGTGCGCCCGAAGCTGGAAGGCGGCGTGCTGCCGCCCTACCAGACCCTAATCCTGGCGAGCTTCGCCGAAAAAGAAACCAACCTTC
The DNA here is from genome assembly GCA_035352715.1 of Holophaga sp. GTDB lineage: Bacteria > Acidobacteriota > Holophagae > Holophagales > Holophagaceae > DAOPYE01. The sequence continues at coordinate 548 of DAOPYE010000193.1, read as the reverse complement.
CCAACGAACTGCCGCGCGTGGCGGGTGTCTACGCCCAGCGCCTGGAGATCGGCATGAAGCTCCAGTGCGACCCCACCAGTCTCTACGCGCGCTGGCTGTCGGGCGATCTGCGGTTCACCGCGCCCACATCCGAGGACACGCACCGAGCGCATCCCTTCAACACCTATTTCATCAAGGGCCTCACACCCACGCCCATTGCGATCCCCAGCCCCGCTGCCATCGAGGCAGCCAAGGCGCCTCGCATCACGAAGGATCTCTTCTTCGTCGCCACGGGCCACGGTGGCCACAACTTCGCTCCCGACCTGAAGGCACACAATAAGAATGTGAACAGCTTCCGAAAAGAAGTGCGCCGCAAGCGGCAGGCGAGCTAGCCATGGCGCGCATGCGACTTGATCAACTCCTGGTGCAGCGTGGCCTCGTGGAAAGCCGCGCCAAGGCCCAGGCGCGCATCCTGGCGGGCGACGTGCTGGTGGACGACCGCCCCATCACCAAAGCGGGCACGCCCATTCCCGAGGACGCGCCGATCCGCCTACGCGGCGAGGCCCTGC
>DAOPYE010000192.1:0-2140 GCA_035352715.1 Holophaga sp. | reverse complement strand
ATCGTCTGCGCGCCTTCGGCCTGTCCATCGGCGAACTGCAGCCCGCCCTGCAGACCGCCGAGATGCAGTTGCCTGCCGGATCGCTGGTGGATCGAAACAAGCGCACGTCGCTGGAGGCGACGGGATTCATGCTGGAGGCCCGGGAGCTGAACCGGCTTGTGGTGTCCGTCAAGAATGGCCGTCCTGTCTATCTGGGCGATGTGGCTCGCGTGATCGATGGCAACGATCCTGAACCTCCGGTGGTGCTGTTCGGGGGCAAGCACGGCTTTGAAAACGCCGTGACCGTCTCCCTTTCCAAGCGCACGGGCGCCAATGCCACTGCCCTGTCCGAAGCGGTGCTGAAGAAGGTGGAGGCCCTGCGCGGAAGCCTGATCCCCGGCGATCTGAAGCTCACCGTGACCCGCAACTATGGCGAGACGGCTGGCGAAAAGAGCAACGAACTGATCGAGCACCTGCTCATCGCCACGCTATCGGTCATCGCTTTGATCCTGATCGCCATGGGATGGCGCAGCGCCGTGGTGGTGGGAACGGCCGTGCCCGTGACCCTGGCCTTGACCTTATTGATCACATACTTGTTTGGTTACACGTTGAATCGCGTCACCCTCTTCGCCCTGATCTTCTCGATCGGCATCCTGGTGGATGACGCCATCGTGGTAGTGGAGAACATCCACCGGCACATGCACCTGCCGGGCGTGCGCAAAAGTTTTGCCCGCGTGGTGATCGAGGCGGTGGACGAGGTGGGCAACCCCACGATCCTGGCCACCTTCGCCGTCATCGCGGCGATCCTGCCCATGGCCTTCGTGCGTGGCCTCATGGGGCCCTACATGCGGCCCATCCCGGTGGGCGCCAGTCTGGCCATGATCTTCAGCCTGGTCATCGCCTTCGTCATCAGCCCCTGGGCGGCCTTGAAGATCTTCAAGAAGGAAGCCCATCTTCCTGAACTTGATGAAAGTGGCCTGCATCCGGCCACCGAGGATACGGCCAGTCCTGAACCTCAGCATGGTCCTGAAAGCGAGCCCGAGCTGAACCCCGAGACGGCGCCGGAGACGTGGTCCACCCGGATCTACCGCAAGGTGATGCATGCCCTGCTGACGCAAGCCAAGGTGCGTTGGGGCTTCTTCATCGGCGTGTTCCTTCTGCTGCTGGGCGCCATGTCGCTGGTGGGCTTCGGCGCCGTGAAGGTGAAGATGCTGCCCTTCGATAACAAATCCGAGTTCATGGTCCAGCTGGATCTGCCTGCGGGAACGCCCCGCGAGGATGCCCTTGCGATTGGACAGTCGGTGGCAAGAAGGCTGCTGCAAGAGCCCGTCGTGAGGGACGCCCAGGTCTACAGCGGCGAGGCCGCGCCCTTCACCTTCGTCGGCATGGTGCGCCATTCCTTCCTTCGGGACGAGGCCCAGATGGTGGACATCCAGGTGAACCTGGTGCCCAAGGGCGACCGGAAGGAGCAGAGCCACGCCATTGCGGTGCGGCTGCGCCCCGAACTGCTGAAGCTTGCCCTGCCCGAAGGCACGCGGTTGAAGATGGTCGAGATCCCCCCTGGGCCTCCCGTCATGGATACGTTGGTGGCCGAGATCTACGGACCGTCGCAGGACGCCCGCGATGGCTACGCCCACGAGGTGGTCAAGGCCTTCAAGAGCGTCGATGGCGTGGTGGACGTGGATAGCACCTTGAACCCCACCCAGCCGAAAGTGAGCCTGGTGTTGGATCGCGAGAAGGCGGCGCTGCACGGCGTGGCGCCGGCCCACGTGATCCAGACCCTGTACGCGGCGGGGCAGGGCAATGTCCTGGGCAACTTCCATGTCCAGCGCGGAAGCACGCAGGTGCCGGTCATCCTCCAGCTCGCCTCCGGCCAGAGACAGCGCCTGGATAGCCTCCTGCAGTTGACGGTTCCAGGGATGCGAGGATCCGTGCCGCTATCCGAGCTGGTGAAAGTCCAGGAGGGCTTAGAAAATGCGCCCATCTTCCACAAGAACCTCATGCCCGTGAGCTATGTTTTCGGAGATCTGGCGGGCACCATCGAAAGCCCGGTGTATGCCCTGGCGGCCTTGAACAAGAAGCTGGATGCGGTTCCAAATCACGATGGAACGTCCGGCGGGGCGAAGGTCGCGCGCCTGGGCCTGGCGCACCCGGAAAACAC
>DAOPYE010000191.1:0-2210 GCA_035352715.1 Holophaga sp. | reverse complement strand
TCGCAGTTCGGGCATGATGAAGGCGTGGACACGCGACGCTTCATCAATGGATTCCTGGTTCTCGCTCTGCTGGCCGTGGGCCTTGCCTGCGGGCGGAAGGGCGATCCGATCCCGAGGCCCCGGGCTGCGCCGAAGGCCTGTGAAGCGCGCTGGTCGGCGCTTCGACAGGTGGAGATCCGCCTGCCGCTTCAGGATGTGCGTGGCAACGAACTGCGCGGCGTCGAGCACGTCCACGTCTACTACCTGCCCCTGGGCACAAGCCGTCCCACGCCGCAGGACGTCGTGACGCGCGGCGAGTTGGTGATGGAGCGCCGCCGCCCGGATCTGCCCTCGCCGGGCGAGACGCTGCGCATGGACCTGCATCAGGTCTCCCGCGCTCCGGGCTGGATCGTGGTCTGCGCCGTGCGCGTGGGCGGCATCGTGGGCACCCCCAGCGACGTGCTGCCCTGGCTGGATTCGGCGTTCTAGGAGATTTCCAGGATCCGGTCGCGCCGCAGTTTCACGATGCGGTCCCGCAGACTGGCGGCCTCTTCGAACTCCATGCGGCCGGCGTACTCCTTCATGCGCTTTTCCAGCTTGGCCATCTCCTGTTCAAAGCCCACGTCATCGAGGTAGAGCACCGGCTCTTCCGCGGCGTCCGCCTTGGGCACGCCAACGAATTCCCTCGCCAGGGCTTCGCCCATCACATCGTCGATGTTCTTCCGAACGCTCTCGGGGGTGATGCCGTGGGCCTCGTTGTGGGCCAGCTGCTTGACGCGCCTGCGCTCGGTTTCGCCGATGGCCTGGGTGAGGGATCCCGTCATTTTGTCCGCGTACAGGATGGCCTTGCCATGCACATTGCGGGCCGCGCGACCGATGGTCTGGATCAGGCTGCGCGTGTTGCGCAGGAAGCCCTCCTTGTCGGCATCCAGGATCGCCACCAGTGAGACCTCGGGCAGATCCAGGCCCTCGCGCAGCAGGTTGATGCCCACCAGGACGTGAAATTCGCCGCGGCGCAGCTTCTTCAGCAGCTCCACGCGCTCCAGCGTGTCGATCTCGCTGTGCAGGTACTCCGCCTTGATGCCCAGCTCCTGATAGTAGGACGTGAGCTGTTCCGCCAGCTTCTTGGTCAGCACCGTGACCAGCACGCGCTCGTCGCGCGCGGTGACTTTTCGGATCTCCTCCAGCAGATCGTCCACCTGGTTGCCCACAGGCCGCACTTCGACCATCGGATCCACCAATCCCGTCGGGCGGACCACCTGTTCGACCACGACGCCGCCGCTCTGCTGCAGCTCGTAGTCGCCCGGCGTGGCGCTGACGAAGACCAGCTGATTGACGCGGGTCTCGAATTCCTCGAATTTCAATGGCCGGTTATCCAGGGCCGAGGGCAGTCGGAATCCATAGTCCACCAGCGTCGTCTTGCGGCTGCGATCGCCGTTGTACATGCCGTGCAACTGGCCCGTGGCCACATGGCTTTCGTCCATGAAGAGCAGGAAATCCTCGGGGAAGTAGTCCAGCAACGTGTGCGGCGGCTCTCCAGGCGCGCGGCCGTCCAGGAAGCGGCTGTAGTTCTCGATGCCCGAGCACACGCCCATCTCCTTGAGCATCTCGATGTCGTAGATGGTGCGCTGGTGCAGGCGCTGCAACTCCACGATCTTGCCCTGCTCGCGAAACCAGTTCTCGCGGATTTCCAGTTCGGCCTTGATCTCGCGAATGGCGACCTGCAGCTTGTCCTCGGGCGTCACGTAATGCGTCTTGGGCCAGATCGTCAGTTCATCGACCTTTTCGATCACCACGCCGCGCAGAGGATCGATCTTCGACAGCCGCTCGATTTCATCGCCCCACAGCTCGATGCGGTAGGCCACATCCTCGTACGCGGAATAGACTTCCACCACGTCGCCCCGCACGCGGAAGACGCCGGGCTCGAAACTCATCTGGTTGCGTGCGTACTGGATCGCCACCAGATCCCGCAGCAGCATGGCGCGATCCTTCGCCTCACCCACCTTGAGATTCACCGACAGGTTCAGGTACGAGCTGGGATCGCCCAGGCCGTAGATGCACGAGACGGAGGCGATGGTGATGGTGTCGCGCCGCTCCAGCAGGTTGCGCGTGGCCGACAGGCGCAGCTTCTCCAGTTCGTCGTTGACCTTGCTGTCCTTGTCGATGAAGAGGTCGCGCTCGGGCACGTAGGCCTCGGGCTGGTAGTAGTCGTAGTAGCTGACGAAGTACTC
>DAOPYE010000190.1:0-2224 GCA_035352715.1 Holophaga sp. | reverse complement strand
GAAATGATTCCAGCCGCGCCTGTCCTGATTTCCACCCTCCTCGTCGCGCAAGCTCGCGGCCCTGCTCGAACTCAATCGTCAGGCCCGCGCCAACGGCGACTGGCAGGCCATCGTCGATTACGTGGGCCCCGTCTGGGATTCCTATGCCTACACCGCACTTTGGCGCCCGCCAACACCCCAACCCGAGGACGGCAGCCGTGAATGGGAACAGCGCCTGCGCGATGCCGATGGCATGGTGAGCCCCCTGGTCGAGGCCAACCTGAAGCTCAAGCGAAACGACCAAGCGGATCTGGTGGTCCGGGACATGCTGCAGCTTGTTCCATCCAAACGCCTGGCGGCCTCGTTCGTCACCCTGGCCCGCGCGGCGGACCAGGACGGACTGGCCAGGGCGTGGCTTTCCGCAGGACACATGGCCGGAAAACGCTAGAAGATGGATCCAACTCCGCGGCTTCCGTCTTCCAGCTCGCCAGATTCGATCAGGTTGGCGATCAAGCGCTGAAGCTCGTCCTGCCCGATCACCCCCCGCCGCTGGAAGAGGCGGATCAGCCCCATGACCAGGACGCGCGTCTCGTAGGATTCCAGTCGGCGCAGAGGCGCGGTGCCCGTGCTGCGTTCGTAGATGATCTCGGCGCCAGCGGGGGTGCTGGAAGCAGCCTGGGTTGCGACGGGCGGCAGGTCCACCAGCCTGGGACCCGTGGGCAACAAAGGGCTTTCCGGCAGCGGATCCGGAAGGGTTTCGGGCTCGAACAGGCTGAAAGGGTCCAGCGAAACGGTCGGCTCGCTGGCCTTGTCGAAGAATGGATCCGGGCTGTAAGCGCGCGTGGGGGGATGGGTGGACCGGGGGTCCGAGCTGAACGTGATGGGGATATCGAATGGCACCGGCAGGGCCTCGTCCAGATTCGCGGGACCGCTGACCTCGATGGTCCGGCTCTCGGATTCGGCCAGCTTGCGATACTGATCGGCGATGGCCGCACGAAGCGTGGAATACGAGGCGACCACTGGCTCGATGTTCAGTCCAGAGGCAAACCGCGCGCTATCGATGGCGTTCAGATCGGAAGGATCCGTCATGGCCAGGACCAGGGACTTGGGCTCCTTGAGGGCGACGGGCAAGACGTTCAACTGATCGGCCAACCGCTGGGGGATGCGCCGCAAAACGGCCTGGGGCACATCCAGATCCTTCAGCTCCATGCGGGGCACACCCGTCTTCCGGGCCAGGAAATCCATCAAGACGTCTTCGCTGATGAAACCCAACGCCACAAGATTGCTGCCCATTCGCCCACCGGCGATGCGCTGGTGCCGCAAAGCATCCTGCAGCTGGGACGCCGTGATGAGCCGAGCATCGACGAGCATCTCCCCCAGTTTTTTCGATGCAGGCTGCATAAGGAACAGGTCCTTTCTGGCTAGACTAGAGCGTAGTTTACAGTTCATGTCGGGATGACGCCACAGCGGGAGGCGAACTTGGACCCGGTTTCTGAAATGTTGATGAGATCCACCCTCCACGATCTCGCCAACACCCTGTCCGGAATCCAGGGGATCCTTGAACTGAACGACCCCAGCCTGCCGCTGACGCCCCGCAATCGGGCGCGCCTGGGCGCCATCCTGGCGGAAGGCCTTGCGACCCTGGAACGGGCGCGGCACCTGGCCATGGACACCCTTCCCGATGCCAGCCTGGAGGATGGCCCATCCTGGCGAGGCCGCCTGGAGCAGGCGCTCGGGCCGCTCACCCTGCTGTTTCGCTGCGACTTCAGCCTCGAATACCAAGGCACCTTGGCTCTGGATCGGTGGCCAGGCGAGCTTGCGCGCGCCTTCACGCTGACGCTGACGCGCCAGCTGCTTCCCTACCTCCAGGACGCCCACCTCAAGCTGGTCTTCGATGCCAATGAGGCTGAATGGCGAATCCAATGGAGTCCCATCACACTTCTGCCCGAAGACCTTCTGGACCCGCGCGCCGAGCGTCCCCGCGATGTCTCTGCCCACCTGGCGGCGCGGATCGGCCAGGCCCTGTCATGCCATCTGGCCTTCGATCCGGACCAGATGTCCGTCAGCGTCCGCATCCCCAAGACCGCGCATTGAACCGCGTATCTCCATGAACCGAAGCACCCCGACCCTGCGGACCGGCCCCGATCTTGCCGCAGCCATGAAGGCCATCGAACGGCGCTATCGCAGCGAGGCCGCGCTGGCCATGGATCCCATCTCGATCCCGAAAGCCTTCGCCGATCCCTGG
>DAOPYE010000189.1:0-2233 GCA_035352715.1 Holophaga sp. | reverse complement strand
CTGCTGGATCGGCGTCCCGACTGGGTGCTTTCGGGCATCAACACGGGGTTCAATCTGGGCGAGGATGTCTTCTACTCGGGCACCGTGGGCGCAGCGTTCGAGGGCGGCATGACGGGCGCGCGCGCGGCGGCCTTCTCGCTGCATCCCGAGGAGGATCCCGCTCGGGCCGAACCATGGGTGGAGCTGTTCCTGCGGCGTTGGGAATCCATGGATCTGCCTGCAGGCCGCATCTGGAACGTGAACCTGCCCAAGGGCGAACCCAAGGGCTTCCGTCTCGCGGGCCAGGACCGGCGCATGTACCACGACTCCGTTGAGAAGCGGATGGATCCCCGGGGCATCCCCTACTTCTGGATCGGCGGCTCCCTGCCCACGTACGAGCGCTCGAAAGGCAGCGATGCGGAAGCCGTGGCGGATGGCTGGGTGAGTCTGACGCCGCTGCGCTTGGATCTCGCCTGCCCCGAGGTGATGGCGCGGGGAGACGAGTTCGATGGTGTGTTCAATCCTCATGCTTGAATCCCATGACTGAGCTTCAGGTCTCGTTTCGCGCCAGGGGCCGCGTCCAGCACGTCGGGTTCCGCTTCTTTGTGCTAGATAGCGCTCAGAGCCTGAGGTTGGCGGGATGGGTCCGCAACGATTTTGATGGTTCGGTCTCGGGCGAAGTGGGCGGCGAAGTGCAGCGCGTCGAGGCGTTCCGGAGCCTGTTGCTGGAGGGCAATGGGTGTGCCCGGGTTGATGGACTGGACTGGACCCCGCGAATGGAGGGACAATCGCTACCCTTTCCCTTCGAAATTCGCCGATAGCGAGGCACCATGGAATTCCGCAAGTTCGTTCGAGACGTGGCCGATTTCCCCTTTGCTGGCGTTTGTTTCCGCGATGTCAGCCCCCTGCTGGCCGACGCCCAGGCCTTCGCCAAGGCCATCGAGGCCATGGCGGCGCCGGTGCTCACGCTGCAGCCCACGCATGTGCTGGGGCTCGAATCACGCGGTTTCATCTTCGGCAGTGCGCTGGCCCAGAAGCTGGGACTGGGCTTTGTGCCGGCGCGCCGGGTGGGCAAGCTGCCCCCTCCGACGCTATGCGAGGACTTCACGGTCTGCGATGTGCCCAAGGCGCTGGAAATCCAGGCCGGATCCTTCCGCGCGGGTGATCGCGTGCTCATCGTGGATGACGTGATCGGCACCGGCAACACTGCGGCCGCCGCCAAGCGCCTGATCGAACGCACCGGGGCGCACCCCGTGGCGTTGACGCTCTTTCTGGAAAGCGCCCATCTGTCCGGGCGCGACAAACTGGCGGGCCTGCCGGTCTTCAGCGTGCTGAGGTACTGAGCGTCCTCAGAGACTGATCGTTTTCGGCCCATCTGGATTGGCTTCCAGGATCGCGCGCATATCGTCGAGGTGGGCCAGGAACAGATCCAGCAGCGCTGGGTCAAACTGGCTGCCGCGGCCTTGCTCCATCGCCTCGATGACTTGCGCTTCCGGCCAGGCGGCCTTGTAGTGGCGGTGGCTGCACAGGGCGTCGTAGACATCGGCGATGGTAGTGATCCGGGCCTCCACGGGAATGGCTTCTCCGGCCAGCCCGCTGGGGTAGCCGGTGCCATCCCAGCGTTCGTGGTGGCACGCGGCGATCCGCGCGGCCATCTGGATGAAGGGCACCTTGGATCCCTTGAGGATGCGTGCGCCCATGGTCGGATGCTGGCGCATGACCGCCCACTCGGCCTCGGTCAGTGGGCCGGGCTTCTGGAGAACCGCGTCGGGCACACCGACTTTTCCGATGTCATGCATGGGAGCTGCGGCGCGAATCGCGTCCACCCGCTCCTGGTCCCAGCCTAGGCGGATGGTCATCTCGGCGGCATAGAGTCCGATGCGGCGCACATGGGCCCCGGTTTCGTTATCGCGTTCCTCGGAGGCGGAGATGAGGCGCAGGGCGATCTCCTCGCGGGATTCCCGGATCTCGCGGGTCTGTTCGCGGACCTTGCGGGCCAGTTCGCGCTCCCGGTCCCGATGCTCGATCTCCAACATCCGCCGGCGAAGGGCTGATTTGACCTGCACCAGGATTTCCCGAGGCTGGAAGGGCTTGACCACATAGCCGAAAGCGCCGCGCTCGATGCATTCGACGGCCGTCTCGGTGCCTTCCATGGCACTGACCATCACGATGGCGATATCGGGCAGACGTGGCTTGAGTGCTTCCACCACCATCAGGCCGCTGCATCGGGGCATGTGGATATCGCACAGGACCA
>DAOPYE010000188.1:0-2237 GCA_035352715.1 Holophaga sp. | reverse complement strand
TGTCAAGCGCCACGAAAGTTGACCCACCCGGCGACACGAATATTGACCCCCTGTTGGTTGTGAATCCGATGGGGTGCCCGGAGCGGAGGCCGTAGGCCGAAGCGGAGGGCGCCCCATCGGGCGCGGCGATTATGGAGCCACGGCTTCCGGTGCCGGCCCCATCCCGGCCCGGCGTTTCTCTCGCAGGCGATAGCTGTCGCCCTTGATGCTCAGCACATGGCTGTGGTGCAGCAGGCGGTCCAGGATGGCGGTCGCCACGATCTCATCGCCCAGCATCTCGCCCCAGGCTTCGATGGGCTGGTTGCTGGTGAGCAGCAGGCTGCCCTTCTCATAGCGGCGGCGCACCAGATGGAACAGGAGATGGCCCGCCTGTCGCTCCAGGGGCAGATAGCCGAGTTCATCGACGATCAGGAGGTGCGGTCGCGCGAAGTGGCCCAGGGCCTCATCCAAGGCGCCGCTGGCCGACGCCGCCAGAAGCTGATGCACCAGGTCCGCCGCGTGAATGAAGCGGCAGCTCCATCCCAGTTCGATGGCCCTGCGGCCCAAGCCAATGGCCAGATGGGTCTTTCCGACTCCGGGCGGTCCCAGCAGCAGGACGTTCGTCGCATTGGCCAGGTATCGTCCCGTCTCCAGTTCGGTGACTAGGCGCCGGTCCAGCGTGGGTTGCAGGGCGAAGTCGTAGTCCTCCAGGCGCCGGTTCAGTGGAAACCGGGCCATCTGAAGCCGCATCCGGGCCCGCTTCGCGTCCTTGCTGGCGATCTCCTCCTGGATGACGTGGTCCAGGAAATCAAGGAAGCTCATCTTCTCTCGCGCTCCGCTTTCCAGCAGCCCGTCCAGGCGCTCCCGAGTGCTCACCAGCTTCAGGCGGGTCAGATGCCGCTCCAGACGTTCCATACGCGGGTCCGTCATCACGCACCTCCTGCAGCGGCGGCGTAGTGGGAGAGCGGGCGACAGATTCCGCTGGAACCGGCCAGGGCCGATTTGTGGGCGCCCTCCAGGAAATCCAGCACATGACAGGGATCCTCGATGACCTGATGACGCCCTGGATGAAGGGTGTGCTCGGCCACGAGCCGCCCGCGAACGCTCACCCGGAGGAGATCCGCCTCGATCGTCACGTCCACCACGTGGCCCACCAGTGGGTGCGGAACGCTGTAGCGATTGGTGTCCACATCGATCCGGAAATCGCGGCTCACGGTGCGGCTGAAGCTGCGAACACGCAGGTAACTCGGATGGTTCAGGACGGGTTTCAGCGCGAGGCGTTCGGATTCAAAGCGATCGATGGGGCGCTCGTGCGTCGTGCCGTGAACCCGCACATCGGCCACGTCCCGCATCCAGGCCACCAGGTGCGCGTCCAGGGCCTCGTCACTATGGAATTTCAGGCCGCCCAGGGCATTGCGTTTCACATAGCCCACGCCGCATTCCACCTTGCCTTTGGTCCGGGCGCGGAAGGGCTGGCAGGCCCTCGGGAGGATGCCCCAGTGGCGGCAGAAGGCCTCGAACTCGGGATGGAAGACTGTCTTTCCACCGGTTGGGTGGGCATTCACCAGCGGCTTGGCGTTATCGGTCAGCAGTTCCTCGGGCACGCCATTGAAGTGCCGGAAGGCACGCTCGATGCCCGTGATCCAGTCCCGCTGCCGCAGGCTTCCGAAGACCTCCACATACCCACGGCGGCTGTAGCCCAGGGTCGCCACGAACACATACCGCTTCTGTCGCTCGCCCCCAATCAGCAGCCACTTCTCGCCAAAGTCCACCTGCATCTGCTTTCCCGGTAGCGTCTCGAAGCGCATGGTGGCTTTGGCCGCACGCTCCCAGCTCTCCCGGAAGGGCCGCAGGGCTCGTTCCACCGTGCGCAGGCTCACCACGATGTCCATGGACGCCAGTTCCTGCCGCAGCACATCCGCGTTCCGGACCCCGGCATTGAACCGGGATTGGATCCAGAAGTGATGACGATCCGCGAACGAGGAACGCCCCTCACCGCCATACTGCCGGTCCTCCCCTGCCCGCACCCAGTCCCGCACCGTGTTCCGGGCAATTCCCATCTCCTCCGCGATCCGTCGCGTCCCCCAACCCAGTTCTCGCAACGCGAACACCTGCGCTACCTCCCGATCCCTCAGCACCGTGACCCTCCCACTCGGAAGCTCACGATCCTTCAACTCCGACACCATGTCTTTCCCTCCTTCAGAGGCGGGTCAGATTTCGTGTCGCAAGTGGGTCAGTTTCGGATGTCGCCTGACACC
>DAOPYE010000187.1:0-2263 GCA_035352715.1 Holophaga sp. | reverse complement strand
GAAGGGTGACATCCGTTCCTGTCGATGCGGCATTCCGTTGGGCTGCCATCAGAACGCCCTCGATCTCGTCCATCACCCCGCGAACCGCGCTGCCTTTTCGATCGCCCAGCATGGAAAGCCCGACCATCGACAGGATGCCCAGGATCGCGAGAACGACGAGCAGTTCGATCAGCGAGAAGCCAGAACAACGCCGGAAGCGAAATCGCATACAGATACCTCGGGAACGAAAACAGTGTCGGGGAGACAACCACTTATTTCATGTTTTTTCTAAGCACTAACAAAAAACGACTTAACCAATTTACACAATGACCCACTGCTTCCACACTGCGAAGATGTCTACTTTTTTATCACGCCCCGAAGTTCAGGGGATCCCGGTCCAGGGTGATCGGACCTCCGGGGGATAGGGGGGCGAGGCGCATGGCTTCGGCAATGGGGCTGCGGGCGCTGGCTTTCAGGATGAGCTGCATGCGGTAGCGATCCTTGACGCGGGCGACGGGGGCTTCGATGGGGCCCAGGATGCGCAGTCCGGGGATGGACTGTAGGCGCGCCTTGAGTTGCTGCAAGAGCTCCAGCGCTTCCCTGGGACTATCGCCATCGCTACGGTAGAGCGCCATGGCGGCAAAAGGCGGGTAGGCCATGCCTTGCCGGTAAGGCAGTTCGGCCTCGGCGAAGCCTTCGAAGTTCTGGGCCACGGCATGAACAATCGCGGGGTGGTCCGGACTGTAGGTCTGCAGGATCACGCGGCCCGGCAGCTCGGCGCGTCCGGCGCGGCCCGCGACCTGGGTCAGCAGATGAAAGGTGCGTTCGGCGGCCCGGAAATCGGCGATCTTCAGTCCTTGGTCCGCGCTGAGGATGCCGACCAGCGTCAGTTTCGGGAAGGTGTGCCCCTTGGCCAGCATCTGGGTTCCCACCAGAATATCCACCTCGCCGAGTTCGGCGGCCAGCAGACCCGCCTCCAGCGATCCGCGCCGCTGGGTGGTGTCGCGGTCCAGGCGCAGGATGCGCGCCTGGGGGAACAGGGCCTGAAGCTGATCCTCAATCTGCTCGGTGCCTTCGCCCACCCCGCGTAGATGCTCGGCCTGGCAATGCGGGCAGACCTCCGGCGGGGGAACTTCATAGCCGCAGAGATGGCAGCGCAGGCGGAAAGCGCCCTTGTGGTAGGTCAGGCTCACCGAACAGTGGGGGCAATCCAGCGTCTTGCCGCAGGCGCGGCACATCCAGAAGTTCTCAAAGCCACGCCGATTCAAGAGCAGCATGGATTGCTCGCCCCGCTCCAGCGTGGCCGCCAGGGCCTTGAGCAACAGGGGCGAGAAGACCACCTTCCGGCGCTCGGCCTTGTAGCATTCGCAGAGATCCACCACCTGCACCGTGGGCAGATGGCTTCCGGCCGGACGCTGCGTGAGCCTCAACAGGCGGTAGCGACCGCTTTGCGCCGCGTGCCAGCTTTCCAGGGAAGGCGTCGCGCTGCCCAGCACCACGGGGCACCCTTCGATCTGGGCGCGCTTGATGGCCAGATCGCGGGCGTGGATGCGGGGATGCTCGTCGCTCTTGTAGGAACCCTCCTGCTCCTCGTCCACGATGATGAGGCCGATATCGCGCAGCGGTGCCAGCACGGCGTTGCGCACGCCCACGAACAGAGGCGCGCCGTTCTGCAGCAGGCGCAGCACGTCGGCCTGCTTTTCCGTCGCGTTCAGGCCCGCGTGCCCCACGGCCACACGCCCGGGAAATCGCGCCTCCAGGCGCGCGAGCAGGCGCGGCGTAAGGCCAATTTCGGGCACCAGCCACAGCACGCGCCGACCCGAAGCCAGCGTGCGTTCTGCCAGTTCCAGGTAGACCTCGGTTTTCCCCGATCCCGTGACGCCGTACAGCAGATGCACACCGAAAGTGGGCCGGACGACACCCTCTGCGATGGCCTCCACCGCCGCACGCTGTTCGTCGTTCAGCGAGATGTCTTTCTGGACCAAATCCTCGCGCTTCTGACTCATGAGATCCAGGCGTCGGACGCGCTCGACCAGGCCATGGCGTTCCAGGGTGCTGATGACGGAGACGCTGGTCTGGGTGGCGCTTCGGAGATCCGCCTCCAGCATCGCGCCCCCGGCGTCCTCCAGCGCGGTCAACACCCTGGCCTGGAGGGCGCTCACCTTGGCTGGATGCGGCATCTCGGTGCGGCGCACCTCGGTCAGGCCCGCGCCGCGCAGGGAGCGAGAGTGGAAAAGGGTTTCCAGCTCGACCTCGCCGCGATGCCAAGCCTCGCCCAGGCTTT
>DAOPYE010000186.1:0-2308 GCA_035352715.1 Holophaga sp. | reverse complement strand
GGCAAGTACAAGAGCGCCGTGGAGCCCTACCTGCTGGAGAAGATGAGCCCGGAGAACCGCGAGCAGTACGAAAAGCTGCTGGGTGATCTTTGGAGCGAATGGAAGACCTCCGTGGCCGCGGATCGCAAGCTGAAGCCCGAGGATCTGCAGCGCATCGCCGACGAGAAGGGCCTGGTGAGCCCCCTGGATGCCCAGAAGGCGGGGCTGGTGGACAAGCTGGCCTACGGGGACCAGGTGCTGGACGAGCTGAAGCGCCTCTCGGGCCGCAGCGAGAAGGACCAGGATTTCCCGCAGATCGATCTCACGGACTACGCCAAGCTCGGCGGAGATGCCGGCAGCGGCGGGCGCGTGGCCATCGCCTACGCCGAGGGCACCATCGTGGATGGCGAAGGCAACGGCGCTCAACTGGGCGGCGACCGCCTGGCTCAGGAACTGCGCCGCCTGCGCCTGGATAACAACGTGAAGGCCGTGGTGCTGCGCGTGAACAGCCCCGGCGGCAGCGCCGTTGCCTCCGATGTCATCCAGCGCGAAGTCATCGCCCTCAAGAAGGTCAAGCCCGTGGTCGTCTCCATGGGCACCGTCGCCGCTTCCGGCGGGTACTGGATCTCGACCTACGCCAGCCGCATCTTCGCGGAGCCCTCGACCCTGACAGGCTCCATCGGCGTCTTTGGCGTGCTACCCAACGCCCGGAAGCTGGCCAATGATCACGGCGTCACCTTCGATGGCGTTCAACTCGGCAAGCTGGCCCTGCCCTCGCTGGTGCGCCCGGCGAATCCCGAGGAGCTGGGCCGCGTGCAGGCTTTCGTGGACGAGATCTACGACCAGTTCCTGAGCAAGGTGGCCGAAGGCCGCAAGCTGCCAAAGGGCGCGGTGCACGAGATCGCCCAGGGGCGCGTCTGGTCCGGCAAGGAGGCCCTCAAGCTCGGCCTGGTGGACGAACTGGGCGGTCTGGATGACGCCGCCCGCGCCGCCGCCAAGCTGGCCGGCCTGGGCACCCAGTTCCGCCTCGACGCCCCAGAAGCGCCCCGCACGCCCGCCGAAAAGCTGCTGAAGATGTTCAGCAACGAGAAGCGCAAGCAGGCGGCCGGTCTGCATCTCAACGCCTCCGGCCGCACGAATGCCACGCTGGGGGTGGGCAGCCGCATCAAGCGCGGCGTGGAGCAGCAGATCCAGGCCCTCGACGCGTTCAACGATCCCCACGGCGTCTACGCGCTGATGCCCTTCGAAGCGACGATCCGCTAGCCCTCGAACCGCAAAAGAAACGCGCCCAAGGTTTCATCCTTGGGCGCGTTTCTTCTTGATTGGAGCCGCCTACCCGAATCGAACGGGCGACCTGCAGATTACAAGGCTGCTGCTCTACCAACTGAGCTAAGGCGGCGGGAATACCTATTCTGCCGTCTTTGCCATCTCCTGATCCAGTTCTTCGAGGAAGCCTTCCAGCCATTTTGTGGAGAACTGACCCTTGACGAAATCCGGATGCTCGATGATGCGGCGGTGCAGCGGGCCGGTGGTCTTAATGCCTTCCACGATGATGGTGTCCAGGGCGCGGCGCATGCGGGCCAGGGCCTCGGTGCGATCGCTGCCATATGCGATCAGCTTGGCCACCATGGAATCGTAGTACGGCGGGATCACCGCGTCCTGGTAGACCGCGGAATCGATGCGGATACCGGGGCCGCCGGGGAAGTTGAGCGCCGTAATGCGACCGGGACAGGGCGTGAACTTGAAGGGGTCTTCCGCGTTGATGCGGCACTCGATGGCGTGCCCGCGCAGAACGATGTCGTCCTGCGTGACCGTGAGCTTGCGCCCCGCGGCGATGCGGAACTGCTCCTTCACGATATCGACGCCGCTCACCAGCTCGGTGATCGGGTGCTCCACCTGAACGCGGGTGTTCATCTCCATGAAGAAGAAGTCGCCACGGGCATCCAGCAGGAATTCAATGGTGCCGGCGTTGTAGTAGCCCACGGCCTTCGCGGCGCGCACGGCCGTGTCGCATATCCGCTTGCGCAGCTCAGGCGAGATGGCGGGGCTGGGACTCTCCTCGATCAGCTTCTGGTGGCGGCGCTGAATGGAGCATTCGCGCTCGCCCAGATGGATGATGTTGCCGAAGAGATCCCCCAGAATCTGAACCTCGATGTGCCGGGGTTCGAGGAGGTATTTCTCCATGTAAACCGCGTCATCATTGAAGGCGGCCTTTGCTTCGCTGCGTGCGGTGTTGTACAGATCAGGCAGTTCATCAGGTGTATTGACGATGCGCATGCCGCGTCCGCCGCCGCCCGCGCTGGCCTTCACGATGACGGGATAGCCGATG
>DAOPYE010000185.1:0-2358 GCA_035352715.1 Holophaga sp. | reverse complement strand
ATTTCGCAGAGAAGGGGGAGTCGACGATGAGGGGACAGACCACGCGCCGCGAGGCGCTGAAGGCGATGGGATTCGGCGGGCTGGGACTGGCGGCGGGCTGCCGGACGACTCCGGCCACCGCTTCCGGGGGCTGCCGCTGGTGGCGCGGCAGGCGTGGGGATACAGGCTGACCGGCAGCAGGCGCCGGATGCCTTGGCGCTGGAGCGCTCGCAGCTCTCCGTGCGCTCGGGGCGAGGCATAGCGGAAGACCAGCCTCACGGGTTCGCTCCGTCCGGCCTCGCGCAGCGCCTTTCGCAGCGCACCGGCCTGGGCCGAGCATTCCCGCAGGATGGGGCTGCCACCGCCGACCTCTCGGTAGCGGTCCGTCACCACCCGCCATCGAAGGCCCACGATGATCCGCGCGATGAGGGGCTGAAGCCAAGCGGGCCCCAGGCGGATGATGTCGCGGTCGTTGAACAGGTTCAGCAGAAAAGGTCTGACATCGCCCAGGCGCAATGGGCCGCCCATGTTCATCAGAACGACGGCCGTGCGCGCAGGTTCAGCCGCCATGGCTTCCGCCCGCCGCGTGGCCATGGGCGCCAAAGCCGCCGCGCGAGACGCTGCCCATGGACGACTTGCCGGAAATACCGCGCCCATGCGCCATGAATGCCTGGCCCGAAGCCCCGTGTTGCGTGACCAGGGGCGGACGCCACGCGCTGCCGCCCAGGAATACGGAGGAGCGTCCCCCCGTCGCGGCGGCAGCGGATTGGAACGGTCGCGCGTCCTCGGTCTGGATGGGGCGATTGGGGTCATGAAAACGGAAGCCTGGCGGCATCGGTCGGAAGCCGCTGCCGACGCCCGGACCAAAAAACATCGGTGCCGGGCGGTGGAAAAGGAACGCCCACAGCAGGTAGTCGTCCATCCAACTGCGGTGTCCCCACGAGCAGCGCTGCCGGTATTCGGGGTCCTCGTTGCGAATGGCGTCCACTTCGCCCGCGAAGCCGTGGCGCTGGGCCAGCTCTTTCATCTTGGGTTCGCTGGCGTAGTCGATGACCCAAAGCAATTGGCCGTTCGCTGTCAAATCACCGTTCCAGTCCTCTTCCACATCCCGCAAACGCTCGGCGGTGAGCTGGGCCACGAAGCGGTTCCCCGGCACGCGATCCCGCACCGAAACGCCGATCAGAAACAGGTTGGGCGTCAGCGAGGTGAAGGTGGTGCCTTCGATCTCCAGGTTGGGATGATGCTCCAGCATGAAATCCGTCGTGGCGGTTCGAATCTGGGATAGCACCTCTTCCGTGGGCGGCTCAGTTTCCGCCTTGCGCCGCTCGGCGTTCTCCTGCTCCAAGGCCCGCTGGCGCTTGGCCTCCGTGTTGCACCCCACACCTGCGGACAGCGCCAGGATGGCAACCAAAGGGGGCGTCAGGCTGCGGTATTTCGGGCCCATGGAAACCTCAAGGTGATGATCTCCCAGCATGGCGCAACTTGAAACCAGATAGAACCTTTGCCGGAAGGCCCGCTGCGGTAAACCCGGGGGCCCGGCATGCGTAGCGTTTCATCATTCACCACATTGTTTCGAGGCATTCACATGCGCAGATGGCCATGGCTCTTCGTTCTCGCTCTCTTGCCTCTGCATGCAGATGGTTTGACAGATTTGAAAGCCCGGCTGGTCAAGCTCCAGGGCACCGAGCCCGTGAAGGCTTCGGTGGAGCGCCGGGTCTGGAACTCCGAAGGCGAGGGCAAGAAGCTTGTCATCACCCAGGGCGAGACCGCCGTTTGGGTGGAAGAAGCGCCCCAGTCCCTCAAATGCATGTGGAATCGGGATCAAATCCAGAAGGCGACCACCAATGATCCTGCGACAGCCCTCAAGCCCTCCGAGCTTGAGGGATACTTCAATGGATCAGAGCGGCTGATGAAGGAACTCTCCCGGGGGAAATTCACCGAGGAGCGCGCCGATATGCTGGACGGCAAGCCCGTGCGCCTGCTCGTGTTCTCGCAGGAACCCACCCCGGACCAGCGCAAAGCTGCCAACAGCTTCTGTGAACTCACGCTCAGGGTGTGGATCGATGCCGAGGGTACGCCCGTCGCCATGCGCCAGCATTGGGGCGGCAAGGGGCGTGTGTTGCTGGCCTTCAGCTTTGAAGGTGAGTCCAACGAGGACTACCGCTTTGCACGCATCGGCAATCGCCTGGTGACGCTGCGCCACGAATCCGAGTACCGCGTCTCCGCCAGCAACGCTCCCAAGCAGGTCCATCGCCAGATGACGACGCTGCGCTTTCCCTGATTCGGAAAGCGCCGGGAACTAGCGCTTCCCGTGCTCCGCGACAACCACGGTGCGGATGCCGCCGCGGATGAGGAAGTCGCCTTCGATCTGCATCCACT
>DAOPYE010000184.1:0-2362 GCA_035352715.1 Holophaga sp. | reverse complement strand
GGCTACTTCTCGCAGCAGAGCCTGGATCTGCTGGATGCGGATTTGACCGTCTTCGAACAGATGCAGAAGACCTATCCCACGGAAGGGATCGGCGTGCTTCGCAATATCCTGGGCGCTTTCCAGTTCGGTGGCGACGATGTGGACAAGCGCGTCCGCAGCCTATCGGGCGGCGAGAAGTCGCGCCTGGTCATGGCGCAGATGCTGCTCTATCCACCCAATTTCCTGATCCTGGACGAGCCCACCAATCACCTGGATCTCGCCACGAAGGAAATGCTCATCGACGCACTGAAGGATTTCGAAGGCACCATGCTCTTCGTCAGCCACGACCGCACCTTCCTGCGCGGATTGGCCAGCCGCGTGCTGGAACTGGGCGGAGCCGAGCATGCCCAGCCCGAAAAATACCTGGGCAGCTACCCGGAATACGTCGAGAAGACCGGCCGCGAAGCGCCGGGCGTGCATAGCTGAGGTTGAACTTCCCAATGCTATCTGTGGCGATGACGTGACGTTGTCGGCGGGCAGTGGCCTACACTGGAAATCTTGCGGGGTTTTCCATTAGGTGTGTGTTGGATCATCTTTGACCAAACCAACCCTCTCTATTCAATCCCGTTGAGAGCCATCAGGTGCGCCTGGGGCTTGGCGTCTTTATGGAGAGAAGCATGATCGGACCCTTTCTCAACGCCGGGGGCATTCTGGCTGGGGGCATCGCTGGAGGCTTTGCGGGGCACCGGCTGCCCGAGCGCGTGCGCAAGGGGCTGCCTTCCGTGTTTGGGCTCGTGGCCATGGGCATCGGCGTGGCGCTGACGGTAAAGGCGGAGCACTTCGCGGCCATCGCGCTCTCGCTGGTGTTGGGCACCTTCCTGGGCGAGTGGCTGGATCTGCAGGAGCGCGTCCATCGTCTGGCCCATCGCGTGCAGGGCCTGGTGCCCCAGGGCGCCAGCGAAGACGCCTCGGATGAAGAGATCGATCGCATGGCGGCGACCTTCAGCAGCCTCATCGTGCTTTTCTGCGCCAGCTCCACCGGACTGGTTGGCGCCATGCGTGAGGGCTTGACGGGCGACGTGACGCTGCTGATCGCGAAGGCGATCCTGGACTTCTTCACGGCCATGGTCTTTGCCGTGACCGTCGGATTCAACGTCGCCATCCTGGCGATTCCCGTGCTGCTCATCGAAGGCGCGCTGGTGCTGGGCGCGCATCCCATGGCGACCCACTTCAGCCAGGCGCTCATCGTGGATACCTCGGCCTGCGGCGGCATCATCCTACTGGGTACGGGCTTTCGCATCCTGGACATCAAGCCCATCCGCGTGATCAACATGCTGCCCGCCCTGCTGCTGATGCCGCCCATCTCGGCCCTGATGGCGCTGTTGGCCCGCTGAGCCTACAGCAGATCTTTCAGGATCAGCGAGAGCGTGCGCTCCTGGTCGCCCGAGCGCACCTTTACCTCGAATGAGGTTCCATTCTCCGCGTGGTAGGCCAGGTTCTTGCGCTCAGCTGCGGTCCATTGTTCGATAGCTCGGCCATTGAGGTGGAGGATCCGGTCGCCAGCTTTGAGACCCGCCTTCTCGGCATCGGAACCGGCAAAGACCTGAAGGACGAGTCCTGGCTTGGCATCATCCAGTCGGAACCCGAGCCGGTTCCATCGATCGTGACGATCGTAATTTTTATTCTTTTCGAAATAAATGATCTTGTTGCCGTAGTCGAAGGTGAGGTTGAAGCGCTTCAGGAAACCCTGGCCCACATTGCCGATGGCCGTGGAATCCGCGAAAGCGCCCGATGTGGTGCCGGATAGACCGACGATGGGTTGCTGCATGGAAACACCTCCCAGCTTGAGTTCCCGTGCGCGGATAACGTCGCCGGTCACCTCGCCTCCAGCGCCCGAACCCGTGATGGTGTGGATAGCTTTCGCGGCCTTTTCTTTCAACTGGTGTGCCTTGGCGAAGGGCGCGAAGACATCCAGCGTCGCGCCAGAACCGGTATCAATGTCGAAGGCGCCGGAGATGCCATCCAACTCGCCCTGAACGCGGGGATGGTGGGCATTGAAGATGAAGGGGACGGCGCTGCCACGGCCCTGGTAGGACCAGCCCTCCGGGGATGAGAGCGTGACGGTTTGGGCATCGTAGTCCACGCGAGTGATGAAGCGCCGTATGAGCTCGTACCCCAGCACCCCGGAGACCTCGACGCCCATATCCTTGCTGACGGTCTCCAAACTCTGGATCACGTAGAAACTTTGACGCTTCATCCAGGCCTGGCCCACCTGAACTCGATCCACCTTGGTGAGGCCGAAGGATTCCTTCTGCTCGCCCACGCCCCCGCCTTCAATGGCGCCCGTTTGCGCCAGACCAAGCGTCTTGGCGGCGGAAGGAGT
>DAOPYE010000183.1:0-2395 GCA_035352715.1 Holophaga sp. | reverse complement strand
CCAAAATCGATTCCAAGTGGAGTAAAGAAGTCGCAATAGCAGAATGGGGCCGTGCGTGTGATGCGCACGGCCCCATTGGGTGTGAGTGAGTCTCTACAGACCGCTTCAAGCGGCCGTTGAGCGCCGCTTCGGCTTGAATGCTTGCTCTTCAGGCTGGAGGAAGGGCTTTATCACCTCGCTGGGCGACAACCCCTGGCCGCTGTGGATCTCCATGTCGGTTCAGATGCCGATAGCGGCGCTAAGGATCCGCTCGAAGGAGGCATGGGCTTCCTTCCGGGCACGCTCGTGCTGGGTGCGCTCCCGAGAAAGACCCTTCTCCAACTCGGCGGCGAGAGAAACGACCTGCTCCACCTGTTGACGGAACAGAGGGCCGCTCAGGTAGGCCTTGAGTTCGTTTAGCGACAGGCACGTTGAGCGAGATCTGCCGCAACCCCACCGAGAGCACCATTTCAAATCGGCGTCCGACGTAGTCCCCTGGCTGAAGCTGGATTCCAGCGTCCTTGATCTCCCGCAGGGTCATGGGGCTGGAACTCACGCTGGTGAGCAGGATTTCTCCCAGGCATTTCACAGTAAAGGTGGGCTGCTTGGCTGTGAGCAGGACACGATTCCCACTCACCAACTGAACGCCCGAGACCGTGAAATCGCCAGACGGAGCACAAACACCCCATTTGGAACGTTGTCGATGGGCTGGATAACCCCAGAAGCACAAGTTCGTTGGACGCCATTGCTACTTCAAGGAGGAAGGGGTGGTGCCGCCAACCTACGGGCATACGGGCACTTTGCTCGGCGTATCTATAATTGTAGTAATGCGTCCGTGTTGAGTTTTTGCGTCACCACTTGTTGAAGTATATTAAGGCATATTTTTTGCTCTCGCTATCGAACCCGGGGGCAACTCAGGGCAACTCGTGGGGGCAACTTTGGGCACATCAAAACACAAATTAAAACATTTCATTATTAAAATATCGAATTGCATGAGCGGGGACGGCTCACCAGTTGATCTGCCCCACGCTGTGCGTCAGAACCACGGCCAGATGAAGGTGGGCTCCAGATCGGCGAGCATGGCGAGGAGCGACCAGATCAGCGCGGCGGCGGGAAACCAGCGGGTCACGCGGCCGAACATGCGGCGCGGGCCGCGGAAGGCCAGATAGGCGGGCTCCCAGACGGCCACGGGGAAGCGCTTGCGGAAGAGATCCTGGCCCTTGGCGTTGTAGGCCAGGGAGATGGCCGTACCCAGCAGACGCGCAGTGATCGAACGGGCGCTGTACGTCGATTCACCCATGCGCTCCATCTTGCGCAGCAGCACCAGGCCCAGGTTCACGCTCTGAACGCCAGACTGGCGAAGGCCCTCCATCGCCGCGAGCATCAGCAGTTCCTGCACGCCGCGCACGGATTTGCGGCGGTAGACCAGATCTTCCAGGTAGTAGGTAACCCCCGCCTTCACGGGCGTGGCCACCAGCACCGCCTCGATGCGGCCCTGGCAGGAAGCGACGAAGTACCGCCGTCCGGGGATCTCGGCGAAGGGGGCCGTGGCCAGGATGCCGCCCTCCAGGGAGACCAGCGTCAAGCCTCGCCATTCCTGGAAAACCGCTTCCACCTCCGGGCGGCGTTCGCGGAACCGGGTTTCATCCCATTCCTCGGCCACGCATCCCGCCCGCAGGGCCTGGTTGCGCGCGGCGCGCACGCCCTTGCCCCGGTTGCCCTTCGGCTCGAACGCGGCCAGATCCACCCAGGGCTCTTCGCCCATCTTCAGCACGGAATAGCCGCGCTCCGCCAGCGCTCGCGCCAGGACGCCCGAAACCCCGGCGAACACCGCGGCGTCGGATTCGAAGGTGGCATCGAACTCATCCACAGCTTCGCCAAGATCAATCTCTGGCCCCACCAACGGATCGCAGGTGAGCGAGATGCAGCGCATCGCGCGACGGAACGCGAAGATCGCCCCGCCCCCGGTTTCGAAAAATCGGTGAGGGGAAACCAGGACCACCGCATGATTCGTGTGGGAAGCGTCCTGGGGCAGACGTTCGCGGAACACCTGTTCGCTGACATATGGCATGGGGAAATTCTATCCGACAAACGGCCCAAGGCCCACGCCTGGGGCGTTGCGTGCGATGATGGGCACGATGCAGTTGCAGGACCATTCAGACGCCGGGGGACCGCTCCCGTTTCAAAGGAACCAACCATGATGCGATGCGCCGTGTTCATCGACGGCAACAATATCTTTCACTCCGCTCGCCAGTTGGGTTTCGAGGTGGATTACTCGCGCCTGCTGACCGCGCTCGTCGGCAAGGACCGCGAGCTGCTGCGGGCCTTCTTCTACACGGGCGTGGACGAGGGCGCCGACCGCCAGCGGGGCTTCCTCCACTGGATGCGCCGCAACGGATTCCGCGTGGTCCAGAAG
>DAOPYE010000182.1:0-2396 GCA_035352715.1 Holophaga sp. | reverse complement strand
GCGGGCACGCCCATTCCCGAGGACGCGCCGATCCGCCTACGCGGCGAGGCCCTGCCCTTCGTCAGCCGCGGTGGATTGAAGCTCGCGGGCGCGTTGGATCACTTCCAGATCGATCCCAGCGGATGGATCTGCTTCGACGCCGGGGCCAGCACGGGCGGCTTCACGGATTGCTTGTTGCAGCGCGGGGCATCCAAGGTCTATTCCGTGGATGTCGGCACCAACCAGCTTCACTGGAAGCTGCGCAGCGACCCCCGCGTGGTCTCCATGGAACAGGTGAACCTGCGCACCTGGGATGCCACGCGCATCCCGGATGCCTGCCGCCTGCTGGTGGCCGATCTCAGCTTCATCTCGCTGCGCTTGGCCATCCCGCCCATCTTTCCCAGTCTGACGCCAGACGCCGAAGCCATCCTGCTGGTGAAGCCCCAATTCGAGGCGGGCCGGGATGACGTGGGCGCGGGCGGCATCGTGCGGGATCCTGCCGTCCATGAGCGCGTGGTCCAGGAGATCTGGGCCTTCTTCGAAGGCACAGAGCTGAAGCCCCAAGGCGTCTGCGAAAGCCCAATCCTGGGCGGAGAAGGCAACAAGGAATTCCTGCTGCACCTGAAGCGATAGGGGTTTCCCGCACCCCCACGACTGAAGCCTATTTCGCCCGGCTGAAGCGATAGGCGCCCATCGCCATGAAGGCGAGAGTCACGACGCTGAGGATGGCGAGATTCTGGCCCAGGCTCCAGCGCACCAATCCGGCGTGCCGCGCCACTTCGCCCAGATTCACCGGGACGCCGTTCAACGAGGTCGTGGTGGCCGAGAAGATCGCTCCTCGAATGCCATCGACGCCGTACGTGACCGGATCCACCAGCATGAGCACGCGAAGGACCGAAGGCGAGGAGGTCACCGGGAACATCGCGCCGCTCAGGAAATAGAGCGGCATCACCAGGAAGTTCATCACCATCTGGAAGCCCTGCATGGAGGTCATCTTCGCCGCGATCATCACGCCCAGACCGCAGATGCCCAGGCTCAGCAGCGCCGAGAACAGCACGATCTGGATCACCACGAAAAACGTCAGGTGGATGCCGATGAAGGGCGCCAGGGCGATCAGGATGATGGCCTGGAACACCGAGATGGTGGCGCCTCCGCACATCTTGCCGACGGCGACGCTCCAGCGCGGCACCGGGGCCACGAGCACTTCCTTCAGGAATCCGAATTCACGATCCCAGATGATGGACATGGCCGAAAAGATGGCGGTGAAGAGCATGGACATGCCGATGATGCCGGGATACATGAACTTCAGGTAATCGATGCCACCGCCCTTCAGGCTCATGCCCGCGGCGATGCCATTGCCCACGATGAGCAGGTACATCAGCGGCTGGGCGAACATGCCGACGATGCGCGACTTCTCGCGCCAGAAGACGAGGAATTCCCTCAGCCAAATGGTGTAGATGGTTCTCAGGGCTTGCATCCTACCTCCGCCGATTCCACATCTGCATGCCACGCCGCATATCATCCAGCGCGCTGCTCTCGCTTTCCCGGATGGCCCTGCCCGTGAGGTTCATGAAGACGTCATCCAGACTGGGTTGCTTCATCTGGATGGCCTGGATGCGCCCAGGGAAATCCTGCACAACGCGCGGCACGAACGCCGCCCCTTCGGTCACCTGGAAATGGAACTCGCCGTCCACCTCCTGCACGGCCACCTGGTAGCGGGCGGCCAGTTCATCCTTCAGGGCCGCGTCGCCCCTCACGATGAGCTTGTCCCCGCCGAGCCCCTGCTTCAGCACCGCGGGAGTCTCCAGGGCCTGCAGAGAACCGTGATCAAGAATGGCAATGCGATCGCAGTTTTCCGCCTCATCCATGTAATGGGTGGTCATGAACACCGTGACGCCGATCTCGTCGCGGAGCCTGCGGACATGCTGCCAGATGGCGCTGCGCGTCTGGGGATCCAGGCCCACGGTGGGCTCGTCCAGGAAGAGTACCTTCGGATGGTGCAGCAGGCCCCGCGCGATCTCGAGACGACGCTTCATGCCGCCCGAGAAGGTCTGGACCAGGCTCGAACGGCGATCGTTCAGATCCACCATCTCCAGCACCTGATCCATGCGCTGAAGCAGCAGAGGGCCGCCGATCCCGTAGAGCCGCGCGTGAAAGCGCAGGTTTTCTTCCGCCGTCAGGCGGTTATCGAGGGATGGATCCTGAAAGACCAGACCGATGGCCTTGCGCACCTGGGTGGGATGCCGCGCGACATCAAAGCCCGCCAGTTCCGCGCGCCCCTCGGTGGGCTCCAGCAGCGTGGACAGCATCTGGATGGTGGTGGACTTCCCCGCGCCGTTGGGACCAAGGAAGCCGAAAATCTCGCCGGGCTCCACGCTGAAGTCGATGCCCTTCACCGCCGTGAAATCGCCGAAGCG
>DAOPYE010000181.1:0-2440 GCA_035352715.1 Holophaga sp. | reverse complement strand
CCCCATCCAGGCGCTCAACCAACTCGCCAACCAGGTGAAGGGCCATCGCGTGCTGGAATCCGGGTTCCTGGGTCTCTACGACCACAAGGACCGCCTGCTGCTGGCCGGAGATCGTCTCTCCACCCCTGAAACCGAGGAAATCATCAAGACCGGCGCGCTCCACGGCAAGCCCTGGGTGGTCGACAAGCAGCTCTTCGCGCCCTGGAACTTCACCATCGTGAGCGCCTACTCGGAAGAAGACATCTTGCGCCCCATCCGTCTCATACGCTGGGTGTCTTTGCTGGGTGCCGTAATCGCCGTCATGGCCCTGCTGCTGATCATTTTCTTTGTCCTACGAAAGAGCGTCCTCCGGCCGCTGGCGCGCATTCTCGCAGGCATCCAGCGGCGCGATCTCACCTTCAAGCTGGAGGATCTTTCTGAAGATGAAATCGGTGAACTGGGGCGGGCCTACAACGCCAGCATGGAACAGTTCCGAACCATCTTCGGCGGGTTATCCGTGGCCTCCGAGAGTGTGGCCAGCGGCTCCACCCAATTGAACGCAACCGCTGGCGAAATGCAGACAACCACCGGGGAGATCGCCATGGTCTGCGACCGGCAACGCATCGGCATGGAAAGCATTTCAAGAGCTATGGACGAGCTCTCGGGAATCATCGGCCAGATGCAGAATCAGCTCGGCGATTCGATGGGCTGCATGCAACAGGCGGTGGCGATATCCCATGAGGGCAGCGCGGCGGGCGAATCCAGCGCTCAGGCGATGGAAGCCATCCGCACCTCCATCGGACGCATGAATGAGGCCGTCGGCGTCATCCAGGCCATCGCCCGACAGACCAACCTGCTATCCCTCAACGCCGCCATTGAGGCCGCGAAGGCTGGCACCCAGGGCAAGGGCTTCGCCGTGGTGGCCGAGGAGGTGCGCAAGCTCGCCGAGCGCAGCGGCCAATCCGCCAAGGAGATCCAGGCCCTCATCGCGGTCGTGGACGAAACCGTGGATCAGGGCGCTCAGACCGTCCTGGAGAGCACCGGGGCTCTGAACACCCTGAGACATCACATCGAAACCCTGGCGGAACATATTCAGCGCAGTGCCCAGGCCGTAGCGCAGCAATCCGAAACAGAACACCGCGTCCGAACCCATGTCTCCACCACCAACCAGGACACCGAACGCAGCGCCGCGGCCAGCCAGCAGCTCGCCGCCACCGCCACCGAAGTGGTCCGGACCTCCACCGAGCTGGCCCACATCGCCGAAGATCTGGCCAGCCACGTGAAGCACTACCGCATCTGAACCCGGAGCGGGCCAAGGATCGCCTGCGCGGGCCTCGCTCCGCCCACGAATATTGCCCGGATGATATTGACATGATTTTCACCCGGATATTATTCTAAGCAGCCCGGGAGCGAGCATGTCCGATCATCCTTGCGTCAAGCGGTACACAGCCTTTGAAGGTTCCCAGCGCTGCGCGTCAGGCGCCCTGAAGGAAGTGGCCTCAACCGTCTTTTCCCGCTTGGCCAAGGGCCTCGGCGATCCCCTCCTCGTCTTCGATGACGAGACCGGCGAGGTGGTCGATCTGGATCCCCGGATCGCGATTCCGGAAGAGGGGTCGCCAGAGGCGCCGAAAGGGCGGGGGCGCCCCAAGCTGGGCGTCATCGCCCGGGAAATCACCCTCCTTCCCAGGCACTGGGATTGGCTGAACGCCCAACCCGGAGGGGCTTCCGTCACCCTCCGAAAGCTGGTGGAAGAAGCCCGGCGCGCGGGAAGCGAACAGGAGCGGAAACGCCAGGCTCAAGCGCGGGCGTATCGGTTCATGTCGGCCATGGCGGGGAACGAACGGGGATACGAGGACGCGCTGCGGGCGCTGTATGCCGAGGACCAGCCCGCGTTCGCCAGGCATCTCCAGACGTGGCCCCAGGATGTGCGCGCCTACACCTGCGCCCTCGCGGCCCCGGCCTTTCCGAAGGGGGATACCCATGAGTGAGCCGTTCGATCGGAAAGCAGCCCTGCGCGCCTACAAAGAGCAAAAGCCGCGCCCAGGCATCTACGCGGTCAAGCACGTTAATTCGGGACGCGCCTGGGCGGATTCCACCCCCAATCTGGATACGACCAAGAACGGCCTCTGGCACCGGCTCAACGAAGGACGCCACCTGGACAAGGAACTGCAGGCCGAATGGAACCGCCTGGGCGAAGGCGCGTTTGCTTACGTCCTTCTGGAAATCCTCGAAGATGAGATGACGCCGTTCGTGCTGAAGGAGACGCTCAAGACCAGGAAAGCCGCCTGGAGCGCGCTGCTATCGGAGGCCCGCCAGCAAAGCCAGGGCTGATAGGCCTACGGCGCTGAACCCTCCAGCGCGTCCAGCACGGCGCGGGCAAAGGCGCTCAGGGACGGATCCCTTGCGCCCATCACCAGCACCAAATCGCCTTCGCGGGCTTCCCGCGCGATGGCTTCCACCA
>DAOPYE010000180.1:0-2441 GCA_035352715.1 Holophaga sp. | reverse complement strand
CCTGGATCGCGGCCATGAAGAGGTAGAACTTGCTGAAGAAGCCCAGCAGCGGCGGGACGCCCGCCAGGCTCAGCATGAAGACCATCATGGCGAAAGCCAGCGCGGGGCGCCGCTTGCCCAGACCGCGCAGATCCTCGATGCGTTCGCCTTCCCCCGTGCCCTGCAGATGGATGACCACGGCGAAAGCGCCGCTCTGCATGAACAGGTAGGTGAGCATGTAGAGCCAGATGGCGTGCCCGCCGCTCGCGGCATCCGTAACCACGATGCCCAGCAGCATGTATCCCACGTGGGCGATGCTGGAATAGGCCAGCAGGCGCTTCAGGCTTTGCTGGCGCAGGGCGGCCACATTGCCCAGGATCATGCTCGCCGCGGCCATGAAGCTCAGGGCCGGCACCCAGTCCGAACGCACACCGGACAGGGCCGTGCCGAAGACGCGCACGAAAGCCGCCAGCGCTGCGGCCTTGGGCGCCATGGACATGAAGGCCGTAATGGGCGTCGGCGCGCCCTCGTAGGCGTCGGGGCTCCACATGTGGAAGGGCACCGCCGCTACCTTGAAGCCGAACCCGATCAGCACCATCAATGCGCCGGCCCCCACCATCAAGCCGTGATCGGGGCTCGCCAGCGCCAGCTTGTCGTGCAGCTCCGCGAGATTCGTCGTCGCTCCGCCCGCTGCGGCGTAGAGCAGCGAGATGCCGTAGAGCAGGATGCCGCTGGAGAAGGCCCCGAGCAGGAAATACTTCAGGCCCGCTTCCACGCTGCGCTCACGGGTGCGCAGGTAGGCCACCAGGATGTAGATGCTCAGGGCCATCAGCTCGATGGAGAAGTAGATCGAGATCAGATCCGTCGCGCCGCACAGCATCAACATGCCCGCCAGTGCGAAGAGCAGCACCGCGTAGTACTCCACCGTCTGCTCTTTCAGCGCGTTGAGCTGAGGCTGGCTGAGCAGCACCGTCGAGAGCGTCGCCAGGATGCATAGCACCTGGAAGCCGCGCGTCAGACCATCCATGCGGAACATGCCGCTGAAGCCCGTGCCATTGGGAATGGCCTGGAAATGCGGGCCCAGCCCGACCGTCAGGACCAGCGCCAGCAGCAGCACCAGGATCGTGAACGGCGCCCAGGCGCGCTTGTTCTCGCGGGCGATCAGGAGATCCAGCGGCCACAGCATGAGCGTCGCCGCCACCACCAGCACCAGCGGCGTGAAGATCAGCGGCAGATCCCGCGTGAGGGAAGCCAGGAGCGTCTGCGCGAAGGGCATCAGCGGCCCCCGTGATTTTCGTGAGCTTCCGTCTCAACCGCCATGGCCGAAAGCCCACGGGCGGCGGCTTCCGCCTGCTTGGTGCGCAGATCCTGCGCCTTCATGAACTCGGGATCGATCTGGGTCGCCAGGCGCTCCACAGGCTTCGCCAGCACGGCCAGCACCGGCTTGGGATAGATGCCGATCCAGAAGGCCGCGGCGATCAGCGGCACGAAGTAGGCGATCTCGCGCAGATTCAGATCCTGCATCTTCTCGTTCGTCTCGTTGACCGGGCCGAACATCATGCGCTGGTAGAGCCACAGCATGTAGGCCGCCCCCAGCACGATGCCCGTGGTGGCGATCACCGCCGCGATGGGAAAGGCCTGGAAAGCGCCCTGCAGGATGGCGAATTCGCCGATGAACCCGTTCAGGCCAGGAAGCCCGATGCTGCTCATGGTCATGATCATGAAGACCGTCGCGTAGATCGGCATCGTCTTCGAAAGTCCGCCGAAATCCGCAATCTGCCGCGTGTGCCGCCGTTCGTAGACGATGCCCACGATGAGGAAGAGCGCCGACGTGGAAATGCCGTGGTTCAGCATCTGCAGGATGCCGCCGGTGATGCCATTGGGATTGAGCGCGAAGAGCCCCAGCATGCACAGCCCCAGATGGCTGACAGAGGAATAAGCGACAAGCTTCTTGGCGTCCTTCTGCACCATCGCCACCAGCGCGCCGTAGATGACGCCGATCAGCGACAGCGTCAGGAACCAGGGCATCAGTTCCTTCGTGGCGTCCGGCAGGACCGGCAGCAGGAAGCGCAGAAAGCCGTAGGTGCCCATCTTCAGCAGGATGCCGGCGAGGATGACGCTGCCCGCGGTGGGCGCCTGCACGTGCGCGTCCGGCAACCAGGTGTGGAAGGGGAACATCGGCACCTTGATGGCAAAGCCGATGAAGAACGACAGGGCCACCAGGATCTGGAAGGGCTTGGCCTGCTGCGCGATCAGGGGCGCGGCGGCCTGGAAGCTGGCGATGGAGAGATCAAAGCGCCCCGTCGCCTTGTGCTGCAGGAAGTAGATGGCCAGGATGCCCACCAGCATCAGCACCGAACCCGCCAGGGTGTAGAGGAACAGCTTGATGGCGGCGTAGAGCTTCTGCGGGCCGCCCCAGATGGCGATGAGGAAGTACATCGGCACCAGCATCAGCTCCCAGA
>DAOPYE010000179.1:0-2457 GCA_035352715.1 Holophaga sp. | reverse complement strand
CTGCTGGGCGAGCGCATCGATATCCACAGCGGCGGCGTGGATCTGGTCTTTCCCCACCACGAGAACGAGATCGCCCAGAGCGAGGGCTGCCTGGGCCACGCCTGGGTCAACACCTGGGTGCATGGCGAGTTCCTGATGGTGGAAGGACAGAAGATGTCCAAAAGCCTTGGCAACTTCTTCACCCTGCGCGACCTCGTCGCCAAGGGCTTCGACCCGCTAGCCTTCCGCTACACGCTGCTGAGCAACCACTACCGCAAGCTCTTCAACTTCAGCTTCGAGGGACTGCGCGGCGCCGATGCAGCTCTGAAGCGCATCCGCGCCTTCCGTCGCCGCATGGAAGAAGATGGTGCCGCCGCTGCGGCCGGCTCAGGGCCCTGGAAGGAAGCCATCCAGCCCCTTGCCCGGCTGGCCCAGGCGCGCGAAGCCTTCTGGGACGCGATGTCCGATGACCTGAACACCCCCGAGGCGCTGGCGGCGCTCTTCACGCTCGTCAGCGATCTCAACGCCCAGGACGATCGCATCGCGCTGACCCGCGACGAGCGCGACGCCGTGCTGGCCTTCCTGGATGAAACGAACGCCATCTTCGCCTGCTGGCCCCACGAGCAGGGCGATGCGGACGCGGAGATCGAAGCCCTGATCGAAGCCCGCAAGGCCGCCAAGGCCGCCAGGAACTGGGCCGAGGCCGACCGCCTGCGCGACCAGATCAAGGCCATGGGCATCGTGCTGGAAGACCGCAAGGACGGCAGCGTGGCCTGGCATCGCGCCTGACGGCAGACTCATCGCCTGCGGTCTTGAAGACCCGCGGGTTGTCCAGGATCTTTCATTCACGGTCAGGCCCCATACCTCATCCCTCATCCCTTGAAATCAAGCGGGATCCCGGATCGCCAAACTTCATGACAAGAACAACCGCGGTCAATCTCTGCTTGATTGTGTTAATGCAACACAATCAATGTTTATCTGCCGATATTTTTGCGATGGGGCACCCATCGCCATGAGTTTTGACACGAATATTGGTCCTTCCGTGCAATGCCCCCAACGGCTTCAAAAACAAGGGCTTGTCCTACCCCAATGAATTGAGGTGCCCATGCGTCCTGACCGTGTTCTTTCTTCCCTTCTGGTGTGTTTAGCGGCAAACCTTCTTTCGGCCGAAGAACCCGTTTGGCAGCTCTACGGAACGCTCCTCCCCTTCATCGAGAACGCGAAAACGACCGGAGCAACCAGGCCGGGCCCATCTCCAGACAGCGGGAGTGCCAGTCAGGTGCCAGCAGAGGCATACACGGGCGTCAATCTTCCAACCCGTACGCGCCTGATCTCGGGCACTTCCAATCTCGGGTTCAAGGGGCGTTTCAACCTGAAAGATGGGCTCCAGCTTCTCTGGCAGGTGGAAAGCGCGATCAGCCCTGATGGAGACGCACCCAACTCGTGGACATCCAGAAACAGCGGCATTGGCATCAAGGGGGCGTTTGGAACCATCACTTTGGGAATCTGGGATACCCCTTACAAATATCCCGTGCTCTCCGTGGGGGCACTCCGAGGTCTGAATCCTTTTGATAACGCTCTCACGGCGAGTCCTGGTTTTAACGTGTCCGGAGCCACCACCCAAACAGGGCGGATCGCCGGCAAGGCTGACGCGGCTTTCAGTCGTCGACAGGGAAACAGCATTCAATACTGGAGCCCGGAAATCTCCGGTTTCTCGGCGCGGATCGCATATTCCTTCAATGAAGGAAGGACCACAGAGACTGCGACATTGCCATCCATAAGCCCTTCACTGCTTTCGATGCTGCTGACGTATCAAAACCATCATTTCGGCGTCAACCTCGCCTTCGAACAGCACTCGGACTACTTCGGCATGGCGCAGTTGGGAGGATCTCCCGGCGCGACCTTGACCAACAAGAGTTCCAAGGACACGGGCAAGGAATTGGTGGCCTGGATGAAATACGGGGGCACAAAGATTTCGGTTGTCCTGGAGCAGCTCACCTACGACACAGATGACACCGTAGCCACTGCCATCGATCACTATCAGCGAAATGCTTGGTACATGCATGCGCAGCAGCGCATGGGTGATCACCAAGTGTGGGCGTCTTATGGCAGCGCAGGCGCGGGAAGTTGTGATCGCGTGGATAGGGCCCCCACGACGACCAACGGACTCGGTGGAAGGCAATGGGCCATCGGTTATTCCTATGGCCTAAGCAAGCAGGCTGATCTCTATGCATCCGCTTATGGCATGGAGAACAATCCTTCGGCTCAGTACACCGCCTTCCCGCCCCTCGCAGCGGTGGCTCCTGGCGCATCCACGCGCGGTTTCGGAATCGGCATCCTCTACACCTTCTAGGCTGTCTCGCCGGGACATAACATCCTTGAACCGTCCAGGATTACGCTATGTCCCAAATGCCTACATCCCCCGCTTCAGGCCCCTGTCCCAAAAAATAGGAAAGCGATTCGTCCGGGATATCCTTA
>DAOPYE010000178.1:0-2492 GCA_035352715.1 Holophaga sp. | reverse complement strand
GCATCCAGCCCGGCGTGAAGATCGTCGCCGAGGGCGCCAACGGCCCCACCACGCCAGAAGCGGACGCAGAACTGATGCGCCGCGGCATCTACGTCATCCCCGATTTCCTGTGCAACGCGGGCGGCGTCACATGTTCGTACTTCGAACAGGTGCAGTGCAACGGCAACGATTTCTGGGAGCGCGACGAAGTCTTCCGCCGCCTGGACGCACAGATGACGCGCGCCTACCGCACCGTCTCGGAACTCGCACGCAAGCGCGGCACCAGCATGCGCGAAGCGGCCCACATGATCGCCATCGCCCGCGTGGCCGAGGCCTGCAAGGTGCGCGGATGGGTCTGATGAGGCCTGACTCGGAGCGAAACCCGGATGCCGAGCGCCATCCCGACACTGAGCGTGACCCCGCTTCGGCGCCCCTTCCTCACGAACTTCAGGCCCTGTTCGCGCTGGGCGAGGCCTTCGAGCGGGGCGAAGGCCTGGAGGCGGTGACCCGCCTGCTACCCAGCGCCTTGGCCCATTCCGATCGAACGCCTGCCGATCTCGGCCGGGTGCGCGTCACCCTGCGCGGCGAACAACGCGAATCCCCAGGGTTTGCCTCCAGCCCGTGGACCCTGCACGCCAGCATCCCCCTCGAAGACAAGCCGCCGGGCACGCTGGAGATCGCCTTCCGCGAGCGCCCCTCCTGCTATGGCGAACACGGCTTCCACCTGGAAGCGCGCAAACTTGTGGAACTGGCCGCGCTGCTGGTGGGCCGCTGGAGCGAGCCCTATCCACAGGCCTCCGCGCTCATCCCCAAACCCGAATGGAGCGCCCTTCTGGATCTGCTCGCCGAGATCGATCCCAATCTGCACAAGCGGATGCTGCGACGGCTGATGAACCACCTGCTGCACCTGGGCGTGCCCGGACTCCAGGGCATGGTGGCGCACTTTGATCCCGGCATCTACGCACAGCGCGAGAGGGATTCCCACGGCGCCAACGCGCCCCTGCCCCGTAGGGACATCGGCGGCATGGAACGCGCATTCATCGACCTCATCCGCGTGGCCAACCTCATCCTGCGCGAATCCGAGCTGAACGCCCTGATCCGGCAGTGGATGCGCCAGGACAAGCTGGGACTCATGGCCCTGGCCACGGAACAGCGCGATATCCATCTGGTCGAGATCACCGAGATCGTCGAACGCTTCTGCCGCGAGATCCGCCAGGGCGATCCGGCGCTGTCGCCCTCGGACGATCTCAATGTGCGCGTCGCGCTCTCGCGGCGCTTCCTGTCCGAAAGCCTGAAGACCATCCGCATCGCGAAGGCCCATCTGAGCATCTACGATTTCGGCGAACTGCTGCTGCATGTCGCGGGCCCCGCACAGGGCAACGGCCGCCTGGGCGGCAAGGCCGCGGGCTTGATCCTGGCTTCGCACATCCTCCAGCAGAAGGCCCGCGAACGCCCATCCCTGGCCGATCTCCGCATTCCCAAGGCCTGGTACCTGACCTCGGACGGCATCTACAACTTCCTGCGCACGAATTCGCTGGAGGATCTCTGGAGCATCAAGTTCGCCGATATCGAAGAGATCCGGCACAGCTATCCCTATCTGGAGCAGGTCTTCAAGCAGTCCTTCTTCTCCGTGGAGATGCGCCACCAGCTGCAACTGGCCTTGGAGGATCTGGGCGAGGGACCGCTCATCGTGCGTTCTTCGAGTCTTTTGGAAGATACCGAAGGCGCGGCGTTTTCTGGCAAGTACCGCAGTCTGTTCCTGGCCAACGCGGGCCCGCTGGAGGCGCGGCTGGACGCGCTGTGCGACGCCGTGGCCGAGGTCTACGCCTCGGTCTTCGGCCCCGACGCCATCCAGTACCGCGCCGAGCGCGGACTGCTGGAATTCGTGGAGGAAATGGGCGTCATCATCCAGCGCGTGGTGGGTCGCCGCGTCGGGCGCTACTTCTTTCCCGCCGTGGCGGGCGTGGCCTTCAGCCGCAACGAGTTCCGCTGGTCCCCGCGGCTGAAGCGGGAGGATGGCCTGTTGCGACTGGTCACGGGCCTGGGCACCCGCGCCGTGGATCGCGTGGGCAGCGATTTCCCAGCCCTGGTGAGCCCCGGTCGCCCCGAGATCCGCGTGAACACTTCGCCGGATCAGGTGCTGCGGCGCAGCCAGAGCGCGCTGGATGTCATCAATCTGGAGACGGGCCGCTTCGAATCCGTGCCGCTCGACGCGATCCTGAAAGAGATCGGCGACGGATTTCCCTGGATCGAAAAGATCTTCTCCATCCACCGCCACGGCACCCTACGCCGCCCGCTGAGGGGCATGGCAGATCCCGCGCACGACGAGTTGATCCCCACCTTCGACGGTCTGCTGGAGAGCTCGCCCTTTCTGGATCAGATCCGCGACATCCTGAGCGTGCTGGAAAAGGCCATGGAAACCCCCGTGGACATCGAATTCGCCCACGACGGCGAAGCACTGTACCTGCTGCAATGCCGCGCCCAGAGCCGCCTGGCCGACGAAGGCCCCGTGC
>DAOPYE010000177.1:0-2496 GCA_035352715.1 Holophaga sp. | reverse complement strand
TTGATGATGATGCGGCGCATCGTTGAGGAATCGTCCACGATGAGGATCTTCAATGGATTCTCCTTTCGGAAGATCGGCCTAATTGGCGTCGGCTGGCGCGGAGGCTTCGATGAGTTTCATGAGCGCGGCCCAGTCGTCAGGGTAGACGTTCTGGAATTTGATCCCAAGCTCATAAGCGCCATTATCCAGGGATTCCACGCGGACCACTTCGCCGATGGCTACCAGGGGATGCTGGGTGGCCTCCGACGAGGGGCCGAAGCGGTTCTGATGCTTGTCCAGGCCGGGTATCCGGATCTCCAGTTTCAGGAGGGTGCCCAGGGGGATGGCAGTAGGGGAACTCAGAAGCAGGCCTCCGCCGGAGACGTCGTGATAGACGCTCTGGGAAGTCACCGGCACCTGCCGGAAAGAAATTTCCTGGAAGGCCACCGTGGCCCCCAGGGGTATCCGTTGGAACTGGCGTCGATCAGAAGGCATGACATGATCCCTGCAAGCTCATCGGTCCGGGCGCGGGCGGGCATGAATCTTGTGTTGGGTTCGCGCCTTATTCCCAAACCACTTCGAAGGGGAAGACATCATGATCGATGCCCTTGAGTCTCACGGGGTCCAGCACCCGGAGATCGCTCTTCCCGATGATCTCGGCGGTGCGAGGGCCCACGGCGATCTGGCCCGGCTTGGCGACGCCGCTTTCCAGGCGCGAGGCCAGGTTCACGGTCGATCCCATTACGGTGTAGTCCATGCGCTTTTCGCACCCGATATCGCCCGCAAAGGCTTCGCCGCTGTTGATGCCGATCCGCATCTTCAACTCCGGGAAGCCCGCAGGCCGATCCTGGTTCAGCGCGTTCAGCGCCCGCTGCATGCCGATGGCGGCGTCCACGGCATGCCTCGCGTGGTCCGGGTCGGGGCTGGGGGCGCCGAAGAAGGCCATGATGGCGTCGCCGATGTACTTGTCCAGCGTGCCGCCCCTTAGGAAAATTTGTTCGGTCAGGACTTCAAACGAGCGGTTGAGGATGGACGCCAGTTGCAGGGGCTCCATGCCCTCGGACATCCGCGTGAATCCGGAAATATCGGCGAACAGGATGGACACTTCGCAGCGCCGGGCCTGCAGGATTGGCGCGTCGAGGCTTTGCGCGGCCTTGAGGATCTCGCCCACGACCTGGGGACTGTGGTACCGCTCCAACCGCTGGCGAAACCGGGCTTCGCGCTCGCGCTGGATGCCCACGGCCGCGAAATTGGCCATGGCCGAAAGCAGGTGTTCGTCCTCGCGCTTGAAGCCGCCCCGATTGAGGCTGCTCTCCAGGTAGATCACGCCAAGCGCTTGGTCGTCCACGATCAGAGGTGTGCAGAGCGCCGAGGTGATGCCGTGGATCTTGATGCTTTCGCCCGCCGCGAATCGCGGATCCACTCGGGCATCCGTGGTGAGGAGGGTGACCCGGTCGTTCATGGCTGTGCGAGCGATGGTGCGGCTGATGGGGGCGGTGAGGACACCGGGTTTTTCCTCCCAGACCAGTTCCGGTTCCAGTTCGCCCGCAGGGTTGGCCAGCAGGATGAATCCGCGCTGGCACTTGATCTGCGCCGTGACGAGGTTCATCACCGATTCCAGCAGTTCCGTGAGGCTGGCGGCCCGGAGCAGCTTGCCGGCGGTGGAAGCCAGGTTCTGGAAGAAGGTGCCAGCTTCCGTCTTCGTCTGCTCCGCCGTGTGCTGGGCCAGCATGGCCTCCAGCGTCGCGTGGGGCACCACGATGCTGCCCGAGGCGTCGAAGGCCCGGTCCTCCAGGGCAATCTTGGATTCCGTCGCGCCCTTGGGCGCCAGGATCGCCTGGGTGCCGGATCGAAGGGGGGTGATGGCTTCCGGCTCCCATCGCACATTGACTTCACCCAGGCAGATCACATCGCCCGGCTTGATGCCGATGGCTTCCGTCGCCAACACATCGTTGACGGTCGTTCCGTTCAGGGACTTCATGTCGATGACGAAGGGCTTGCCGTTTTTCAGGAAGAAGCGGGCATGGATGCGGCTGACGGCATTGGACGCCACGCGGACGGAAGCCGCGTCGCCACGACCGATGGTGAGGCCATCTTCGGTCAGGTCCACCACATGGCGGGCGCCATCCACCAGAAGCGTCATTTTCATAAGGCTGTCTTTCCTTCCAGTCGTGAGCCGAGTCTACCATGTGGCCGGTGCTTACCTTTCGGCCCAGGCCCGGTACTCTGTTAGATCTGGCCATGGGCCGGATTCGTCGGAGCGCGGATGATCAAGGTCGGTTTCATTTCGCTGGGATGTCCCAAGAACCTCGTGGACAGCGAGGTGATGCTGGGCCATCTCCGGCTCAAGGGATACGTGCTGACGAATCGCATGGAGGAAGCCGAGA
This sequence comes from Holophaga sp., assembly GCA_035352715.1. GTDB lineage: Bacteria > Acidobacteriota > Holophagae > Holophagales > Holophagaceae > DAOPYE01. The sequence goes on along the minus strand of DAOPYE010000177.1, from coordinate 130 downwards.
TCCTGGTGATCAACACCTGCGGCTTCATCGAGAGCGCCAAGAAGGAGAGCATCGATTCGATCCTGGAGGCGGCGTCCATGAAGCAGAAGGGCGCCTGCAAGAAGCTGGTGGTGGCCGGATGCATGGTGGA
>DAOPYE010000176.1:0-2501 GCA_035352715.1 Holophaga sp. | reverse complement strand
AGGGACAGGGGCGCCATGAATTCCCAGCCGGGTTCAGCCTTGATCTGCGAGGCCAGCCATCCCGCGTTGTCCAGATCGCGGCGGATGCGCGCCTGCAGGCCCTCCACGCCCACATCGGCCAGGTAGAACCAGAGCTTCAAGGCCCGGAAGCGGCGGCCCAGGGGGATGTGCCAGTCGCGGTAGTTCTTCACCTCGCCGTCGCGCGCCGTGCGCAGGTAGGCGGGATTGGTGCTCATGACGCGGACGAGGTGCTGGGGATCCCGCACGAAATAGGCGCTGAAGTCGAAGCCCACGCCCATCCACTTGTGGGGGTTGAAGACCAGGCTGTCCGCGGATTCGATGCCCTTCCACATCCAGCGGCATTCGGGCAGCACCATGGCCGTGCCCGCCATGGCCGCGTCCACATGCAGCCACAGGCCATACCGCTTGGCGATCCCCGCCATGGCCTCCATGGGATCGAGGGCCGTCGTGGCCGTGCTGCCGATGGCGGCGACCAGCGCGCAGGGCTTCCGTCCCGCCGCCAGATCCGCCTGGATGGCCGATTCCAGGACATCTAGGCGCAGAGCGTAGCGTTCGTCCGTTTCCAGCAGGCGCAGGTGGGCCTTGCCGAAGCCCGCCAGCAGCGCGCCCTTTTCAATGGAGCTGTGGCTCTGGTTCGACGCGTAGACCACCAGCGGCGCTTCCCCGCTCTGCAGGCCGGGACCGTTCTGGCTGAAGTTCGAGGCGCGCTCCCGCGCGCACAGCAGGGCGCACAGCGTGGCGGTGCTGGCGGTGTCATGGACAACGCCTGTCCAAGCTTCCGAAAGGCCGACCATCTGGCGCAGCCAATCCATGACGACTTCCTCTACCTCGGTGGCGGCGGGACTGGTCTGCCAGCTCATGCCCTGCGCGCCCAGGCCCGAGGACACGAGATCCGCCAGGACGGAGGCCAGGCTGGTGTTGCTGGGAAAGTAGGCGAAGAAGCCCGGGTGGTTCCAGTGCGTGATGCCCGGCAGCACATCGCGATCCAGGGCCGCGATCACATCGGCCAGATGCCCGCCATTCGCCGGAGGCGTCTTGGGCAGGCGCGCCTTGATGTCTCCCGGTTGCACCGGGCTCATCACCGGCAGCGACGCCATGCGCTCGCGGTAGTCGGCGACCCAATCCACCAGCTGATGGCCCAGCAGGCGGAACGTCTCTGCATCCATGGAATCCCCCTTCTCGCTCGTATCGCCGGACGAAGCACCCCGTTCCTGATGGCTTTGGCATCGACCTTGGCATCGGGCGTTCGAGGCTGAGCCCATCCCATTACCCTATGCCTTTTTGAATGCAGCGGGGCATCAATGCGCGGCGCGCACGGGCAGTTCCAGCCACGAGGGCGCGTCCTTGCTGCGCCAAAGGGTGTGCGTGGCGGCGCGGAAATCGTTTTCAGAAGCGCGGTAGATATCCGTGAAGACCTGGGGGTTACGATCCATGAGCGGAAACCACGAACTCTGCACCTGGACCATCAGTCGATGACCCTTCTGAAACGCGTGGAAGATATCGTTCAGCGCGTATTCCACCACCGTCACCCGTCCGGGCACGAAGGGCTTGGGGGTTTCCAGGCTTTCGCGGAACTTGCCGCGCATCACCTCGCCCCGGATCAAGCGCTGCGCGCCGTCCGGCTGCACATCGATCACCTTCACCACCCAGTCCGCGTCCGTGCCGGTGGTGCTCACGGCCAGATGCACGCGGATGGGACCGGCCACCTCCAGATCCCGATCCAACACCGGCCCCTGATAGCTCAGCACATCCGGGCGCGAGGCCACGAAGCGCTGATCCGCCGTCATGTAGTCCGCGGGCATCCCGATGTGCGTGCCCGCGTAGAACGGTACGGGATGGGCGGGATCGCTGACGAAGGCATCCGCGCCTTCCGCCTGGGGGCGCTCGAAGCCCAGCGCATGGGAAGCCTGGAAGTACACCTTCACGGCTTGCGCGGATCTGGGCGGCCAGGCTTCCATGGATTCCCAGCGGTTGGCGCCTGTTTCAAAAACGATGGCCTTGGCCAGCTTGGGATCGGGAGTGCCCTTCAGGTGATGCCGGAAGAAAGGCAACTCCACCTGCTCCATGAAGGTCTCCGAGGTGCGCGATCCGAAGCGCGCATCCCCCAGGGCATCCCCCGGGCTGCGCTCCCATCCACCGTGAAACCAGGGGCCCATGGCCAGACTCAAAGACGTCTGAGGGCTCTGCCTCTCCAGGGTCCGAAACAGCGACAGGGATCCGTAGAGGTTCTCGGCGTCGAACCATCCCCCCACCACCAGCACCGCCGGGTGAATGTTCTTCATGTGCGGATGCAGATTGCGGATCTGCCAGTAACTGTCGTTCACGCCGTGCGCCATCACGTCGTTCCAGAAGGGGATGGTGCCGTGAAAGTGGCGCGCATTGGCGTTCTTCAGGGGCCCCAGCTTCAGGAAGAAGTCGTAGCCATCGTTCGTCCCATGCTCGAAGCGGCCCGGCCATTCGGTGGTGGGCGCGGTGCGGAT
>DAOPYE010000175.1:0-2505 GCA_035352715.1 Holophaga sp. | reverse complement strand
GCCCTTGCCCCGAAGCCCCTCCTCCAGGTGTTCGAGCGCCGCAAAGGCCCGCCGCGCGGCGATTTGGAGCCAGGCATGAAGGTCCATGGTCAACATGAGGCCCCGCAGGGTTTCCCGGCGCCGGGTTTCATCCTTGGACGGCTGCCCCACCGAAGCGCCGTCAGCTATTGCAGGGGTATCAAGCGAACAGGAGGCACCCGCCTTGCGGGCCGCCTCGCCCGCCAGATCGGCCAGAAGCTCAGGGGATAGCCCTTCCTTTGGCTCGCACCACTCCGGGGCCTTCCAGCGACTCCGGGCGCCCCCCACGCACTCGAACACGCGGGGGCTCCGCCGCCAGATGCCATCCCGCAGGTACTCAGCAGGAAGCCCGGAGACGATCCACGCGCCGGGATGCTCCGGGTCCGCCACATAGGCGGCGATGTCATCGGCCTTGGTGCAGTACTTCAGGGTTTCCTGGATCGCGTCTTCCAGCGACACCGAACCATCGCCCCGGCGCGTTCTACGCTTGACCGCCTGGACCTGAACGCAGGCGGTGACGGCGCGGGCCGCGCTTTCCTGATCCGGGTAGAGATCCGCCAACTCGAAGCCATAGGTGCGACCTGTCGCCGTGCGCAGGCAGGCCCACCAGGCCGCCGCCAGGTCCGCTTGCGGCACGTACCGCGCCCAGGCAAGCACATGGAAATGGGGATGGTGGCACACGACCCCGTCCCAGAAGGCCTTGCGCGTGACCTCGAATCCCCGGAAAGCCGCAAAGACCGTGGCCTTGAAGATGTCCAGCTTGCGGAAGAGCGACCACGCCAAGAGCATGCGTTCCTCTTCCCTCGTCTCGCAGACACCGGGAACGATGGAGGGATCCAGCGTCGGCGTGGTGAGGGTCCAGGCCACGGGAAGCACCCGGCCCGCTTCCTTCGTGTCGTAGGTGACGGACCAGAGGCGGCGCCGAAGCTGCCGGATGGCCTCGCGGGCCTTCTTGCGGGACCGGATGCTCAGGCGGCGCTGATAGGCGGGTGCGTAGCGCAACGAAGCGCCGAAACCCGAGCCGCCTATGCCGAAGAGCCGCCCCTCGTGCTGGCCCACCACGCCGTACGGGGTCTGCGATTCCAGCAGTAGCAAAGCCGCCGCGCGAAGCTCCAGCCCCTCTCCAGGTGCGGCCATCACTTCGTTTCCCCGGTCATCCAGCAGGATCATTTCGCCGGCATCATCCCGCCCGAGACGCACCCGCCCACCGGCAACCGCCTCTGCGAGGGCCGATGCATAACGCGAAGCCGCAAGACCCCGGAACCGGGCGGTGCGCAGCGCTTCCGTCAGCGCCTCCAGCACCTCACCGGATGCCGAATCCACCACCATTTCACCATCCCCAGCTTCGACGAGCGCGAGCTTGGACGCGTCGATTCCAGACGGCGAAGCCTGGGCGCCGCTCGAATCGCATCCAGGCTGGAGCGATCCAAGGGCCCCCTTGATGCGGAGACGCACGGATTCTTGAGCCACGCGGACATGGCGACGCGCCCCGGTGATCGGCCAGGAGCTATGGCACCGAAAGGCGCGTCAGCCGTGAGGCTTCAGTGATCGGCGTTTTCTGGGCCGGGATCGATGGTCGACCGGCGGCGCTGGGCATCCAGCCAACGCGTGATGTCCTCGCAGGAGTAGAGCACCCGGCGGGCACTCACCTTCAGGAAGACCGGCCCCTCTCCCGTGACCCGCAGGCGCTGGAGGTAGGCCTTGGAGACCTGGAGGTATTCGGCGGCCTGGGCCGTGGTCATGAAGGGGCTGTCGTACTTGCGGGCCGGGAGCTTGGGGGACTCGGTGGGTTCACTGACGGGCTTTGCAGCCATGTCTGCCTCGATGGAAACGAAGGAGGAAGAGACGAGACCGTTGCAGGAATCTCGTGGAGGTTTCCCTTCCGACTTGCGACGGCGAAGCCAAGGCCTGACAATGTTCAAGCCTCTTGCCGCAAGGCAACGCGGGTGTTGCCCCCTTCCTCCGGTTCTGTTGTCAGACGTTCCCGGATGAAGGGGGTTCGTTTAGGTGCTCGCTATGGGTGGCGCACGGTGTTCCTTTCTCGGAGAGGGGGCGCCTCGCGTCTGGAACGCATCAGGACACCCCAAGAATGTATGGAAAGCGACACGCATTGCAACGCATAACTATTTCCTTTTTCATCCATTTAGCCCATTTCTCCCATGTTCCCCTTTTCCCCTCTTTTCCATTTTTCGCCCTTCTTCACCATCTTCATTTATTGACTCAAAGCGACTTATGCGACGATCACACATGGGAGATCACGGCTACGGCGAAGATCCGCAGCGCATCGATTCCTTGGAAACCCGCATCCCAGCTTGCTTTGGGGATCATCCAGGGGCGGCATCCGCCCCGACGAAACCCGCAAAATCCTGTAGCTTTTGCGTAGCTGAACGAAAAGGGCCACCCGAACGGGTGGCCCTAAGTATTGATTTGACTGGAGGCGCCGATCGGAATCGAACCGATGAATGGCAGATTTGCAGTCTGCGGCCT
>DAOPYE010000174.1:0-2539 GCA_035352715.1 Holophaga sp. | reverse complement strand
TGGTAACAACAGCTTCCCAGCTCAGCTCGGATGAACAACCTCCTTGGCAATGACAGCTAGGTTTTGGCGGGGCGCACAAAGACGGAGATGGCGGCTTCGAGCTGGGACAGGCGGTAAGGTTTGGGCAGGAAGGCGGAAACGCCGTGGTCGCGCAGGCGCTGGACCACATCGTGTTCCGTGAAACCGCTGGAGAGGATGATGGGAAGCCCGGGATCGATGGCCCGGATGTGCTGGAAAGCCTCCAGCCCATCCATATTGGGCATGGTCAGATCCATGATGATCAGCGCCAGTGCTTTCGGGTGGGCCTCGACGTAGGCCACCGCTTCGCGCCCATCCTCCGCCGTCGCCACCTCGTGCCCCAATGATTCCAGCAGATCGCGGACCGTTTCCCGCAGCACGGGCTCATCATCCACGACAAGGATTCGCCCCTGTACGGGGCCCGGAGTGGCTTGGGGATGCTCCGGGCGCTGCGGTGTCGAGATCGGCGCTGGCGGGATTGGGAAGTAGATCCGGAATCGGGTGCCGAGCCCGGGCTTGCTGGCGACCGAGACCCCCGCGCGGTGCGCCTGGAGGATGCCTTGGGCCACGGCCAACGAAAGCCCGCATCCAGCGAACTTGGTGGTGAAGAAGGGATCGAAGATGCGCGAGAGATGTTCCGGCTGGATGCCGCATCCCGAATCCGCGATCTCGAGTTCCAGGAATGGTCCCGCCGAGAGGCCCTGCCCGGGGAATTCCTGGCAGACGGACGCGGTGTCGAGCGATTGCGGCTTTACGGAGATCTCGATGTTGCCGTGCGCCTCGATGCCTGGCGCGGCTGTGGCGGAGATGGCCTCGACGGCGTTGTTGATCAGGTAACTGATCATTTGATGGATCTGCGCCGCGTCCGCCTCGATGCAGGGAAGCTGGTCGGGAAACGCGCAGCGCAGTCGGATGCCGCTGGGCAGATGGGGCGTCAGTGTGGGCAGGCAGGACTCCAGCAGTTCCACGAGCGACTGGGGCTGCATGGCGAAGCGGGCCTTGCCAGAATACGCCAGCATCTGCTGCGAGAGGGAGGCGGCCCGGGTCAGCTCGCCGCGCACGCGGTCCAGCCCGATGCGAACGGTCCGGCTCACCTCGTGCTTCGCTTCGTACAGATCCAGATTTGCCAGCACGCCGCCCAGCAAGTTGTTGAAATCGTGGGCGATGCCTCCGGCCAGCATGCTCAGGCTCTCCTGCTTGCGGGCCCAGAGCATCGCCTCTTCGGTGCGCTTGCGTTCCGTCAGGTCCGAGATGTAGGCGATGCACTGGGGCCGCCCCCCGGCTTCCATGAATCGCAGCGAGAGGGTCGCGGGAAACGTCTCGCCATTGCTCCGCACGCACTCGTATTCTGGGCTCGTCTCTGGGGCCGCCGGTTCGGTCTCGGACAGCGGGGAGAGAAGCGTTTGAAGCGCTTCTCCGTGGTGGGGCGCGAACAGCTCGAAGAGCTTCCGATGACCCATCTCCGAGGCCTCGCAGTCGAAGAGCTGGCAACTGGTGGGATTGCATTCCAGGATGTGTCCCTGCCGATCGCAGATCAGGATTGCTGCGCTGGAGAGTCCCACCACCAGCCGATAGAGGGTTTCCCGCTCCCCGCGCAGGCGCGCTTCCGCGACGGCCTGGGTTCGCGCGGCCCGGTATTTCTCACCCCGCTCGTGCTGATCCGTTACGTCGCTTACGGTGATGAGCCCCATGGCTTCACGGCCAGCGCCGGTATCCGTGGGCGGGAAGTTGGATCCAGGCAGGCGGCGGACTTCCGTTTGCTGGATCCGGGCGCGGCCGCCCGGACGTCGGCTCGGGAAGAATTCCGGGTTCAGCGCGCTGGAAAAAAACGTTGGCGCGCCGGTCTGGAGCACGCCCAGAACCCGGTTCCGGAAGCGCGGCTGGGCTAGATTAGGGAAGATCTGGAAGAGGTTGGCGCCGACGCATTCGGCTTTGTTCCGGCCCGTCCACAGTTCCAGCGTATGGTTCCAGAACACCACCTCACCGCTTTCGCGGATAACGCAGCATCCGTTGGATACGGAATCCAGGATCGCAAACAGGCTGGGATCGGTTTCGGAGCGCATGGAGGCTTTCAGGAATCCGATATGCGGTGGATGGATTCCCGCAAGGCCGCCAGGGATTCGAGATCAAACAGGACGATCATGTGCCCGCAGATTTCCTGACCCGAGATGCCGATGAGCACCATGGCGAGCAGCAGTTCCCGGCATTGGAATCCCTGCTCCAGATCCTGGGCGGGGCGCTGCGAATACTGCGGCAGGTGGAAGACGATTTCGACGCCCGCGACGTTTCCCAGGGTGCCCAGGACGCTATTGATGAGGATGTTTCCCACCTCGGTCAGCGCCGCTTCCATCTCCAGATCCAGTTCTTCTGCGGACAGTTCGCCGTTCGTCAGCAGCGAGACCAGATGCCGCGCGCTCTCCAGGGGGAAGAGAATCGACGCCGTGCCGCCGACGCCGCCCTCGAAGGGCTGCTGCACGATGGAGATCTGCATCTCCTTCCCGGCGATGCCGAGCTGGGTGGG
>DAOPYE010000173.1:0-2540 GCA_035352715.1 Holophaga sp. | reverse complement strand
CGATATGGTGATCTTCCGCGAGAACACCGAGGACATCTACGCGGGCATCGAGTGGGAAAAGGGCACCCCCGAGGTCAAGAAGGTCATCGACTTCCTGCAGAACGAGATGGGCGTGACGAAGATCCGCTTCCCTGAGACCAGCGGCATCGGCATCAAGCCCGTGAGCCAGGAAGGCACTGCCCGCCTGGTGCGCGCGGCCATCCGCTTCGCGCTGGAGCACAAGCGCCGCAACCTGACCATCGTCCACAAGGGCAACATCATGAAGTTCACGGAAGGCGGCTTCCGCACCTGGGGCTACGAGATCGCCGCGAAGGAATTCCCGGATCAGACCGTGGCCTGGGATGACTGCGGCGGCAACGCCCCGACAGGCAAGCTGCTGGTGAAGGACGCCATCGCCGATAATTTCCTGCAGCAGATCCTCACCCGCCCTGCGGAGTACGACGTGGTCGCCACCACGAACCTGAACGGCGACTACATCAGTGATGCGCTGGCGGCGCAGGTGGGCGGCCTGGGCATCGCGCCCGGCGCGAACATCAACTACGACACTGGCCATGCCTGCTTCGAGGCCACCCACGGCACGGCGCCCAAGTACGCTGGCCAGGACAAGGTGAACCCCGGCAGCGTGATCCTCTCGGGCGTCATGATGCTGGACTACATGGGCTGGACCGAGGCCGCGCGCCTCATCGAGAGCGCCATTGAGAAGGCCATCGCCGCGGGCACCGTGACGTACGACTTCGCCCGCCTTATGAAGAACGAAGGCCGCGAGGATGTGCGCGAAGTGAAGTGCAGCGAGTTCGGCAGCGAGATCATCAAGGCGATGTAAACGCGCTTTGAACAAAGGCAAAACCCACCAAGGCGACGCGGGAATGGCAGCGCGTTACCTTGGTGGATTTTTTGTGGAACGAACAGTCGAAAGGGGTGCGGAAAAGAGCGATGTGCTGACTTACCGTCCTTGCCAGAAGTTGGCCATCAGCGACTTCCAGACTTCAACATCCATTGGGCGATATCGTCGATAACGTCCTGGGCCATGTGCTGCCCCGGCTGGCCGTATTCAGCGCCCGTAATTTTCCGGTCACGCGCATGAAGAGACTGTTCAAGCCTGGAAAGCGATGGAATTCCACATCCTTGCGTGTTGACAGGGCCTGCTGCCAGATCCTGAAATCCTCCAGCGTTACCTGGCAATCCGCTTCGCCCTGAAGGAGCATCATGGGTTTGTGTACTCGCTTGGCTTCTTGCGCCGGTTCGTAGCCCTTCAGGTCCAGCCAGTAGGAGGCTGGCGCAAAGAGCAGAAAGCCCACCGTCGGCCGTTGTGCATCCAGCGCCTTGATTTTGGCCACCTCGGCTTCGCACGCAGCGATGGTTTCTCCGGGCGCGTTCTGACGCCGAAGCTGCTCCAGGACAAGATCTTCCATTGGCCGCGCCGAACCGGCGAGGGCAATGAAACCAGCCCCTTCCGGCGCGGCCTGAGCGATGCGAGGCAGCAGGTATCCGCCCAGGCTGTGTCCCAGGACGAAGATCCGATGCGAGTCAACCTCCGGCTCCGGCACTGAGCGCAGCGACGCCAGGGCCGATGCAGCATCGGAAACGGTCTCCTCCTGGACCGTGAGCTTATCGAGGGCCGCACACGCTTGGTGATGCGCGTAGGTTCGCTTCTCGTATCGCAGCACAGCCACACCCTTTTGTGCGAGTCCCCAGGCCAGATCTCGGAACGGCGTGCAGGCTCCAATGCGCTCGTCGCGGTCCTGGGGGCCCGATCCATGAACCAGCACCAATGCTGGGAAAGGGCCCTTGCCTGCGGGCAGGGTCAAGGTGCTTGCAAGCTGCCAGGGTGCATGGCCAATCTGGATATCCCGTTCCATGAGTCCTGCAGGCCGCGTCGGCTGCGGATCTGCGAGAGGTGCGTCTCATTTCAGGTGGAAGGGGATGTGTTGCCCTGCTTGAGTGAGGAATCCCTGGATCCTTCCATCCACCGCCAGATGCCCATCAAACGATGGGTTGCCGGGAATGCCATCCATTCGAAAGGTGATGTGGGAGCCCTCAGCCTTCACGTCAGATAACGCGAAATCCTTGAGGCGCTGGGCGGGAATGGAGATGCGCCCGCTCCAGGACATCCCCGGATTCTGCGTAATTTCGAACGCCAGTTCAGCCCCGCCCGGCAGTTCGAGCGCGCCATTCCACGTGCCTTCAAGGGAGGGGGAAGCCTGGGCAGAACAGACCGCAAGACAGGTCATTGCTGAGAACATGATGGATCGTGTGTGCATGGGATCTCCCGGAATCAGGGATGAAGAAACGCATACATGGCGAGAAACGGCGCGGCCAGGCCTGCGAGCAGAAGCCACGATGCGAGATGGGCGAAGTTGCAGCTCCATCCGATGGTGAACTGCTTGGGCACGAGGATGCGGGGATCCCGGCGGTTCCAGAGGGTTCCGCCGGATTCGATGCAGGTGGTCCAGATTTGGCGGCCATCGGCGTCCGCGCTCCGCTTTGCCAGTAGTTGTCCAATCCAGACCGAGAAGTTCAGGAGCGCAATCTGCAGCAGG
>DAOPYE010000172.1:0-2549 GCA_035352715.1 Holophaga sp. | reverse complement strand
CTCTGGAGTTTGGACCTTTCAGTGTCTCCGGCACCTTGAGCTACATGGATTCCCAGGCTCCTGCGCTCGAAAACTCCCGGAACGTGTCCTTGGCCGCGTTCCGGTTTTTCGTGTTTGCTTCCCCAGACGGTGTCTTGGACAGGCCACCCGCACACTCGTTTTGAGCGAAAGATCGGCCCACGCAATCCCGGCTTTGCGCCTTTTGCGCGGGCATCGGTTTGCGTGGGTCTTTGCGCGTACGCTCCCGCCGCCCCTGGCGGGGCTCGGCGGGCATTCTTGGATTGAGCAGGGCCGGTTAGGCCGCTTGGTAGGTCTCTCGGTGACTCAGCTTCCAGCCCTTCGGCATTTGCGCGGTCGGCTGCGCAAAGAATTCAGATTTCACCAACTCATTGCGCAAGAGGGTGATGAGGTCGTGCTGGCTGATGCGCATGGGAGGCTTTCGTTTGCGCCAAGCTGGAAGGTCCGGCAGTGCTTCTGTCCTGTCTCCCCCTACCGTTTTGAGGGCAGCGAGGCTCAGCATGGCGTAGGCAGCCACCTGGGCGCCGTGAACCTTCTCGTTCGCGGCCTCGCTGAATGCCTGCACCTGCCCGACGCCGAGGCCGGTCTTCAGGTCACGGTGCAAAACCTCGATCTGCCAGCGGTCCAAGTAAGCCTGAATCAGTTCAGGTGCAGGCGTGGCGAGGTCCGTGGTGAGCAGGTAGCCAGGGTTGTTGTAGCCCCGCTTTCGCCGCCCCACCACGGTATGGGACACGGGCAGCACGATTAGCAAGCGCATGAGCTTGCTCTTGGTGCCGTCCTTCCAGAGCACGCGAGGCATCTCCTTTAATCGGATCGTGCGGAGTGCGCCGCCGTAGTGGAGGTCCGTGGTGTGGGTCGGGATGGATGCGTCCTTCCGCATCTCATCCGGCGTGGGCAGAGCCTCACCGTAGATGCGCTTGCCATCCTTCTGAGTGAGGGGAGCGCAGAGCTTGGCGTTCTTCCGGGTGCGTCCGATCAGATCGGTTTGGTGGGGGAGTCCCCGCACGATGGTTCCATTCGTGAAACTCCCGTCCACCACCAGCAGCAGCTTCCGGGAGGCTTGCCCAGCCTCATCCAAGGTCCGGCGCATGGCCTGAATCAGATCCACGGCCCGGATCGTGAGGCTGGCTTCCCGTTTCCGGGCCTCTCGGGCGGCATGGTCTGCCAGCGTGAGCGGTCCCCAGGCATTTTCCTTGGGGGCCGCCGGGACCGGCTCGAAAGCCGTGCTGATCGCCAGAGGGCGGTGGTTGTGATAGTCGGGGATCAGCAGGGCCGCATGGAGCATCCGAATGCCCCAGCGGATCTGCTTGTCCAGGAACTTCGGCGCCAGGGGATCGTGGCACCAACGGGCTTGGGGAATCTTCTGTCCCACCTTGGGCAGGCTGGTGTCATCCATGGCCACCACGACCGGGGCCTCCGGGGCGAGTGCGTGAATACCTTCTTCCAGGACAGCCCGGAATAGGTCACGGCACACCCACTCAGCGCGGTTGAAGGCCTTGTAGTCCGCACTCCAATCCGCCTGCTCCGTGCCTTTGAAGGTGATCGCATTGGTGAGGGTGCTGCGACCATGGCTCGCCAGGAGCGCCACCAGGGCCCGCGTCACCCGGCCAAATGTTCGATCCTGCTTGAAGGCCCCGCGCCAGCGTTCCAGGTTGGCCTTGAACTGCTCCAGAATTTTCATGGCCGCCTCCGGGAACTTCGGGACGAGTCGCCGCACGGAATCTTCGTTTTCCGGGCGGAACGGGCGACTCGTCCCGGATCAGGATGGAATCCTCCCAGGACAGCAACCCTCGCCGAAGCCTCTCAGACGCTTAGCGCAGGAAAGCCTGATGGATAGAGAGGGCCTGCGATAACCTGAAGGCAACCCCCTGCTGGCGACGCACAAGCCTGATCCGAGTTCTTCCGCAGGTGGCACCCGTACGGAGCAACTGCATGGCCAAGCGCGACTATTCAACCCTCAGCCGGGAACAACTGGAAGCCATCCTCCATCGTCGGGATGCCGACCGCAGCTATGGGCTGGTCTGGGAGCGGGACGAACGGATTGTCCACGACAGCGACATTAACAACGATTTCGTGGCCTTGGAAATGGACCCCGCACTTTCGCTTGGCGATGGCCCCTATGCCAATTTGCTGATCGAAGGCGACAATTATGATGCGCTAAGATTCCTAAATACAGCATATAGGGGGGGGGTAAAATGCATATACATCGACCCGCCCTATAACACTGGCAACAAAGATTTCATCTACAACGACTCCTTTTTGGACAAGGAAGACACCTATCGCCACTCCAAGTGGCTGGAGTTCATGTACCAGCGCCTGATGCTGGCCAAGGATCTGCTGGCCCAGGATGGGGCGATCTTCGTATCCATCGGAGAAGAGGAATACGCCAATCTGGCCCTGCTCATGGATCGCGTGTTTCCCGGCATGAAGGTGGGTACCTTCGTGTGGCGCCGCCGCAGTGGCGCGAATGACGAAAAGACCTGGTTCATCAGCGTGGATCACGAGTACGTGCTTTGCTACGCGAATCCAGG
>DAOPYE010000171.1:0-2628 GCA_035352715.1 Holophaga sp. | reverse complement strand
CTTGGAGGGGCGAGCGCCCTTCGCGATCCAGGCCTTGGCCTTTTCGGCGTCGATGCGAACCGTCTCGCCAGAGGTGGCGATGGGATTCAGGAAGCCGAGCACTTCGATGGCCTGTCCCGTGGGGATGCGATCGTTCTCAGAGACGACGATGTGGTAGAAAGGCCGTTTTTTGGCGCCATTGCGAGCAAGACGAATGGAGAGCATCAGGAACTCCTTGAGCTGGTCAGCATACCTCGAATGGCCCGTTTTCCCAAGCTGAAATTAGCTCAGACAGGCCGCCCCACCTAAAGGAACCTCACCAGCAGCACCTGGGCCAGCACGATTTTCAGCACGGTCGCCAAGGGATAGACCACGGCGTAGCTGTGCGCGGGCAGCTCGTTGCCACTCTGTTTCGTGGCGAAATCCAGCAGGCTGCTCTGGGTCTGTGTGCCCGCCAGAAGGCCGCCCAGCGTGTTCAGGCTCAGCTTCATGCGGCGGTAGCCCCACCACAACACCAGGAACGAGCTGATGGCCGTCAGCAGCGCGCCCAGCGCCAGGAACAGCAGCAGCGTGGAAAGGGGGATGCGCGGCAGGCTGGCCCCCGCTGCGGTGCCCGCGCCGGCGAAGAAGACCACCAGCCCGAGCTGGCGCAGCACGACGCTGGTGGCGAACGGCATGGAGAACACCCAGGAGCCGATGCGCGTGAAGCGCCCCAGCAGCAGCCCCATCAGCAGCGCCCCGCCCGAAATGCCCAGATGGAATGTGAGATTCCCCGGCAGGCGGATGGGCACGAGGCCCAGCAGCAGGCCCGCCGCGAGCCCCAGGCTGAAGGCAAGGAAATCGCCCTCGCTGGAGGCGCGATAGCTGTCGCCGAAAATGGCCGAGAGCACCTTGCGGCTTTCGCGGTGGGCGATGACCCACACGCGATCGCCCAGTTCCAGGCGCATCTCGCCGTGGGGCACCAGGTTCTGGTCGCCGCGCCGCACGCGGCTGATGATGGCCTCGTGGCGGCTGGGCAACTTCAGTTCGCGCAGAGGACGCCCGATCAGCGCGGCATTGGAGACGAACAGGCCGAAATCCTCGAAGGCCTCCAGGCCCCGACGATGGATCTCGTGGGGACTGCGCTCGCCCAGAAAGGCTTCCAGGCACTGAAGGTCCGCCTGTGCGCCGATGAAGACCACCAGATCGTTGAGTTCCAAGCGCGTCTTCGCGGTGGGGACCAGGTAGACGGCCTTGCGCAGGATGCGGCCCATGGCCGCCAGCACCTGGGTCTTGGCGAGGATCTCGCGCTTCGTCAGGCCAACGGCGGATTCGTTGATCACGCGGAAGGTCCAGACCTCCAGCGCCTCGCCCGGCGCGCGGTAGCCCGGCAGCGCGGCAGCTTCTTTCTGAAGGTCCACTTTGAACCACCGCTGCATGGCGAAGAACACCACCATGGGCATGAGAATGCCTGCAGGGAAACTCAGCGCGTAGGCCACCGCCGCATCGCCCAATTGCCCCGGTGCATGGACCGCCCGCGCCTGATCGAAGGCCGCGGCTAGGGACGAGGCATTGGTGCCCGCACCGGAAAACAGCCCCGCCGTCTGGAGGGCCGAAAGCCCCGCGACGCGGCCCAGCAGCACGCAGACCACGGCCCCGATCAGCAGTGCCCCCGCCGCCAGCAGGTTCTGGCGCAGGGCCGATCCGCCCTTGAAGGCGGCAAAGAAACCAGGCGCACTGGCGATCCCCAGGCAGTAGAGGAAGATCGCCAACCCAAGATTGGTGATGTGGTCGGGGATGCGCAGGCGGGGATCCCACATGCCAAACCCCATGCCCGCAAACAGCACGGCAGAAAACCCAAGCGTCGCACCACCGGCGCGCAGCTTGCCGATGGGGACACCGACCGCCGCCACCGCGAAAAGCAGGATCAGCGGATTGGAGGCCAGAAGATCAAGGAAGGGGCGCATGGGATCAGAAGGGGAACTTCCCCCCGAGGCCGGGGATTCCAGGCATGCCGCCCGACAGACCGCCGCCCATGCGCTGCATGCGCTTCATGAACTTGGGATCGTTCATCTGGGACATCATCTTCTTCATTTCCAGAAACTGCTTCAGCAGCTGATTCACCTCGTTCACGGGGCGGCCCGCGCCCATCGCGATGCGGCGCTTGCGCTTGCCGTCCAGCACCAGATGGTTCTTGCGCTCATGAGGCGTCATGGACGTGAGGATCGCCTCCAGGTGCTTCATGCGCTTGTCCGTGGCCACGTTCGCGAGCTGTTCCTTGATCTGGCCCATGCCCGGCAGCATGCCCAGGATCTTGTTCATGCTGCCCAGCTTCTGCACCTGGCGCATCTGCGACAGCATGTCGTCCAGCGTGAACTGGTTCTTCATCAGGCGGCCCGCCATGCGCTCGGCCTCACCCTCGTCGATCTTCTCCTTGGCCTGCTCGATGAGCGTCAGCACATCGCCCATGCCCAGGATGCGCTGGGCCATGCGATCGGGATGGAAGCGCTCGAAGTCATCCAGCTTCTCGCCGCTGCCCGCGAACTTCACGGGCTGCCCCGTGACGTGCTTGATGCTGAAGGCCGCGCCGCCGCGCGTATCGCCATCGGTCTTGGTCAGCACGACGCCGGTAATCGAGAGTTTTTCGTGGAAGGCGCCCGCGCTGCGCAC
>DAOPYE010000170.1:0-2635 GCA_035352715.1 Holophaga sp. | reverse complement strand
GCTGCTGCACGATGGAGATCTGCATCTCCTTCCCGGCGATGCCGAGCTGGGTGGGCAGTTCGTGATAGGGAATCGTGACGAGGCGGGGCACGGAGAGCTCGATGCGTTCCTTGACCATCGTCGCCAAGGATGCGGCCGCGCGTCCCACCCCGATATTTACCATTTCGGTCAGCGCGTCCCGGAAGGTTTCATCCTCAAGCATCGGAGCCTCAGTTTTTGCCGAGACCGTTTTGGATGGGCGCGAGGGCTTCAATCAGCGCGTTCACTTCGCAAGGCTTGTTGAGAAAGGCGCGGGCTCCGAGTCCCAGGCACTGCTCCCGCGTGGTGGCCTGCACATCCGCAGAAAGGACGATGACCGGAGTGGGCACCTCGTGCTTGTGTACCATCGTCAGGAAGGCGATTCCATCCATGACGGGCATCAGCAGATCGCAGATCACGGCATCGGGACCATCCGTGCACAGCTTCATGTAGCCTTCCTGGCCATTGCTGGCTTCGATGACCGTGTGTCCCAGCCCCACCAGCAGGCGCGCCATCTGGCCTCGCTGAAATTTTGCGTCGTCGATGATCAGTATTTTCATAATGCCCACATGGTAGCAATGCCCTTGAAAGTCCCATCGTCACGGAATGTCTGTCGAGTGATTCCTGTCACGATTGCGTATCGCTGGGGTGCGGTTTCCCGCTGTGTGATCACAGCGTAGACATCAGTCTAGTGGATTGGGGTTGTCGCCAGGCGTTTGCTGATCCAGGGCGGTGACGATCACGGCCAGGGTGGTGGATTTGGCGAACCTCCCCTTGAACATGCCCTTGTCCTGGCGCACGAATTCGATGCGCGTGCGGCAGGCCGCATCCAGCCATACGGTGCGGGATTGCGTCTTGCCGCTGACCAAGCCCATGGCGCCGGTCTGCACGCCGGGGTTCGAAGGTTCGCCGTACCGCGCCTTCAGGGCCTCCAGAACCTTGGGCTCCTGTTCGCCGTCGTATTCCCGCAGCACCGCCTGGACCTTGCTCTCCTTGGCGATCACGAACTGCGTGAAGCCGCCGCGCGTATCGCGCAGCCGGTAGCTCTGACGGCCCGTGCCTGGCGGATAGACCTTGGAAGCGCCCACCTGGTAGGCGTCCGAGGCGCTCCAGGCGTCGCCTGGCACGATGCCGCCCAGGCCGCAGCGAGCTTCAGGTTTGGCGGCGGGCTCCTTTGTCTGAATTCCGGTGGCCGAGAGGGCGAAAGCGGCCAGGAGGGACATGCAAAGTAAATAGGGGCGTCGGGACATGTGGGCCTCAGGGATGAACGCCTAGAACTATAGCCCTGGAGGTTCGGTGCGCACGGGCTTTGCCCTGGGCGTGGGCTTCGCTCTCGGTGAGAATGGATATGGACCTCCGTGCCGGACTAGGCGCGGAACTCCGGGAAGCCCGCGCATGATCTCTTTTTCCAGTGTCAGCAAGCAGTACGGCAAGCAGGTGCTCTTCATCGAGGCGGACTTCCAGCTCAATCCGGGTGAGAAGGCTGGATTGGTGGGGCCCAACGGCGCGGGCAAGTCCACGATCTTCCGCATGATCCTGGGGGAAGAGGAGCCTGACGAAGGGACGGTGAGCTATCCCAAGAAGCTGACCATTGGCTGCTTCCGGCAGGAGGTAGATGAGATGGCGGGGCGTCCCGTGCTGGATGAAGCCATCGCGGGCAGCGGCCGTCTGGGCGATCTGCATCACGAACTGGCGGATCTGGAAAAGGCCCTGGCCGATCCCGACCGCATGGACGAAATGGAGCAGATCCTCGAACGCTTCGGCCATGTGCAGGAGGAATACCAGCACCTCGGCGGCTACGAGCTGGAGGCCAAGGCCCGCGCCTGCCTGCAGGGCCTGGGCTTCTGCGATGAACAGATCGATGGCGATGTGGGCGCGCTATCCGGCGGCTGGAAGATGCGCGTCTCCATGGCCAAGGTGCTGCTGGGCAGTTTCGATGTGCTGCTGCTGGACGAGCCCACGAACCATCTGGATATCGAATCCATCCTGTGGCTGGAGAACTACCTGAGGGCCAGCACGGCGACGATCCTGATGACCAGCCACGATCGCGATTTCATGAACCGCATCGTGACCCGCGTCTTGGAGATCGACGGCGGCGATATCGTCAACTACTCCGGCGACTACGACTTCTACGTGAAGGAGCGCGAGCAGCGCGAAGCCAACCAGGAAGCGGCTTACGCGCGCCAGCAGGCGAAACTCGCTAAGGAGCAGCGCTTCATCGAGCGCTTTTCGGCCCACGCCGCCAAGGCCGCGCAGGTCCAGAGCCGCGTGAAGGCGCTGGAGAAGATCGAGCGCGTGGAACCCCCCAAAAAACGGCGCGTCGTGAAATGGGATTTCCGCAAACCCCAGCGCAGCGGCGACGACGTGGTGATGATTTCGGGGCTGTGCAAGGCCTACGGCGAGCGCAAGCTCTACCAATCCTTCGATATGCACATCCGCCGCGGCGAGCGCTGGTGTGTCATGGGTCAGAACGGCGCGGGCAAGTCCACGCTGCTGAAGATGGTCGCGGGCGTGCTGGAGCCAGACGCGGGCGAGGTGAAACTGGGTGCCAGCCTGCAGATCGGCTACTTCTCGCAGCAGAGCCTGGATCTGCTGGATGCGGATTTGACCGTCTTCG
>DAOPYE010000169.1:0-2721 GCA_035352715.1 Holophaga sp. | reverse complement strand
ATCCACACTTCCTTGCAACTGTTTTTTTTGGGACCCACGATACCAAATCCGCATTGTGCGCCGATCTCCAAGGGTTTTGATGGAGAATGAACCCCATGGAACAGATACGAAAAGCCGTCATTCCCGTTGCGGGCCTCGGTACCCGGTTCTTGCCCGCCACCAAGGCCCAACCCAAAGAGATGCTGCCTTTGGTCGACAAGCCCATGATCCAGCATGTGGTCGAAGAAGCCATACACGCAGGCATCGAAAGCGTTGTTCTGGTCACCGGACGCGGCAAGCAGGCCATCGAAAACCATTTCGATGTGGCCTATGAACTGGAGGACATGCTGCAGCGTCGGGGTGACAAGGCGACCCTGGCGGAAATCCAGAGCATCACGCACCTGGCCCAGTTCGCCTACGTGCGCCAGGGCGAACCCCTGGGGCTGGGCCATGCGGTGCTGTGCGCACAGCATGCCGTCGGCGATGCCCCGTTCGCGCTGCTGCTGGGCGATGACGTTTTCGACGAAGAGGCCCCAGCCATCAGCGCGCTCATCGCCGCCTACCAGGCCAGCGGCACCTCGGTAGTTGGCGTGCAGCAGGTCGATCCGGCGCACGTCTCCCGGTACGGCATCGTGAATCCCCCCGAAGGAAGCGCCCCCTGGTGGAATGTCCACACCATCGTAGAGAAGCCAGAGCCGGAAGCGGCCCCCAGCAACTGGGCGGTGGTCGGTCGGTACGTGCTGTCTTCCGAGGTCTTTCACTACCTGCACAACCTGGAGCGCGGCGTCGGCAATGAATACCAACTCACGGACGCCCTGGCTGCCATGGCCCGGGAAGGCAAGCTCACGGCTGCACCCATCCCCGCCAAGCGCTATGACGCTGGCAACAAGCTGGACTACCTGAAGGCCAACGTGGAATTCGCCCTCAAGCGCGACGACCTAGGTCCGCAGTTCCTCGCCTACCTCAAGGAACTGGTCACCCAGCGCTAGCGCTCGATCAGCACCTGCAGCAGCGCCACGGCCGCAGGGGTGATGCCGGGAATGCGCGCCGCCTGCCCCAGGGTCTCGGGTTGATGGTGGCGCAATTTCTCTTTGACCTCGCGGCTCAGGCCCGAAAGCGCCTCCAGGTCGAAGTCACTGGGAATGCGAACGTGATCCCATGCGCGATGGGCATCCAGCAGCCTGGATTCGCGCTCGCGATATCCGGAATAGCGGATCTCAAACAGCAGGAGATCCCGCTCCCAGGTGGCGTCCCATCCCTGTTGGGGCTCGCTCCAGCCCGGCAACGCCTCCAGTGCGCGATCCGCCAGGACTTCCGTGATCTGCTGGCGCTTGAAGAATTCTGTCAGCGTCATGCCCGCGTTCAGGGTCAGCCCGGCCGCCTCGGCGATGGAGCCAAAACTCGAGGTCTGGGTCACCCAGGTCTCGCCGCACTGCTGGCCCAACCGGAGGCGCCGATCCAGCTTGGCTTCGGTGATCGCGAACGCCGACTCCGGCAGGGCGCCCACCTCACGCGCAACTGGCAGCAGGCGGACATCCGCAAGATCGCAGGCGAGCCCCAGCCGATGCTCGGCGCGCGCCGTCAGCATGCGGTACGGTTCGTCCGTCCCCTTGGTCACCAGGTCATCAATCATCACGCCGATGTAGGCCTGGTCGCGGCCCAGAACGATTGGCGCCTGACCGCGCAGGTGGCGGACGGCGTTGATGCCGGCCATCAGCCCTTGTCCCGCCGCCTCCTCATAGCCCGTGGTGCCGTTGACCTGGCCCGCAAACCAAACGCCGTCGAGCCCCTCCATCGACAAGTCCTGGCGCAACTGCAGGGGATCGAAGCTGTCGTATTCGATGGCGTAACCGGGACGCAGAATCTCCGCCCGCTCAAATCCCGGCAGGCTCTGAACCATGCGGATCTGCACATCGACGGGCATGGAAGTCGATAGCCCCGCCAGGTAGATCTCGTCCGTCTCCAGCGAATCCGGCTCCACGAAGATCTGGTGCCGGTCCTTGTCGGGGAACTTGACGAACTTGTCCTCGATGGACGGGCAGTAGCGCGGGCCGACGCCCTGGATATGGCCGCCATACATGGAAGAACGCTTCAGGTTCTCGCGGATGATCGCTTCGGTCTCTGGCGTTGTGGACACCAAGTGGCAATCCACCTGCGGCAGCACGATGCCGGGGCCAAAAAAGCTGAAAGCACGCGGCGGCGCATCGCCCGGCTGTTTGACTAGGCGCGAAAAGTCGATGGTGCCCTTGGCAATGCGCGGACTGGTTCCCGTCTTCAGGCGCCGCCAGCGCAGGCCCAGGGCGCGGAGCTGTTCGGCCAAATGGGTGGAGGCGGGCTCACCCGCGCGGCCCGATTCGATGCGCCGCTCACCGACCAGGATGCAGCCGTTCAGGAAGGTGCCTGACGTGATTACCACCGCATCGCAGGGTATGAAAGACCCGTCGAGCAATTCCACACCCTCAAGCTCCCGGGTGCCGCGCCGCCAGCGCAGCCCCGAGGCCATGCCTTGATGCAGATGATGGTTCGGCGTGGACTCCAGCAGGTTCCGGGCCGCCGCGCGGTACTTCACGCGATCGGCCTGGGCGCGTGGACCGCGCACCGCAACCCCACGGCTTTCATTAAGGATGCGGAAATGGATGCCGGCAGCGTCCGTCAGGCGCCCCATGGCGCCTCCCATGGCATCCAGTTCGCGCACCATGTGGCCCTTGCCCACCCCGCCGATGCTGGGGTTGCAGCTCATCT
>DAOPYE010000168.1:0-2793 GCA_035352715.1 Holophaga sp. | reverse complement strand
TCTGGCCGATGGCCACGTAGATGCAGATGACGCCCGTGTCCTTCTGGTTGATGATGGCGTCCAGCGCCACGGCCGTCTTGCCGGTCTGGCGGTCGCCGATGATCAGTTCGCGCTGGCCGCGGCCGATGGGCACCAGGGCGTCGACCACTTTCAGACCCGTCTGCATGGGCTCATGCACGCCATGGCGTTCCACGATGGGAGGCGCGATGCGCTCGACGGGATAGTAGTCCACCGCCTCGATGGGGCCCTTGCCGTCGATGGGCTGGCCCAGGGGATTCACCACGCGGCCGATGAAGCCGGGGCCCACGGGCATGCTCATGATGCGGCCCGTGCGCTTGACGGTGTCCCCTTCCTTGATCTTGGTGTACTCACCCAGCAGAATGATGCCGACGTTGTCCTCTTCGAGGTTGAACGCCAGGCCCGAGACGCCGTGGGGCAGCTCCAGCAGTTCGCCCGCCATGGCCTTGTCCAGGCCGTGGGCGCGGGCGATGCCGTCACCGACGCTGATGACCGTGCCGACCTCGGAGACATCGACCTGGGCGTCGAAACCTTCGATCTGGCTGCGGATGATGCGGGAGATCTCTTCCGCGCGAATGTCCATGCAATCCTCCGAAACTTACGGGTTTTATGCTGAAAGAAGCTGGGTCTTGAGCAGGCGGAGCCGGCCCTGAATGGAAGCGTCGTAGACCATGGAGCCGAGCTGAACCCGCAGCCCGCCAAGCAGCGCGGGTTCCTGCCGCCAGCGGATGCGCACGGTCTTGCCCGTGCGGGCGCCGATGGTGGCGGCCAGGCGCTGCGATTGGCTTTCGGGCAGGGGGTGCGCGCTGGAGACCTGGGCCTCCACTACGCCCGTGGCCGCATCCACCAGTTCGCTGAAGGCGGTTGTGATGTCGCGGATCAGGGACAGGCGAGCCGCCTGCGCCACGACCTGGAAGAACTTCCGGATGGTCTCATCGGTGCCGATCTGCTTGAGGATGGCGTCGAAGGTGGCCGCGCGAAGGGACGGAGCGATCAGGGGATAGCTCACCAGGCGTTCCAGGTCTGGATTGGCGCGCACCATCGTGTCGATGGCATCGAGCGCCTGTTTGAATGCCATCAACTTGCCCTGCTGCTCCCCGATCTGGGCAAGCGCCTTGGCGTAGCGACGGGCGACAGCAAGGCCGCTCATTTCGCACCTCCAACAGAATCAATGGCCCGATCGACGACCTGCTCGGCGAGCTTTCCTTGAACCATGGCTTCGAGCTTCTTTGTCGCGCCTTCGACAGCCAGTTCAGCCACCAGGGCGCGCAGTTCCTTCTCGGCCTGGCGCTTCTGGAAGTCGATCTCGGTCTGGGCCTGGGCGAGGATCTGCACGGATTCAGCCTTGGCCGCGTCCAGGATGCGCTGGCGCTCGTGCTCCGCATCGGCCTCGGCCTTGGTGAGGATGCTCTCCAGTTCGGTCTGGAGCCCCGCCATCTTGGCCTCCAGCTCCTTGAGCTGACGTTCGCCTTCGGCCTTGTCTTTCTCGGCCTGGTTCAGCTGATCCTCCAACTCCTTGGCCCGGGCCTTGAATGCCGAAGCCAGCGCGCCCTTGAGGGCGAGCACCAGAAGGCCGGCGAAGATGGCGAAGTTGAAGACCTGGACGAGGAACTTGGCGAGTGGTCCCAGGCTTTTCCCGAAGAGTTTCACTTCGGCGTGGTGGGCGTTCTCCTCGCCGGCAGCGGCGTGGCCTTCGTGGGCAGCGGCGTGGCCTTCGTGGGCAGCGGCTCCGGTGTGCGCCGGGGCTTCAGCGTGCGAAGCCTCCGTGTGTTCGACGGGCGTCGTGGCGGCCGCGGGCTCCGGGTGCCCCTGCGCGAAGGCGGGCGCCGAGAGGAACAGCGCGGCGGAAAGCGCCAGGGGAATGGACATGAGAAGGGTGTGTCGCGATTTCATCGTTCAGGCCTGATTCAGGAGGTGCTGGACCATGGATTCGGAAAGGGTTTCCACCTGGGTCAAAAGATCTGTTTTGGCGACCTGCTGACCGGCCTTCAGCTCCGCAAGGGCCTCTTCGCGCTGGGTGGAAGCCTTCTGGCGAGCGTCTTCGACGAGCTTGCGCCGCTCGTCCGAAGCCGCCGACGTCAGCGCCTTGCGCCGCTCGCCGGCCTGCGCGCGCAGCGCCGCCAGCTTGCTTTCGTAATCTTTCTGGCGCGCTTCAATCTCGGTCGCCGCCTGGTTCTTGCTGGCTCCGCCCGCCTTGATCGCCGCTTCGCGATCATCCATCAGCCGGGTGAGCGGCTTGAACAGGATGTGCTTCAGGAAGATGAAAAGCACCACCAGGACCGCGATGACAAAGAGCACTGCCCCAATCTGGGGTTTCATGGGATCCGGCAATGAGTCGATGACGCCGCCAGAGGCTTCCCCTTCGCTTCCCGCCAGGCCAACGTTGACCAAGGCCGCCATGAGGTCGAATATCACGATGCCTCCCCTCGCTTCATCTTCGGAACCCGCGCGGAAGCTGCTTGGATCACAGCTACTTCGCGCTGTTTAAGCTCTTCCGGCAGGCCCATCTTAGCGCCAGCCAAGGCGCTTCGGTAGCTGGGTTTTCGTGCTTGACGATCTGATCGACTCGTGGGAATCTATCTGTTCGGCGATACGGGCGATTAGCTCAGTCGGTAGAGCAGCTGCTTTACACGCAGCATGTCGGCGGTTCGAGTCCGTCATCGCCCACCAGCTCGAACTGGTTGCAGTAAAACAAGGGGTTGTAGCTCAGTCGGTTAGAGTGCCGGCCTGTCACGCCGGAGGTCGCGGGTTCGAGCCCCGTCAGCCCCGCCAAAA
>DAOPYE010000167.1:0-2800 GCA_035352715.1 Holophaga sp. | reverse complement strand
CAGGCCCTTCTCCAGCATGATCTGCATGGTCTTCAGCACCGTCGTATAGCCCTGCTGGCGCTCGTGGAGCAGATCCTCGTGGATCTGGCGCACCGTGGCCGAGCCCCTGCGCCAAAGCACGCGAAGGATGGCGAGTTCAAAGTCGGAAGGACGTGGCAGCGTTGTCATGAGTGACCTCGCAGCAAACCTACGTCCCATTCCGTAGATCGTCAACGTAAATTTACGTAGAAATTTTCAGGCCCCCAAAATCAAGCCGCCTCACTTGAAACTTGACACATCGGATATTTCGTTTAACCATATAACCAGACGGTTGAATTTAATATTTGACGAGTCTGGAGGGCGACATGGAAGCAGAAAAGGCCAAGGCGTACTACACGGGTCAGGCCGGTGTCCGGCTCAACTGTGCGCAAGCCGTGGCGGCGGCCTTCGATCAAGACGCCACGCCCTACGCTGCCTGTGGCGGGGGACGGGCCCCCCAGGGCTGGTGCGGTGCCGCCTATGCCGCGGCGAATATGATCCAGGATCCGGAGGCCGTGGAGTCGGCCTTTCAGCAGGCCGCCGGCACCATCCGATGCTCGGAATTGCGCGCCCAGCGCCGCCTGAGCTGCCTCGGATGCATCGAGCTGAGCGCCACACTGATCAAGGATGCGGCGAAAGGGTAGCGGTTCGGCTCATCGAAGCCCGCGCGCCTGGATCAGCCGAATGCCCACAGCCGCTGCCCCAGCGAGCATGCCCCCCAGATTGGCCGACAGATGCAGCAGGATCGGGGGCAACAGACTGCCGGACCGCTGACGTTCCCGGCCTGCGAGTAGCCCCAGCAATAGCGCCATGATCACGATCAGCGTCGCGCCCGCGGCGTCCATGCGCCCGAACAATGTCAGGTGCATCGCCGCAAACACCCCAGCGCTCACCCAGATCCCCGAGCCCAGGCCCAGCCACTCGCTCCCCTGCGGCCAATGTCCCTGCAGGAAACCCCGGCACAACACTTCTTCCGTGATCGGGGCCAGGACCATGGCCACGAGCAGATACTGTGCGGGCCGCATGGCCTGAAGCGCCGGGTGACCGCCGCTCCCCGCCAGGAGTGCGAATCCCGTTGTGGCCGCGCCCAGAGCCAGCGCCACGAGCGCCGATCGCCCACAGTTTGCGATCCAGGAACGACGCCCATTTGCGAGCGGCCCCTGGAATCCGTAGGCTCTCCAGCTTTTCCCCCGGGATTTCCGCCCGAGCACGGACATCGCCAACAGGGACAGGCCCAACATCAGGCCCTGGGCGCACAGGGTCCGGCCAAACATGCCGATCGCCTGACGAGGCAGCCAGCGTGGCATCACGATCGCCACCGAATAGATGAGCGCCGTCACGCCCAGAGCTTCGACCATGGATCGCCGACAGGCATGGGGTTCCAGACCTTCCATAGGTCCTCCTTCTGGCCTCTCGGGCCAGTCAATGACTTCAGACAGATTGGGATGGCGCGGTGGTCTGAGGCCTGACTACGGCTGGATGGCGCGGACCTCGCGCCAGTAGCGCTCCAGCGCCGCGCGGCCCTCGGCGGTCAGGCGGAAGGTGGTGACAGGGGTTTTGCCGCGAAAGCTCTTGAGCACTTCCAGGTAACCAGCCGCCTCCAGTTTGGTGGCGTGGCTGTTCAGGTTGCCCTTGGTCAGCCGCGTGACGCGCTCCATGAACTTGAATTCCACGGTTTCAGCCGAACTCAGCACCGTAAGGATCGCCAGACGCGCCGGTTCGTGGACCATGCGATCCAGTTCCAGCAGTCTCTGGAAGGCGTCCTTCATGCAAGCTCCCGCAGGGTCGCACGGAACTGCCGATAATCCCGAACGCCCTTGCCAATGGAAATCAGGCCGATGATGGGAAACGCCAGCATCGTGTCGTCCGCACCCATCTGAAAGCCCGCCAGCACGCAGACGGGCGCGATGAACAGCAGGATTCCCACCATGCGCTCCGTGCGTCCTTCCCACCGGGGCAGGAGCACACACAGCCCCGAAGCCAGCGCGAGGATCGCCACGATGCGCAGGCCAAGGTCCAAAGCGGGAGCCGCAACTGGGGCCGAAGCTGGGGCGGGCAGGGGATGACGCGTCAGCATCCAAATGCCGCCCAGCATGATCAACGGCAACATCACGCGGGCGATCGTGTTCTTGACGCGCAGCTCTCTTTCCCGCCGGTCATCGGATTCGATGCGAGGCGCGACCGCCCCGTAGCGATCCTGGATGTGTCTCAACAGGAGCGCCCGCAGGGCGATCCACAGGAGCGGCAGCAATAGCAGGACCAGGCCCGTGCGCAGTGGCTGGGGCGAGAAGCTCCCGATCCAGAGAGTCCGCCAGCTCAGGCCCCATCCCTGACCCCAGACTTCCACCGCTGCGACCGCCAAAAGGAAGATACCGCCGCAGATGCCCGCCCATCCCCCTTGGTCGTGGGACAGGCGGGCATAGTCCCGCGTCAGCGCGGACAGACGCTCCAGATCGGGTGCCGGGGCTGAAGCCGAAGCCGAAGCCGGAGCCGGAGCCGGAGCCGGGGACCGGATTTCATCAGGAACGGAAGGATCGGTTATGGAGTTCATGCGAAGAGTCTGCAATACAGACCAGTCTTCGTCAACATGATTTCTGCACAATATCCTGATCGACACCTCCTTCCCTCGGCTCACCCCCCAGCGGAGGCCGCTGAATCCCTTTGGCATTGAAAGCGCACGCCGGGGACAAAGGCTTCGTCATAATCGGGCCATGCAACTTCATCGGGTCATCGCCTACGAGCGCGCGCGCATCCAGAACCCCTGGGTGCGCCTGCCCCTGCT
>DAOPYE010000166.1:0-2859 GCA_035352715.1 Holophaga sp. | reverse complement strand
GGCTGCCCGTGGGCGACTACAACCCCATGCAGGTGAAGAAGGCCGTCAGCGGCTATGGCTGGGCCGACAAGGACCAGGTGGGCAAGATGGTGATGATGCTATTGAATCTAAAAGAGCCACTGCCCGTGGATGCGGCGGACGCTGCGGCCGTAGCCATCGGGCACCTGCTGGCCACGCGAAGGACCGCCTGATGGATGAAGCGATACAGATCTACGTCGATGCGGACGCCTGCCCCGTAAAGGACGAGGTCTTTCGCGTCGCCAAGCGCCATGGCTTGAAGGTGCATGTGGTGGCCAATGGCCGCCTGAATCTGCCGCGCGATCCGCTGTTCACGCTGGTGACCGTCAGCGGGAAATTCGACGCCGCCGATGACTGGATCGTGGAACACGTGACCGCGACGGATATCGCCATCACCGCGGATATTCCCCTGGCCGCGCGCTGTCTGGCGAAAGGCGCGCGGGTGCTGGATCCCAAGGGGCGCCTGTTCACGGATGATTCCATCGGCGATGCCCTGGCCAGCCGCGAGATCAGCGCCTTCCTGCGCGATATGGGCGAGATGGGCGGCGGCCCCAAGCCTTACTCGCCAAAGGATCGGTCGAACTTCCTCAACCAGCTGGAAATCCAGATCCAGGCCCTGCTGAAGACCCAGCGTCTGAAATCGCCGCCGCGCGCGTAAACGGGCGCGCGTAAACTGGAAGCGACAGCCCACGACACTCAGGAGCGGCAATGACCGAAACAATCACGGCGCAGCGCATGGCCCTACTGCAATGGGTGGCGAAGAATCCCGACGCCCACAAGGACCGCATGCTTGCCCTGAAAAACATCACCGCCGCCGATATCGCCTACCTGGAACAGCACGATCTGATCCGGGAATCGCGCGAGGTGGGATGCTACCGCGTCAGCCACCTGGGGCAGATGGCCCTCAAGCGCGGAATCTAGAGGAGAGATCCATGCAGGAAAAGTTGAAACAGATCGCCTCGCGCATCCGCGAGTTGCGTGACATTCTCCAGATTGCCCCCCAGGAGATGGCGAAGACCCTGGGCATCGAGCCCAGCGAATACGAGCGATTCGAGACCGGCACCGTGGATATCCCCGTGGGCATCCTGTACCAGATCGCCCAGCGCTGCGATGTGGAGCTCTCCAGCCTGCTCACGGGCGAAGAGCCGCGCCTGCATGGCTACTGCCTGACCCGCGCGGGCAAGGGCGTCTCGGTCAACCGGCGTCATGCCTATGGCTACCAGGCGCTGGCCGCAAACTTCCGGGATAAGCAGGCCGAGCCTTTCCTGGTGACGGTGGACCCCCACACGCACCCGGCGGATGGGCACAGCGCGCTGAACAGCCACCCGGGCCAGGAGTTCGACTACGTGCTGGAGGGAACGCTGCAGATCACCCTGGGAACCCATGAACTGGTGCTGGAGGCCGGGGATTCCCTCTTCTTCGACTCTGGCGTGCCCCACGGCATGAAGGCGCTGAACGGGCAGAACGCGAAATTCCTGGCCCTGATCCTGTAGAGAGGAACGCAGAAACAATGCTTTTGGAAAACTACCTGCCCCGCGTTGCATTCGACTCCTACGAGGACTTCCGCCGCAACTTCCAGATCGAGATTCCCGAGAACTTCAACTTCGCCTATGACGTGGTGGACCGCTATGCGGCCGAGACGCCCGACAAGGTCGCCCTCGTGTGGTGCGACGACCATGGCGCGGAAGCCACCTTCACCTTCGGCCAACTGAAGGAAGGCAGCGACCGCGTGGCGCGCTATTTCCAGGGAATTGGAATCAGCAAGGGCGATCCCGTGATGCTGATCCTCAAGCGCCGGTATGAGTTCTGGTTCTGCCTGATGGCGCTGCACAAGCTGGGCGCCATCGCGATCCCGGCCACGCACCTGCTGACGGCCAAGGACATCACCTACCGCGCCAACGCCGCGGATATCAAGGCGATCATCACGCTCCAGGATCCCGAGGTGCTGGCCCACATCGAGGCATCAGAAGCGCACTCCCCCACGCTCAAGGAAAAGATCCTGGTGGGAGGATCCCGGGCAGGCTGGCGCGATTTCGACGCCGAGTCCGCCCAGGTGGAGGCGAGCTTCCAGCGCCCTACCGGCGCGGCGGCCACGTGCAACGACGACATCCTGCTGCTGTATTTCACGTCCGGCACCACGGGCCATCCCAAGATGGTGTGCCACAACTACGTCTATCCGCTGGGCCATATCCTGACGGCGAAATACTGGCAGAACGTGCAAGACGGCGGCCTGCACTTCACCGTCGCGGACACGGGATGGGCCAAGTCCGTGTGGGGCAAGCTCTATGGACAGTGGCTGTCCGGCGCGGCGGTCTTCGTCTACGACTACGACAAGTTCACACCCGCCGATCTGCTGAAGGCCATGTGCACCCACGGCGTCACGAGCTTCTGCGCGCCGCCGACCATCTACCGCTACCTGATCAAGGAGGATCTCTCCAAGTTCGATCTCTCCAAGCTCAACCAGGCCGTCATCGCGGGCGAGCCGCTGAACCCCGAGATCTACAACCAGTTCCTGCGCATGACGGGCCTGAAGCTGCGCGAAGGCTACGGCCAGACCGAATGCACCATGGCCATCGGCACCTTTCCGTGGATGGAGCCGCGACCGGGTTCCATGGGCATGCCATCGCCTGGATACGACGCCGATATCGTGGATGACGATGGCCGCTCATGCGAAGCGGGCGAAGTGGGCGAGATCATCTTCCGCACCGACCCCACGCGGCCCACGGGGCTCTTCAACGGCTACCACCGGGATCCGGCCCTGACGACCAAGGTATGGCACGACGGGATCTACCACACGGGCGACACCGCCTGGCGCGACGAGGACGGCTACTACTGGTTCGT
>DAOPYE010000165.1:1462-2865 GCA_035352715.1 Holophaga sp. | reverse complement strand
TCCGCGTAGGGCTTCTCGAACAGGCCCAGGGCGAACTTCAGCCGCAGCACCCGGCGCACGGCCTCGTCCAGGCGCTCCTGGCTCACCTCGCCGCGCTGGATCAGCGAAGGCAGCGAAGGCAGGTACGCGTCGTTCTCCATATCCATATCCACGCCCGCCACGAAAGCCTTCTTGGCCGCCGCCTGCATGTCGTTCGCCACGCCGTGGGCGATGCCTTCGCGGATGGAGCCCCAGTCGCTGACGACCATGCCCTTGTATTTCCATTCCTTTCGAAGCACCGTGTCGAGCGTGAACGGATTGAAGCTGGAGGGCACGCCGCTGAGCGAATTGAACGCCGCCATGAAGGTCGCCGCCCCGGCCTGGGCCGCGGCGTGGAAGGGCGGAAGGTAGGTCTGGCGAAGCGTGCGTTCGCTGATCTCCGTCGTGTTGTAGTCGCGGCCGCCCTCTGCCGCGCCGTAGCCCACGAAATGCTTGGCGCAGGCGAGAACGGATCCCGCGCCGTTCAGGCTCTCGCCCTGGTAGCCCTTCACATAGGCGACGGCCAGGGCCGAGCCCAGGTAGGGATCCTCGCCCGAGCTTTCGGAGATGCGCCCCCAGCGGGCGTCGCGCGCGATATCGACCATGGGCGAGAACACCCAGCGAATACCGACCGCGGCGCTTTCTCGGGCCGCCAGCCGTGAAGCTTCTTCAACCAGGGCTGGATCCCAGCTGGCCGCCAGGCCGATGTTCACGGGGAACACCGTGCGGAATCCGTGGATCGTGTCGTAGCCATACAGGATCGGGATATGCAGCCGGGACTTCTCGATGGCCACCTTCTGGAAGGCGTTGGCCACCTTGGGATCGACGACATTGAGCAGGCTTCCGATCTTTCCCGCCGCGATCATGTCCTCGTAATGGCTGCGTCCCGTTCCAGGGCCCGTGGCCATGCCGGAGGAATACTGATTGAGCTGGCCGATCTTCTCTTCCAGCGTCATCTGGCGCAGCAGCGTGTCGACGCGCTGTTCGATCTCAGGCGTGGCGAAGGGGCTCAGGGGCAACGCACCTGCTTCCGGCACGATGGCCTTCGGCACTTCCGCCGCAGATGTGGCCAAAGGGCTGATGCACTGGGCCGCGATCGTGAACGCGAAAGCGGAAAGCGAGATGCGCATGTTCACCTCCGATGCGGAACGAGCCGCCATGGGATGATGGCAGCGCCGTGATGTTGCCGTAAACAGCTTCGGGAGGCCTCGTGAGACGAGTCCCGGCGGATTACAGGCCCAGCATCTCCTTCAAGCGCGGTGTGACGCTTCGGCTGACTTCCAGATCCGTGCCCTCGGCCACGCGCACGGCAGCCCGGCCGCCCTCGATCGAGCGCAGCCCCAGCACGGCCTCGGGGCGCAGCAGCAGATGGCGCTGGATGCGCA
>DAOPYE010000165.1:0-1362 GCA_035352715.1 Holophaga sp. | reverse complement strand
TCGAAGGCGCGCACCGCATGTTCGCTGAAGGCGGTCACGAACACCACGGGCGGGCAGTCCTGGCCATCCTCCAGCTCCGCCATCACCTCCAGGCCCGTCAAGCCGGGCATCTGGATATCCAGGAACAGGGCGTCCGCCCTTGCTTCTGGTCGGGCTTCGAGCGGCGCTCGCTCGCGCAGCCAGGCCACCACCGAGGGTCCGTCGGGCAGCTCGGCCACGACCTCGCATCCGGCTTCCCGCAGCAGGCGCGCCAGCCGTGTTCTTGCCAGGGGTTCGTCATCTGCCAGGGCCACGCGCAGCGCATTCATCCTTTTCTCCTCGCCGTCTCAAGATCCATGCGGATTTCGGCCACCGTCCAGCCGTCTTCGCTGCGCAGGCGCAGGGAAGCCTTGCTGCCGAAGGCCAGCCCCAGACGCGCCTCCAGATTGGCCACGCCCACGCCGTTGCCCAGCAGCAGGGGCAGGGCCTGGCCCGTGTTGCGCACGCGGATGATCAGCTCGCGGTCCTCCTGCGCCAGTTCGATAACCAGCTCGCCGCCGGTCGTGCAGGGATTGATGCCGTGTTTCAGGGCGTTCTCCACCAGGGGTTGCACCAGAAAGGGCGGCAGTTCCAGGTCGTCGAAGGCGGAATCCCATCGCCACGCCGTCCGCAGCCGGTCGCCCAGGCGCATGGATTCCACCTCGAGAAAGCGCTCGACCAGCGCTCGTTCTTCGCCCAGCGGGGCCTTGGGCTTGCTGCCATGCGCCAGCAGGGTGCGGTAGAGATCGGACAGATTCAGGATGCCTCTTTCCGCCGCGTCGGCGTCGATGTGCACCAGCTCGGCCAAGCCGTTCAGGGCGTTGAACAGCACGTGGGGGCTGAGCTGGCCGCGTAACAACACCCACTGGGCCTCGCGCAGCCTGCGCTCCGCTTCGCTTTGCGCGTAGCGGGTGCGCTCCCATAGCGTGATGAAATAGCCCGCCAGCATGGCAGCTGGGCAGACCATGAACAGCCCGAGATGCAGCCCGCCCAGGGTCTTGAGCCAGCTGCGATCCAGCCCCGAGAGCACGATGATCCCGACCTGGAAAAGCCCCAGCAGCAGAATGGCCGCGGCGTTGAAGGCCGCGGACTGGATGACGCCGCGCAGGATGGGCGTATGGCTGGCGCGGCCGCCGGTCCACAGCCAGGGCGCGGGCGAGGTCCAGATCACCAGGGCGGGCAGTGCGAAGGCGCTGAGCATCAGCACCAGCCACGCGACCGGATGCCTGCCAGAGCCGCTGGCCGCCAGCACCGGCGCCCAGGCCAGCAGCAGGCATCCCCCCAGCGCCAGCAGGGGCAGGCGCACCCAGGGGTTCTGGATGCGCGCGCGCTCGTAGGCGATGA
>DAOPYE010000164.1:0-2891 GCA_035352715.1 Holophaga sp. | reverse complement strand
TATGAAAAAGCCTCCGGATCTCGGAGGCTTTCACTTGGCTGGGGAGGAAGGAATCGAACCCTCACCTGACAGAATCAGAATCTGTTGTCCTACCATTAGACCACTCCCCAGTGGCTTTTTTTAGGATAGCGGGATTTGGGCTAAAGGCAAGTGGGGTGATGCGCTGCGAGGCTCCCGGGGCTATTCTGTGCAGATCATCACGGGGATGGAAATGGCCGAGGCCCTTAAGCTTGCATACTTTGTGGCGATCAAGGAAGGAGCGAGCTACCTGGGCGGGCTGCTGCTGACGGATACCTCGGGCATCCCGCTGGATTTCCGCTATACGGAGCCGATCACGCCGACGCGGCTGCAGTCGGTGCTCTACGGGAAAGCGCTGGAGCCGCACCTGAAGGAAGAGGTGATCCAGAAGACGCTGTTGAAGGAGTTGAAGGGAACGCCGGATCTTTTCATCGTTCCGGCGGCGGATCTGGCGGGTGGCTGGAACGGCGAGGCGAAGTGTCCCGTTCTATCGGTGCAAAAGACGCAGGAACCGCCGCTGGCGCGATCGGGAGAGACCTTTCGCGCGTCGTCGCGCGAGCTGCTAGTCCAGGTGGCGGAGGGCGCTTCGCCGCTGCGCGTGATCTTCGCCAGCTCCGTGGATCTGGCGGCCCAGGATCAGGTGGCCCTGAAGGTGGTAGAGGCGGGTTACAGCATGGATCTGGCGGAGCCGCTGGAACGCGTGCTGGCGGCCCTTCAGGCCCTGGTGCATCCCGATCAGCCATGAGCGTCGGCATGGGGCGCATCGGCTCGGCGGTCTCCGATCTGGCGGAGACCCTGAAACGGGTCTTCCAGGCGCCGTCGAGCCGCGATGTGGAAATGCGCCTGCCGGAGCCGAGGGCCGGGGAAGTGGCCGTCCTGGCGTGCGAAGGGCGGAGCGCGGAATTCCATCTCGCCTCATCCCCCCAATCCGCCGCCTTGGCCTTTCCGGCTGGGGGCACGGAAGAGCCCATGGTCTTTTCTGCTTCCATTCAGGCGGAGGAGGCCTGGACCCAATGGGCGGCTGGGGCGCTGGTGTGCGAGATGCAGGTCTTTCGGGCGGGGGGATGCGCGCGTCTGGATGTGCCGTCCCTGCCGCGCAAGGCTTCGGTCCGGCGGGGAGAAATGTCAGCACTTCGCTCGGTATCGCGGGG
The DNA here is from genome assembly GCA_035352715.1 of Holophaga sp. Lineage (GTDB taxonomy): Bacteria > Acidobacteriota > Holophagae > Holophagales > Holophagaceae > DAOPYE01. The sequence continues at coordinate 1,722 of DAOPYE010000164.1, read as the reverse complement.
CTGGCGAGAGCCCATTCAGGCGCCCCCCACGCGCAGGGCGGATCCATCCTTCGTGTCTCCGGGCGTCCGCGCGGGGCTGCGGCTGGTGCTCGGCATGCCCGTGGCGATCCCTCCCCTAGAGATGAACCGCGCCTTGACCATGCGCTACACGCTTCAACTGGTGCGGAGCAGCGGCGAGAACATCCGCAACCTGGAGGTGTTGGGGCTGTATCGGATCCCTACGCGCGGGGTGAGGAGCTTGAGGCACGATGCCAAGACGGGGCGAGTTCTGCTTGAACTGGGATCGGAAGCGTCTGGGGTTCGGAGAGAACCATTTATTCTCGCGAGGCGGAAGACTGACCTATCCTTTGTAAGCAGCTTTGTGGAGGAATGATTGATGCCCCAGCCGCCGCAGGACAAGCCTGAGGAAGCGCCGGGAACCCCGGATTCGCTCGATGTCACCGTCGCGCTGGGCCACAGCGTGGACGTGGAGACGGCCCTGCGCCAGCGCGATGCTTTCGAGCCCGATCTCTCCAGCCTTGAATGGGCGCTGGTGGTCTATGCCGGCGCCAATCTGGGGCGCATCTTCCCCCTGGCGCCCGGAGAAAACATCATCGGCCGCTCAACCCAGGTGGACATCATCCTGCTGGACGAGGAAGTCAGTCGTTCTCATGCCTGCATTCGCATGACACTGGGCAACGTCTCGCAGCCTGAGACCGAGTTGACGCTCCAGGATACGGGTTCCACCAATGGCACATTCCTGAATGGTTGTGTGGTTAACGGGTCTGTGGCGCTGACGGCGGGCGATCGCATCGCCATCGGCAATCATGTGATGAAGCTGGTCGTGATGGATGGGCTGGAACGCTCGTTCCACGAGACGCTCCTGGATCAGAGCACGCGGGACCCCCTTACGGGCCTGGGCAATCGGGGAGCGACCCTTACGGAACTGCAGGGTCGTTTCGATCTGAGCCGTCGGCACGGGCGCCCCCTCTCCGTGATCATGTGCGATCTCGATCATTTCAAGGTGATCAATGACACCCACGGGCACGGTGCGGGCGATGCTGTGCTGGCGGCGTTTGGCGACCGGGTGCGCGCCAATCTGCGGGGCACGGATCTGGCTGGCCGCATCGGTGGGGAGGAGTTCCTGCTGATCCTGCCCGAAACCGATCTGGAAGGGGCCATGCTGCTCGCCGAGCGCTTGCGCGTCGCCGTTTCGGAAACGCTGATCTCCATGGCGCCTGAGGAGCTTCATGTCACCTGCAGCCTGGGCGTCGCCGAGCGGGGGCGGGAGGATCGGGATGGCGGGGCGCTGTTGGGTCGCGCGGATGGCGCGCTGTACCTGGCGAAGCGGGAAGGACGCAACCGCGTGGTCTCGGCGGAAAAAAAACGCTGAGACCCTCCAATCGGTCCCGTAAGCGAGGGGGATGACCCTGTTATTCTGGGGCCATTCCTTACGGACCCTGTCCCCACATGATCACCCCAATCATCAAAGGGCCTGCCAACCCCAGTGGGGAGGAGCCTGAACCCATCACAGAGTACGCGCCGGTACCGGGGCTAGAGGCGGGTCTCGCGAGCGATGACTGGGCCCTGATCCGCTATGTGGGGCAGCCCATCGGCGAGGTGATTCCGCTGCGGCAGGGGCTCACCATCGGACGCGGCTCCGGCAACGATCTCCACCTCTCGGACCCTGAGGTAAGCCGGAACCACGCCCGCTTGGAGATCAGCAAGCAGCGCGATCATCGC
>DAOPYE010000163.1:0-2970 GCA_035352715.1 Holophaga sp. | reverse complement strand
GGCGAGGGCAGTTCCAGGAAGTTCACGCCAGCTCCTTCAGCGCCGCGATCAAGGCATCCACCTGATGCGCTTCCAGGTGCGCGCCGGTCGTAATGCGCAGCCGGGCTTCGCCTTCGGGCACCGTCGGAGGCCGCACGGCGCGCACATCGAAGCCCTGCTCCTGAAGTTGGGAAGCCCACCCGAGGGCGCGGGCATCCTCCCCCGCCATCAGGGGCACGATGGCCGAAGGGTGATCGGCGACGCCGAGCGCCTCCCGGATCTGCCGGGCAAAGCCAAGCGCCCGCTCCCGGCGCCAGGGCTCCATGCGGGCGATGCGCACGGCTGCCAGGGCTGCGCCCAGGGGCGCGGGCGGCAGGGAGGTCGAAAAGATGAAGCCTCGGCAGGTGTTCACCAGGTGATCGCGCAGCGGCTCGTCACAGGCGATGAACGCGCCAAAGGATCCCAGCGCTTTGCCCAGGGTGCCCATAAGAACAGGCACGCGCCCGTGAACCCCCTGATGTTCCGCCAACCCCGAGCCAGTCGCGCCCAGCAATCCCGTAGCGTGAGCTTCGTCCACCATGAGCAGGGCTTGGTGGCGCTCGCAAAGTTCCAGCAGGCCCGGCAAATCGGCGACATCGCCATCCATGCTGAAGACGCTATCCGTCACCACCAGGGGTAGGGCCGAAGGGGCCGCGATCTGGCGCCAGGCCTGAAGTTTGGCCTCCAGATCCGTCAGATCCAGGTGGCGGTAGAGGTTCACCTGGGCGCCCCGCGCCTTGGCCATGCGGCACCCATCCACGATGGAGGCGTGGTTCAGCGCATCCGAAAAGACGCCATCGCCCTGACCGGCCAAAGCGGGAATGACCGTGGCGTTGCACTGGAACCCGGTATTGAAGAGCAGGGCCGTATCCGCGCCCTTCCAGGTCGCCAGCTCCCGCTCCAGTTCCTGATGCAAGGGAGAAACGCCCCGTAATAGGCGCGCGGCACCCGTCCCCGCACCGAACTCCAGGGCGGCGCGGGCGGCTGCACCCATGAGGCGGGGATCCAGGCGCAGGCCCAGGTAGTCGTTGGAACAAAAATCCAGGCCCTTCACGTCCTCGATGCGCCGCTGGCGGCAGCGCTGGACGCGCTCGCCCGCCGCTTGGTCCCAACGCTCACGCCACGCGTCGGGCAGCAGCGCCTGAATTGGGGCTGCTGTCAGGGCCGGCATCAGGTCTGGATTGGGATCATCGGTCAAGGGAGCCATCCGAACACGGGAACCTTCCGGGCGGCCTCGCCACCCTTCGGGAGATCAGTCTGCCCCTGGGGTCCCCTCAGGGCAAACCGTGGACCAGGCCTTCGCCACGCAATGCGCCTGTGGGTGCAAGAAAGGCCAGTGGTAGCATGAAAGCGCCCATGGATGGGTGATTCGAGGTCAATTGATGAGTGACGAGATTCGAGCGGGATTCTACGGCGCTCCCCGCAGCGCAACTGAGAACCGCATCTCTTTTGTGCGCAGCGTCTACCTGTGGCTGATGGCCGGATTCGTGGTGGCGGGCGTGGGCGCGCTCACGTCGCCCCTCGTCGCCAAGGCCCTGTTCCCCATCGTGGGCAAATACTTTATTTGGGCCCTATTTATCGCTCAGTTCGGCACCCTGATGTGGGCCAGCGCCGTCAGCCGCCGCAAGCCCATGAATCGCGTGGCCTACGCGGTCTTCACCTACGTGAGCGGCGTCATTGCGGGCATCGTGTCCCTGGTTGTGGCCTCCACCTCCGGCCCCGGCATTGTGCTGGCGGCTGCGGGCATGACGGCCGCCGATTTTCTGGTGCTGACCCTGATCGCCTTCGTATCGAAGAAGGATTTCAGCTTCCTGCGCAGCTTCGTCATCGTGGGCATCTCCGTCATGTTCTTCGGCAGCCTGATCGCCGCGATCTTCCATCTGGAAACGCTGGGGCTGCTGGCGGCGGCCGTGGCCGTCATCGCCTGCTCGGCCAAGATCCTGTGGGATACCTCCGCCATGCTGCGCGCGGGCGACACCAGCGATCCGGCGGGCTTCGCGCTTTCCCTGTTCGTCAGCCTCTACAACATCTTCCTGTCCCTGCTCCGCCTGCTGGGCGGGCGGCGCAACTAGTCCTCTTTTCCTTTCCTGCAACCTTCCTCGCCCCATAGGAATCCCATGCGTCTTCTCCTCCTCCCCCTGCTGACCATGAGCCTGGTGGCTCAGACGCCTGCTCCGGAAGCGGCCAAGCCTGAAGCCCCCAAGCCCGAATCCGCCGCACCTGCGCCGGCCCCCAAAGCCGCTCCAGCCAAGCCGGCAACGCCCGCCCAGCCCAAGGTCGACAAGATCCTCGCCCGCGTGGACGGCAAGGTCATCCGGGAATCCGATCTGGACGCCTACATCGCCATCGCCTACAACGAGCAGCAGCGCATGCAGATCGCCATGATCGAGGGCGCCCGCAAGCAGATCCAGGATCAGTTCCTCCAGGCGCGCCTCATCGCCGCCAAGGCCCGGCGCGAGAAGCTGGACCAGACGGAACTATTCGGCAAGCGGCGCGAAATGTCCGAGATGGAGCTGCTGGTGCGCGCCATGTTCGAGCGGGACGGCGAGAAGCTGCAAGGCCAGCTGAGCCTGAAGGACGAGGACTACAAGGCCTACTACGACGCCCATCAGGATCGATTCAAGAGCAAGGAATCCTTCGATGCGCGCCACATCCTGGTGGCCGTGAAGGGCGGCCCCGCGGGCTCGGATACAGGCCTGACGGATGATGAAGCCAAGGCCAAGATCGCCAAGCTCCAGGCGGAACTGAAGGCCGGCAAGAAGCTGTCGGATCTGGTCAAGGACTACTCCGACGATCCCGGCAGCAAGGATAAGAACGGACTCTACGAGAACATCAGCTTCGGCTCGTTCGCCCCCGAGTTCGAAGACGCCGTGCACAAGCAGGCCGTCGGCCAGGTCGGCGAGCCCGTGAAGACCAGCTACGGCTACCACCTGATCCAGGTGGAGAAGATCA
>DAOPYE010000162.1:0-3139 GCA_035352715.1 Holophaga sp. | reverse complement strand
TTCGCGCCGGGCCGGAGGAACCCCCAGGGTCAGCCAGCCTTTCTGAAGGTTCTGGAGCATGGCCTGCTCGTCGCCCACCAGGCGGAAATGCAGGCCCGATATCCGAGGATTCAGGAAATGGGTTCGGGCGCGCAGCGTCCACTCTGCCCCGGAACGCTCCAGTCGGAATGGACCCGAACCCATGCCCGCATGGCCTCGACGCGCGATGGGAAGGCCCGCCAGCTCTTTCAACAGGCGCTCCGCAGGCTTGTTGGAACGCAGCTCCAGCTCCGGACCCATCGCCCGCGCCGTCACACCCTCCAGCGCCGAGCGCTTGGTCGGACTGGCCCCCGCATCAGACTGGATGGCCTGGATCGTCCATAGCGCATCCTCCACCGTCACCGGCGCACCGTCCGCAAAGCGCGCATCCCCCCGCAGCATGAAGCGGATCCGTCCTTTCTGCACAGTCCACCGGGTCGCCAGCCGAGGCACGACGCGCCCCGCCGCATCCACGCCCACCAGCGCATCCCCCGTGAGCGACTGAAGGATGAACTGCTCCAGGCCTTCGCCGTGAATGAAATCCAGGGGCCCAGGATCCCGCTGAAAGGATTCCTGGATCATCTGCGCGGATAGGCACAAGCAGCAGAATAGCGACGCAAGGAGACGGCCCATGGGGGCTCCCAGAACGAAGGGGGTTGGTGGAATCGCCCAAGGATCACGCGGAAAGACAGCCACGCCAAGCCCAGAGTCCGCGAAATCCCTCTGATAATCTGAGCCTGGAGGTTTCGTGTTCCGTCCCTCGCCCTGGTGGTGGAAGCTGCTATCGCCGCACAAACGACGCCTGGCTTGGGGTCTGGTGGCGACCCTGCTGTGCAGCCTCGCGGCGTCCTGGGTGCCGTATTGGTCCGGGCGCGCGGTCCACGCGCTGGAGCAGAGCCGCTGGTCGGCGAGCCGCATGGATCTGGCCTGGATGCTCGCGTTCACCCTGGCTGCTGGCGTCGGACGCTATCTGATGCGCAACACGCTGATCGGCCTGAGCCGCGAGATCGAAAAGGACCAGCGCGAGCATCTCTACAACTTCCTGCTGGCCCGGCCCTTCGCGTTCTTCGAACAGAACCGCATCGGCGATCTGATGAGCCGCATCGGCGACGATGTGGGCACGGTTCGCATGGCCACCGGCCCTGGATTCATGAGCATGCTGCAGGTCGCCAGCATCCTGCCCATGACGCTCGCACTGATGATCCACACCAGCGCGAGGCTGACGGCGGCGGTGCTGGCGCCATTCCTGCTGCTGACCCTGGGCTTCTACGTGGTTTCGAAAGCCAGCTTCCGCCTACAGCAAAAGCTCCAACTCGTGACCAGCGAACTCAACACGTTCAGCCACGAAACCATCAGCGGCGAGAAGGTGGTCCAAGCCTTCGGGCTGGAGGAACGCCGCGTTGCCGACTTCAAGGCCCTGAGCCGCCGCCACGCGGCGCTGAGCATTCGCCAATCGGTGATCTCCAGCGCCTACGGCCCCATCGCGACCTTGATGAGCGGACTCTCCGCCCTGGTGCTGGTGGCCTTTGGCGGCAGCCTGGTGACGCGTGGGCGGCTGAGCCTGGGCGATCTCACGGCGTTCACGGGCTATCTGACGGCCCTGGCCTGGCCCGTCATGTCCCTGGGCTGGACCGCCAATCTGTTCTCGCGAGCCAAGGCGGGCCAGGATCGCATCGACCAGATCCTGGCGAGCCCCCTGCCCAGCCTTCCGTCCCCGATTCCCTTGCTCGCCCAGCAGCCCCCCGCGTCGATCTCCCTGCGGGGCGCGATCCATCGCTTTGAATCCGGGCGCGGGCTGGGCCCCCTGGATCTGGAGGTGCCCTCGGGTGGAAGCCTCGCCATCCTGGGCAGCATCGGCTCCGGCAAGACCATCCTGCTGCAGCTGATGGCGGGCCTGCGCCTGCCGACAGCGGGCACCCTGGCCGTGGACGGCAAGGCGCTGACGCACGAGGATCTGCGCGAACACTGGGAGGGCCTGGGCTGGGCCAGCCAGGAGGCTTTCCTGTTCTCCACGACGCTGCGCGAGAACCTGGCCATGGGCCGCCCCGACGCGACGGAAGAAGATCTATGGGATATGGCCCGCATCGTATGCCTGGATGACCTGGTGAAGCGCCTGCCCATGGGGCTGGATACGGTCGTGGGCGAGCGCGGCGTGGCGCTTTCGGGCGGCGAACGCCAGCGCACGGCCCTAGGCCGCGCCCTGCTGCGACGGCCACGCCTATTGATCCTGGATGACGCCCTTTCCGCCGTGGACGCTGAGACCGAGAGCCGCATCCTGGCCAATCTGAAAGCCTTCCTGGGCCAGACGACCCTGGTGCTGGCCACGCATCGCGTCTTTGTCGCCGAGCTGTGCGAACAGGTGGTGGTGCTGGAGGAAGGCCGCGTCGCGCAGATCGGCGCGCCCGAACGCCTCGTGGCCCAGGCCGGCCCCTACGCTCGCATCAAGCGCCTGCAGCGGCTGGAGCGGGAACTGGAGGCCTGAAGCCTTACAGGATTTCCACCGGAAACGGCAGGAAGCGCCGCAGCAACTCGGCGTTGCCCTGGGCGGCCTGCGCGCTGTCGTCGACACCGGGGTTCAGAATAACGGCGGCAATGATCCAACCGCGCATCATCAGGGCTTCGCAGGTGAGCAGGACATGATTCACGGTGCCCAGGCCCCCTCGCCCCACGACAACGGCGGGCACCCGCAGATCCGTGGCCCAGGCCACGAAGGTTTTGCCAGCGGCCAGCGGCACCATGACGCCCCCGGCGGGTTCCAGCAGCAGGCGGGATCCGCTGGGCACGGGCCGCATCGTCCATCCGGCCACGGCCTCCAGATCCAGCGTGCGGCCCTCGGCCTGGGCCGCGGCCATGGGCGACAGAGGCTCGCGCAGCACCACGCCGGTTTCAACCGAGATGCCAGCACCCCGCACCACCGGCGCGTCGGCCTCGGGATCCTCCGGCGAGGACACGCCCGTCTGGAACGGCTTGCGGTAGACGACGGGGCCTTTGGCGGCCCAGGCGCGGGCGATGGCGGCGGCAACGTGGGTCTTGCCCACGCCCGTATCCGTTCCCAGCACCCATAGCGGCGAGGGCAGTTCCAGGAAGTTCACGCCAGCTCCTTCAGCGCCGCGATCAAGGC
>DAOPYE010000161.1:0-3150 GCA_035352715.1 Holophaga sp. | reverse complement strand
GCTTCCACCACCATCAGGCCGCTGCATCGGGGCATGTGGATATCGCACAGGACCAGGGGAAGAGGATCCTGGTCCAGGATGGCCAGGGCATCATCGCCATCCGAGGCCTCGATGCAGACGTAACCCTCGGGCTCAAGGATGCGCCGAAGGGCCAAACGGATGATGGGGACATCATCGACGACAAGGATCCTTGGCGCGTCCATGGTCCTGGACTCAGGTGCGGAAGCGGGCCACCAGGGACAACAGCTCTTTGGCGGTCTGGGCCAGATTGTTGGATGTCCTGGAATTCAGCTCCACCGTCGAGGACAGCTCGACGCTGGCCGAGGCGTTTTCCGTGGCTTTCTGGGCGCTCAGGTCCACCTGTTCGGCGACTTCCTGGCTGGCCGTGGCCTGTTCCGAGGCGGAGGCGCTGATTTCGAGCGACATGGCCGTGACCTGGCTGATGTTCTCGCGAATATGCCCTAGGGCGTCGACGGCGTCCTGCACCGTCCGGCGGCCTTCGTTCACGGCCTCGTTGCTGCCTTCGATGAGCTGACCGATCTCCTTGGCCGCCTGACCGCTGCGTTCGGCCAACTTGCGCACCTCTTCGGCCACGACCGCGAACCCCTTGCCCATGTGCCCCGCCTTGGCCGCCTCGATGGCCGCGTTCAGGGAGAGCAGGTTCGTCTGCCGCGCGATGCCCTGGATCACGCGTACCGCCTGCACCATCTGGGCGGTGGCTTCTTCCACCCGAGCCATGGCCGTGATGGCGGCTTCTCCGGCGGAATCGCCCCGGCGCGTGGCCTCGACGGCCTCCTGGGCCTGGCGCTGGCTGGCGTGCACGTTGCTGCTGACCTCCTGGATCGACGTGGTCAGCTCCGTGATGGCCGAGGCCACGCGCTCCGAAGAGGTGCGCTGCTGTTCAGCGTTCTGGGCCAGTTCATGACTCGTGGCGGATATCTGATGGGTGGAGGCTGCAAAGGATTCGGCGCTTTCGTTCACATGCATTGCGTCGAACCGGATGCGGTTGACCATGCCCTTCAGATGGGATTGCATGGTCCGCAAGGTCGCCAGGAGGCTGGTGGCATCGCCGGGCCGGGTGTGGGCTTCGGCCCTGAAATCCCCTTCCGCGACCTTGTGCAGGATCTCGAGAGCTTCGGCCGGATCTCCACCAAACTGGGCCTTGAGCGCCTGGTTCGTGGTGACGGCCGCGAAACCCGTCGCGAAGCAGCCGCCGATGGCCCAGACGATGCGGCTGTCGCCGCCCAGGAAGGCCCCCGCCAGGAAGACCAACGCCACCAGCGCGAACCCTGCCCAGACGCGCGTGGTCAGGCTCAGCGCGGGCAGGAACACCCACGGCTTCCAATCGGTTTCCGCCAATTTCTTGCCCTGGCGGGCCAGAGCGTAGCGATATTCAGCGTCCTGGATCTGCGCGAGGGAAGGTTTGCTGCGGATGGAGACATAGCCGACGATGGTGTCGTTTCCGACCATGGGGGTGACGTTGGCGTCCACCCAGTAGAAATCTCCGTTCTTGCAGCGGTTCTTCACCATCCCGTGCCAGGATTTGCCCGCCTTGACGGTGCGCCACAGGTCTTCGAAAGCCTCGCTGGGCATATCCGGGTGGCGAACGAGGTTATGGGGCTGTCCAATCAGTTCGGATTCCGAAAAGCCGCTCAGGCGAACGAACTCTGTGTTGGCGGACGTGATGATGCCCCGCGTGTCCGTGGTGGATACCAGAAAGGCACCCTCCGCGACCTGGTGTTCATTGTTCGTGACCGGCTGGTTGTTTCTCACTGCTGCTCCAGAACGAACTTCCCTTGATCCTCGCATCGGTTCTTGCGCAGCGGCGCATAAACCCCAGACTCGATTTCTATAATGTTCGCAACAGCCCGCGGATGCCGTTCCAGATGATCTGAACGCCAATGGCCAGAAGAACGAAAGCGGCCACTTGGGAAATTGTGGCCTCGCCTGTTTTTCCAAGCCGCTGAAGCATGCCAGAGGCGAATCGGTAGAAGATGAAAACCGTGAGGGCGGCCAGCGCGATGCCGCAGGTCAGCGCCAGGAATTGAGAGAGGACGCCCCATTCGAGAATGCTTCCGCTGGGCACCAGGCTGAGCGTGACCGCGATGGAGCCCGGACCGGCCGTGACGGGCAGCGTCAGCGGGAAGAAGGCCCGATCCTGCACCGAAGGCCGGATCTCTTGTTTCTCGGATTCGCTGAGTCGGGGATCCCGGTTCAGCATCCGCCAGGCGGAATGGAACAGCAGCAAACCGCCCGCGATGCTGATGACGGGGATGGAGATTCCCAGCAGCTTGAGCACCCATCCTCCGACATACAGCAGCACGGTCAGCAGGATGAAGGTGTAGAGGCCGATCAGAAAGGCCAACCGCGACCGTTCGCCCTCTGAGATGCCGGAGGTCAACTGAAGGAATATCGGTGCCATGGCAGGCGGGTTCAGGATCGGGAACAGCGCCAGAAAGGCGAAGAGCATCCGGTAGGCGAATCCGTCCATGTCTCACGTCCTCCGGAAAAGCAAGGCCCAGCCCCATGTTAGGCCGGGCCTTGCCCTTCAGAAGTCACAAGCCTACTTGCCCCGGTTGCTGGAGCGCATGTGGCCGGCGCCGGAGTGCTTGCGGGAAGGCATCCCCTGCTTGGAAACCGAGGCCGGGCAGGGGCGCGCATCGGCTTCGAGATGGGGTTTCGCGCCGGCCTTTTCTGTTGTGTGGCCATGGGGCTCGCCGTTGGTCTCGTTCAAGGTGCTCAGGAGTTTTGCGGTGATGGCTGGATCAGGTTTGGACATGTCTTACCTCCGGTGGGAAACGGCTTCACGCTAGCGGCTTTCTCCCCAAGTGTAGGACCGTAATGCCGCCTGTCAGGTCATTCCATCGAATCTCCTGGAATCCCGCCTGGCTCAGTTCTGCCGCCAGGGCCCCCCGGTCGGGGAAGTTCCGGATGCTCTCGGGCAGGTATTCGTAGGCCTGGGTGCTGCCGCTGATCAACGCGATCCAGCGCATCGACCCCAATCTGGCCGACGCGTCGTCGTCGCTGGGCGCCAGCGAATGGCGGACCTTCCGGCAGGTCACGCTGCCGCTGTCGCTGCCCGGCATCGTCGCGGGCTGCCTGCTCACCTTCGCGGCGGCGATCACCGCCTTCATCTCGCAATCGCTGATC
>DAOPYE010000160.1:0-3159 GCA_035352715.1 Holophaga sp. | reverse complement strand
CTTCACAAGGTGGGCGGATGGGAAGGCCTGAAACACGCGCTGCCCGCGGACATGTTCAACCTCTGGAAGCCCATTGTTGCCGCTGGCACTCAAAGTACCTGGGCCCCAGTGAAGGAAGTCGATGCCGTCGGCAAGGTGATCCGCCAGGCTTGGTACTTCAACGGCCACTACCCCTGGCTGGGCATGATCGTCTGCGCTCCCGTGATCGGTCTCTGGTACTGGTGCACCTGCCAGTACATCGTTCAGCGCACCCTGGGCGCCAAGAATGAGCAGCACGCCCGCCGTGGCTCCATCCTTGCCAGCTTCCTGAAGCTCCTGCCCGTGTTCATCTTCATCATCCCCGGTATGGTCTGCTTCGCGCTGGCCAAGCAGGGCGACATCCAGGGCCTCAAGAGCATGGTGGATGCGACTGGAGCGCCGGTGCGCGATCAGCTGCAGAACGCCTTCCCCTCGATGGTGGCCCATGTGCTGCCCGTGGGTGTCCGCGGACTGGTGGTGGCGGGCCTCATCGCGGCGCTGATGAGTTCACTCGCCGGCGTCTTCAACGCCAGCAGCACGCTGTTCACCATTGACCTCTACCAGAAGCTGCGTCCCAATGCCCCCCAGCACGCCCTGGTGCGCATGGGCCGCATCGCGACGGGCTGCATGGTCATCATCGGCATCCTGTGGATCCCCGTCATCAAGGGTTCCCATGGCCTCTACGAATACCTGCAGACCGTGCAGGGCTACCTGGCTCCGCCGATTTTCGTGGTCTTCTTCCTGGGCATCTTCTGGAAGCGCCTCAATGCCAAGGGCAGCCTGGCGGCCATGATCGTGGGATTCGTGCTCGGCCTGTCCCGATTGGCTGTGGATACCCCGGTGGCCTTGATCAAGGGGTTCAGCTACGCGCCCGGATCCTTCCTCTGGGTGGTCAACAACATCTACTTCCAGTACTTCAGCATGCTGATCCTGGCGGTGAGCATGGTGACGATGGTGGTGGTGAGCTACATGACCGCCGAGCCCGACGAGGCGCGCCTGGAGGGTCTGACCTTCGCCACGCTCACCGATGAGCAGCGTGCCGAGACCCGCGCCAGCTGGAACTGGCGTGATGTGGTGACCTCGGTCCTTGTGGTGGTCATCATCGGCTGCATCTACCTTTACTTCCGGTAGTCGCAAGATCTCGAGCACTAAAGGAAAGGCCCCGGAGAATCCTCTCCGGGGCCTTTCCTTTAGGGGTGGGATGCGCCAGTGCTTGATCAGTTGCAGGCCCAATCAAAACGCCCCGGAGGAAATTCTCCGGGGCGTTGGCTTTCGGGCGGGACGGTGTTCAGTGCGAAGCAGGTTCCTGCAGCGCCTCCAGCCGGATTTCGGCGAAGGTCAGGGCGGTCTGGGCCGTCTCCTGCGCTTCGGGCGTGATCGCGGCTTTCAGGGCTTCCAGGGCGGCGGCGTGGTCCTTGTGGACCTGGGCAGCGTCGATGAGATCCGGCGTCTCTGCCTGCTTGGCAAGGATCACGACCTGATCTGGACCCACCTCGGCAAAGCCGTCAAAGACGGTCAGCCAGTGCTTCTCGCCGCCGTGGATGTAATAGAGCAGTCCGCGGCCCAGGGGCGCGATGAGCGGCGTGTGGCCGGGCAGGATGCCGTAGTAGCCACGGGTGGCCGTGGGGAACTGAAGCTCCGAGACGTGGGCCGAGAAGACCCGGCGCTCGGGCGTCACCACTTCGAGAAGAATGGGTTCGGACATGGAAACCTCAGGCCTGGGCGGCCAACTTTTCGGCCTTCTCGGCCGCTTCTTCGATCGTGCCTACCATGTAGAAGGCTTGCTCGGGCAGGTGGTCCCACTTGCCGTCGCAGATCTCGGCAAAGCCGCGGATCGTGTCTTCCAGCTTCACATACTTGCCGGGGAAGCCCGTGAACACTTCGGCCACGTGGAAGGGCTGGCTGAGGAAGCGCTGGATCTTGCGGGCGCGGGCCACGTTGAGCTTGTCCTCGTCGGAGAGCTCGTCCATTCCCAGAATGGCGATGATGTCCTGAAGCTCCTTGTACTTCTGCAGGATGGACTTCACGCGCATGGCGGTGTTGTAGTGCAGATCGCCCAGGACGCGGGGATCCAGCAGACGGGAAGTGGAAGCCAGGGGATCCACGGCGGGGTAGATGCCCAGGGCGGACAGCTCGCGGCTCAGGTTCGTGGTGGCGTCCAAGTGGGCGAAAGTCGTGGCGGGCGCGGGATCCGTGTAGTCATCGGCGGGCACGTACACGGCCTGGATGGACGTGATGGAGCCCTTCTTCGTCGACGTGATGCGCTCCTGCAGCTCGCCCATCTCCGTGGCCAGCGTCGGCTGGTAGCCCACGGCGGAGGGCATGCGGCCCAGCAGGGCGGACACTTCGGAACCGGCCTGGGTGAAGCGGAAGACGTTATCCACGAACAGCAGCACGTCCTTGCCCTCGTAGTCGCGGAAGTACTCGGCGACGGTCAGGCCGGACAGGGCCACGCGAGCGCGGGCTCCGGGCGGTTCGGTCATCTGGCCGTAGACCAGGGCCACTTTGGACTGCGGCAGGTCGTCCTTCACGATGACGCCGCTATCCATCATTTCGTTCCAGAGATCGTTGCCTTCGCGGGTGCGCTCGCCGACGCCGGCGAACACGGAGAGGCCGCCGTGGCCCTTGGCGATGTTGTTGATGAGCTCCATGATGACGACCGTCTTGCCCACACCGGCGCCGCCGAAGAGGCCCGTCTTGCCGCCCTTGGCGTAGGGCTCCAGGAGGTCGATCACCTTGATGCCCGTCTCCAGCATCTCGGTGGCGGTGTTCTGCTCATCGAACTTGGGGGCCTCGCGGTGGATGGGCAGGGTCATCTGGGCGTTGACGGGACCGCGTTCGTCCACGGGAGCGCCGACGACGTTCAGGATGCGACCAAGGGTCGCTTGTCCCACGGGCATGCTGATGGGTGCGCCGGTGTCCACGGCTTCCTGGCCGCGGATCATGCCGTCGGTGGGCTGCATGGCGACGCAGCGGACGCGGTTCTCGCCGAGGTGCTGCTGCACCTCCAGGGTGACAACGGTCTTATGGCCGTGGGGATCGGTGATTTCGGAATGCAGGGCTGTGTAGATCTCTGGCAGGTGGCCGTCGAATTCGACGTCCACGGCGGGACCGACGATGGCGATCACGCGGCCGGTGTGC
>DAOPYE010000159.1:0-3204 GCA_035352715.1 Holophaga sp. | reverse complement strand
TGGAGGTAGTCTGCTTTGCTTTGATTTAATGGTCAACTAAGTTAGCGCATATGCCGCCCCCCCCCCCAGCTCCGGGCCCGTAATCGCCCTCGAGCAGCATGGCGACCCGCGCGACAAGGTCGATTTCCTGATCCTGGGCGACGGCTACACGGCGGCGGAACGGCCCAAGTTCGAACGGGACGCGCGGCGCATGATCGAGACGCTGTTCAGCCAATCGCCCTACAAAGAGCATCGATCGGATTTCAATATCTGGGCCATCTGCCCGCCTGCCGCACAAAGCGGCATCAGCCGCCCCTCCACGGGCATCCATCGCCGATCGCCCCTGGGCTGCACGTACGACGCCTTCGGCAGCGAGCGCTACGTGCTCACCTACGAGAACCGCGCCCTGCGCGATATCGCGAGCTTCGCCCCCTACGAATTCATGGAGATCCTGGTCAACGGGCAGACCTACGGCGGCGGCGGCATCTTTGGGCTGTATGGCACCGTGGCCTCTGATAACGCATTCAGTCCCTACGTCTTCGTCCATGAATTCGGCCATCATTTCGCGGATCTGGCCGACGAATACTACACATCAGACGTGAGCTACGAGACCGGCAAGATCCGGATCGAACCCTGGATGCCCAACGTGACAGCGAATCCCAAACACCCCAAATGGCTGGATCTGGTGAAGCTCGGCACGCCTCTGCCCACGCCGTGGCAGAAACAGGCCTTTGAGAAACATTCCTACGCCATGAAGAAGGTCCGCGCCCAGATCCGCGCCGAGAAGCGCCCTGAGACCGACATGGAGGACCACTTCCGAACCGAAGCGGTCGAAGACACGCGCATCCTGGGCACCGACACCTGGTCGGGCCAGGTGGGGGCCTTCGAGGGCGCGAACTACGAGGCCACGGGCTACTACCGATCGCAGACGGACTGCATCATGTTCACGCGAGATGACGTGCCCTTCTGCGCGGCCTGTCAGCGCGCCATCGAGCGCGTGATTCGAATGTATTCGAAATGAACCCGGATGACCGGATCCAGATCTGGCAGGGCGATATCACGGGCTTGGAGCTCGATGCCATCGTGAACGCCGCCAACGCCAGCCTCCTGGGCGGCGGGGGCGTGGATGGCGCCATCCACCGCGCCGCAGGACCGGATCTGGCGAGCCATTGCCGCGGACTCGGCGGATGCAAGACGGGCGACGCCAAACTGACGCCCGGCTTTCGCCTGTCCGCGCGATTCGTGATCCACACCGTCGGGCCCATCTGGCGCGACGGGGCGCAAGGCGAAGAAGCCCTGCTGGCCTCGTGCTACCGCCGCTGCCTGGAGCTGGCGGCGGAACATCATCTGCGCACCATCGCCTTTCCCGCCATCAGCACCGGAATCTATGGATTCCCAGCAGACCTGGCTTCGCGCATCGCGCTACGCGAAGTCCGGCACTTCCTGTCCGGGCACGATCGGCCCGAATCCGTCACACTGGTAGCCTTCGATGCCGAGAGCCTGCGGCATCTATTGAACGCGCGCGACGCGTCCCTTGGCGAGGCCCGCTCTTGAGCACTGATACCCAGACTTTCACCCAATTCGTTCCCGAAGCGCTGGAAGCGCGCCTTCAGGATGGCATCCGCCACGCGGCCGCCCTGGGCGCCGATGGCGCGGAGGCCTTTCTCCATGTGAGCCGCAGCCGCAAGGCCAAGGTTCAGAACGGCTCGCTGGAAGACCTGACCACCTCGAAGCGCGGCGGGCTGGGCGTGCGCGTGATCCGCGGCGGCCGCACCGGCATCGCCACCACGACGGATTTGACGCGTCCCGATTTCAAGACGCTGTTCGAGCAGGCCTGGGAACTCTCCGCCCTCGGCGATACGGACCCCTGGCTTCGCCAGGCCGAACCCACTGGAACGGACGATCTGCCCAGCCGCTTTGATGCGCGCGCCGAAGCGCTGACCCCCGAGCAGCGCATCGAAAAGGCCATGACGCTGGAACGCGAAGCCCGCAAGGCCTCGAACAAGGTCTGCGCCGTGCGCGAAGCCTCCTGGAGCGATGGGGCCGGCGTAAGCCTGCTGTTGACCCAAAAGGGCGTCCGCGCCTTCGATCTGGGGACCTCCTGCGCCGGATCCATCGAACTGGCCGTGGAATCCGACGGAGATCGCCAGGCCGCCTGGCACTGGGATATGGCCCGTCACCCCGAAGCGGTGGATCTGGCGGCCATCGGGCGCGAGGCCGCCCGCAAGGGCGAATTGAAGCTGAAGCCCGTTCCGCTGCCTGCGGGTCGCTATCCCGTGGTGCTGCACCCGGAAGTCGCGGTGGATCTGCTGGGATTGGTCGCGGGCATGCTCTCGGCGGAAGCCGTCCTCAAGCAGCGCAGCCTTTTTGCGGGCAAGCTGGGACAGGCCATCGCATCGCCCCTGCTGACGCTGGTGGACGATGGCCGCCTGATCGATGGCCTGGGCAGCGAGCCCTGGGACGGCGAGGGGTTGCCGACGCGACGCAACGTGCTGATCGAGAACGGCGTGCTGAAGACTTACCTGCATACGATGAAAACCGCCGCGGAGATGGGCGTCGAGCCCACCGCCAGCGCGGGCCGCAGCCCCGGCGGCAACCCAGGCGTCACGCTGTTCAATCTGTTCCCCGCCGCGGGAACGACGCCAATGGAGGCGCTGTACCGTCAGGCCGATGGCGGTGTGCTGATCACCGAGATCATGGGCCTGCATACGGTGGATCCCGTATCCGGCGATCTGAGCGTGGGTGCCAGCGGCGTCCGCATCCGCGATGGGCATCTGGCGGAAAGCGTGGATCGCATGACCTTCGCGGGCAATCTACGGGACTTCCTGAATCGCATCGCGGCTCTGGGCGACGATCTGCGCTGGTACGGCAGCAGCGCCGGGCTCAGCCTGCTGCTGGAAGACATGCCCCTGGGCGGCGCCTGAGACGGTTTAGACCTCGTCTTCCTGAGCCCTCAGCACATCGAGATGCGCCTTGTACGTGGCGGATTCGATGCAGACGAGCGAAATATGCTCAGGCATCGGGTGGCTGTTCAGGTAGTCCAGGATGGTGTGAATGGCGATGGGAGCCGCCTTCGCCAAAGGGATCTGTGGCTGGCTGCCGGACCCCAGGCTGGGCAGCGCGATGGTGCGGAAGCCCTTTGCGCTCGCCAGGGCCAGCACATTGCGGTAGCAGGAGGCCAGGGCATCGCCTTCGCCATGTCCGCCATCCATCCAGGTGGGTACG
>DAOPYE010000158.1:0-3396 GCA_035352715.1 Holophaga sp. | reverse complement strand
TCCCATGCGCTTTCTGTGGAACGATTTCGTCGCCACGTTCGCTTCCGAGCTTTCCCCGGAAGACCGGCTGTGGATGCTGGAGGTGTTCTACGCCGGTGGCACGGCGACGCGGGATTTCTCCTCGGCGGATGTCATTGCCGATATCTGCGCGCGTGGCGTCACGGCCGAGTTCGCGCCCAGCCGGGAATGGCTGGTGGAGCGCATTGCATGTGAGGCCCGCGAGGGCGACCTGGTGCTGGTGATGGGCGCGAGGGATCCATCCCTGAGCGCCTTTGCCCATGCCGTGCTAGCCGCGCTGGGCGAGGGTCAGGCACGGTAGGGCGATCGGTCCTGGCTTTGCTGGCGGGCTTCGGATAGCAGCGCGACCCAGGCGGCTTTCCTGGCCTTGAGCGTCTCCTTCAGCACGAACGGCGTCATCTCCTCTTCAAGGATTTCCAGAAGGACGTAATCAAACGCGCCTTCGCCCAGGCGATTCCATTCCGCCTGCAGTTCCTTGTCCAGGTGGCGTCCTTCGTTGAGCCGGTTCCAGAGGCCGTTCCTGGTGGTATCGAGATTGGGGGTGGAATCCACCCAGGCGCGCCCCGAATCCACGTGCTTGACGGCGTAGATCCCTGGGCGGGGCTTTTGCTCCTTGTAGGCGCGCAGCGCTGCTTTCCGGTCGAACGGCTCACGCATGGGTTTCCCCTTTCGGAAAGGCCGGGGCCGCGAGGGCGCAGGTGTAGGCGCGCACATCCTCGGGCCAGGTCTGCATGTGTGCTTCGAACGCGGGCTGGTCCTGGGCATACAGCGCCCGCAGCGCATCCTCGTAGCCCCGCTCGTCCCCCGCCAGGGCCGACATGAACCGGTACGCCCGAGTCTGGGCCTGGCGTTTCCCCTCCTGTTCGCTTCCCGCGCGCCGGGCTTCCTCCACCAGCTTCCGGAGCGTGACGGAAGCCCCTCCGGGTTGGGCGTTCAGCCAATCCCAGTGCCTGGGAAGGAGGGTGATTTCCCGGGCGATGACGCCCAGCTTGGGGCGCCCCCGCCCTTTCGGCGCCTCTGGCGACCCCTCTTCCGGAATCGCGATCCGGGGATCCAGATCGACCACCTCGCCGGTCTCGTCATCGAAGATGAGCACGGGTTCTTGGGGCTCCGCGCCCAGGCGGGAAAAGACGGCGGACGCCACTTCCTTCAGGGTGCCCGACGCGAAGCGCTGGGAACCTTCAAAGGCTGTGTACCGCTTGATGCAAGGGTGATCGGACATGCGCGCTCCCGGTCCGCTTAGAATAATGCCCGGGTGAAAATCTTGTCAATATCATCCGGGTTTTATTCGCGAGCCGCGCGGCAATCCTCGAAGCGCACCGGGTTCAGATGCGGTAGCGCTTCACGTGGCTGGCCAGATCCTCGGCGATGCGGGCAAGCTCGGTGGAGGTCCGAACCACTTCGGTGGCGGTGGCGGAGAGCTGTTGGCTGGCCGCGGCGCTGCGTTCGGTGTCCTGGTTGGTGGTGGAGACGTGGGTCCGGACGCGGTGTTCCGTTTCGGATTGTTGCGCCACGGCCTGGGCACTGCGCTGAACGTGTTCCGCCAGGGTTTCGACGTGATGCCTCAGGGTGTTCAGGGCCCCGGTGCTTTCCAGGACGGTCTGGGCGCCCTGATCCACGGTTTCGTCCACGACCGCGATGAGGGCCTGGATCTCCTTGGCGGATTGGCCGCTGCGTTCGGCGAGCTTGCGGACCTCGTCCGCCACCACGGCGAAGCCCTTGCCCTGGGTGCCAGCCTTCGCGGCCTCGATGGCGGCGTTGAGGGATAGCAGATTGGTCTGTCGGGCGATGGCCTGGATGACGCCCACGGCTTCGTTCATGCGGCCGATGGAGGTTCGGATGGCTTCCATCGCCTGGGCGCTGGATTCGCCGGCCGCGCTGCCTTCATGGGAGATGGCCACGGCCTGTTGGGTGCAGGCCATCGAATCACCGAGCTGGTTTTGCATGCGGTTGATGATTTCCGAGAGCTCGTCCATGGCCCGCGAAACGCTTTCCATGCCGACGCGCTGCCGGTCGCAGACCATGGCGATCTCCGCGGTGGTCGTCTGCATTTCACCAGCGGTGGCGTTCAGCTGGGTGGAGCCGCTGGCCACACTCTCGGAGGCCACGGAGAAGCCGCTGAAGATGGTTCGGAACTGCTCCATGCTGGCGTTGTAGGCCCGGCCCAGTTCGCCGATCTCGTCTTCCGAAAGACTCTCCAGCTTGAAGGTGAGATCGCGCCGCTGGATGCCCGCGAGAATGCTTGCCAGCGGCTGGAGCACGCTCTTGCGCAGCACGAAGAAGATCACCACCAGCAGGGCCGAAACCGCGATCACGGCACCCAGCAGCGACACCCAGCGAATGAGGCGGATGGGGCGCAGGATGTCTTCTTCCGGGTAGGCGCTCACGATGGTGAAGTTCCAGGGCGCGAAGATCTGCTTATCGATCACCCATGGCTTGCCGCGGAGCGCGCCGGTCTTGATGATTTCCTCAATTTCAGAGGTGGAGAGACGATCTCCCGCCAGCAGCAGGCGGTTCTTGTGGTCATAGAGACCCAGGAAGCCGGATTCCAGCACGCGATGGCCCTTCACCTGATTGGCGAGCTGGTTGAGCGCCTGGATGGGGTAGCCCACGTAGAAGGCCCCGATGGCTACGCCCGAAGGACTGAGGATGGGTTCATAGCCCGTGAGGTAGCAGGAGCCCAGGATATCCACCACGCCATAGAAGGATTTGCCCGAGCGCAGGGCGGCATGGGCCTGTCCGGTCGGATCGAGCTGGGTGCCCACGGCGCGGCTGCCATCGGCTTTTTTGACATTGGTGGAAATACGGATGAACTGATCGCCGCGACGGCTGAACAGCGTCGCGGTCCCGCCCGTCATGGCCGTGACCGAATCCGGCAACTCGAACCGGTTGGCCTGGGGCGTCTTTCCGAACAAAAGCCCGGGGACCGTTTCAGAGCCCACCCTCGCTTCCGGTCCCTGGACGGGCGCGCCCAGTTTTCCCGCTTCGGCCATCAACACGTGCATGGAGGCCTTCACCTGGGCCATCAGCAGGTCGTCGGAGATGGTCAGTGCGTTCTGCAGGCTGGTCTTGCCGATCAGGCTGTCCTCGCGGGCCGATGTCTCCAGGCGGCTGGTTTGGAGCCGGGAGATGCCCAGCGCGATCGCAGCCGCCAGTGCCAGCACCAGGACCGCGACGGGGATCATCAATTTGTGAGCGAGGCTTTTGTTCATGGGGCACCCGGGAGGTGGTGCCTTCTCCATCGGAACGTGAGCGGCTCTGGATGAATCCTTAAGTGTTTTTTATGGAGGAATTGGCCTATCTCGACAGGTGCTCCAGGCTGCCGCCGGGGACGAAATCCAGCGAGAACAGGCGATTGCGGCGGCGGATGCGGGGGTG
>DAOPYE010000157.1:2025-3518 GCA_035352715.1 Holophaga sp. | reverse complement strand
ACGGGCTTGACCTTCGAAGCGGCCTCCTTGGCCCTCTCGCGCGCCGTTTCCACATCGGGTCCGGCGGCCAAGGCGACGCCCATGCGACGGCGCGTGAAGGCTTCGGGCTTGCCGAAAAGACGCAGGTCAGCGCGTTCCACGCGCAGGGCCGCATCCACGCCCTCGAAGGCGATGCCCTTGGCATCCAGACCGCCGTAGATGACCGCGCTGGCACCGGGCTCGCGCAGTGTCACATCCACGGGCAGTCCCAGAATGGCCCGGGCGTGCAACTCGAACTCCGAGAAGCGCTGACTGGAAAGCGTCACCAGGCCCGTGTCGTGAGGCCGAGGGCTCACCTCCGAGAACCAGACTTGGTCGCCCTTCACGAAGAGCTCGACCCCGAAAAGCCCACGGCCGCCCAGGGCGCCCGTCACGGCGCGGGCGATATCGCGGGCGCGCTGAAGCGCGAGGGGGCTCATGGGCTGGGGCTGCCAACTCTCCACGTAATCGCCCTTCACCTGCACATGGCCTACGGGTTCGCAGAAGTACGTCTCCACCTCGCCGGAAGCGCCGACGGCGCGCACCGTCAGTTGCGTGATCTCGTATTCGAAGTCGATAAAGCCTTCGACGATGACGCGGCCCTGATCCACACGCCCACCCTTGGCGGCGTAGGCCCAGGCGGACTCGATGTCGGCTTCGCTCTTCAGCAGCGACTGGCCCTTGCCGGACGAAGACATGGTGGGCTTCACCAGGCACGGGAATCCGATCTCCGCGATGGCGGACTTCAGTTCGTCCAGGCTTCCCGCAAAGCGGTACGGAGACGTGGGCAGGCCCAGCTCTTCCGCGGCCAGACGACGAATGCCTTCGCGGTTCATGGTGAGGTTCGTGGCCCGCGCCGTCGGAATGATTTCCGCCAGTCCATCCGCTTCGATGCGCAGCAGCTCTTCCGTGGCGATGGCTTCGATTTCCGGCACCACCAGATGGGGCCGCTCGCGCTCAACCAGGGCGCGCAGCGCGCTGGCGTCGGTCATATCGATCACATGGGAGCGGTGCGCCACCTGCATGCCCGGCGCATCCGCGTAGCGATCCACGCCGATCACTTCCACGCCCAGGCGCTGCAGGGCGATGATGACCTCTTTCCCCAACTCGCCGCATCCCAGCAGCATGACCTTGGTCGCCGATGGGGAAAGCGGGGTGCCGATGCGCATGAAAGCCTCCAGAATCGCGAATTCGCATCCTATCACGGCGGTTTGCGCACCCGGCCGCAGGCGGAAGCAAGAGCGATTCATCGAGCAGAAAGTCACACGCGACGATTTTCATCGTGACAGGACAGGGACTGGCAGAATCGAAGTGAAGGTGACCCCACCGGATAGGAGTTCCACCCGCATGGACCGAAGCGAAATTCTGAGCTGGCTGAAAGAGAACGACCCTGCTCGTTTGGAGGTGCTGTGGCAGCGTGCAGACGCCGTGCGTGCGGAGAACGTGGGCGACGAGGTGCATCTGCGCGGTCTCAT
>DAOPYE010000157.1:0-1925 GCA_035352715.1 Holophaga sp. | reverse complement strand
CAGCTGGAGCGCATGCGTGATATGGGCTACGAGATCGGCACCGGCGTGATGGTGGGCATCCCTGGCCAATCCTGGGAGATCCTGGCCCAGGACATCGACACCTTCCGTCACTTCGACATGGACATGATTGGCGTCGGCCCCTTCCTGCCCAGCCCTCGCACCCTCCTGGGCGGCCCCGAGGCCGCCGAGTTCTACCTGGACGCCGAACGCCAGGTGCCCAACAACGAACTCACCACCCTGAAGGTCGTGGCCCTTACGCGCTTGGTCTGCCCCCAGGCCAACATCCCCTCGACCACCGCCCTGGCCACCGTGGACCCCGAGACGGGCCGTGAGCTGGGCCTCACGCGCGGCGCCAACGTGATCATGCCCAACACCACACAGGTGAATTACCGCACCCTGTACGAGATCTACCCGGACAAGGCCTGCGTCAACGAGACCGCCCAGGCCTGCCGCGGATGTTTGGAAGGCCGCATTCAGTCCATTGGCCGCGTGCTAGGCCAAGGCCCCGGCGGACGCCACACGCGCGCCATCGTGCACGCACCCCGCGCCTCGCGGCGCAAGCTGGACATGCTGGCCGAGAAGATCGCGAAAGTCTGATGCGGCTGCATTTCCCGCGCCGTCGGTGATAATGGGATATCCCTGAAGGAGATCCCATGAAGTTCCTGGATTCGTATGAAGCTCAGTACCACGGCTGTGCCTGGCTGGACTTTCCCTTCCTGGAACGCTTCATGTTCGACGCGCTGGTGGCTGCGGGCTTGCCCTCCGACGATGCGCGCATCGTCTCCGAGGTGCTGATCGAATCGGATCGGCGTGGCATCGATAGCCACGGAATCGGGCGCCTGAAGCCCATCTACATCGACCGCATCCGCGATGGCATCCTGAATACGACAACAACTGTCGAAATCGTGCGCGAGCGCAAGACCACCGCGGTCATCGACGGTCATAACGGCATGGGCCACGTCGTCGCCAAGCGCGCCATGCAGATGGCCATCGACAAGGCCCGCGAACACGGCATGGGCATGGTGGCCGTGCGTAACTCCACCCACTACGGCATCGCCGGCTACTACGCCACCATGGCCAGCCAGGCGGACATGATCGGCATGACCGGAACCAACGCCCGGCCCTCCATCGCGCCCACCTTCGGCGTCGAGAACATGCTGGGCACCAACCCCATCACCCTGGGACTGCCCACGGACGAGCCCTTCCCTTTCGTGCTGGATTGCGCGACCTCCATCACCCAGCGCGGCAAGATCGAGGTCTACGAGCGCAACGGCAAGGCCATGCCTCCGGGCTGGGTGATCGACGAGAAGGGCGAGACCACCACGGACGCCGCCCGCGCCCTGGTGGATCTGACCAAAGGCTGCGCGGCGCTGACTCCCCTGGGGGGCATTGGCGAGGACGGCGGCGGCTACAAGGGCTATGGATACGCCACCTTCGTGGAGATCCTCTCGGCCGCGCTGCAGGACGGCGCCTACCTGAAGATGCTCAACGGCTTTGACGACCAGGGCCGCAAGATCCCCTATCCCCTGGGTCACTGGTTCATCGCCATCAACATCGACGAATTCATCGAGCCGGATCGTTTCAAGGCCATCAGCGGCGATATCCTGCGTCAGCTGCGCGCCAGCCGCAAAGCCCCGGGCCAGGACCACATCTTCACCCCCGGCGAAAAGGAATACCTGGCCTGGCAGTTCCGCCAGACCCGCGGCTGCCCCGTGCCCGAAGCCCTGCAGCGCGACATGAACCAACTGCGCGAATGGTACCGCCTGGATTACACGTTCCCTTGGGATTGACCCACACACAGGCGCGAATAAAACCGCACAGGTCGGCCACCAAACCGGCCTGTGCCAACGGCCTTCAGCCCCTACGAGAAAGCGCCAAAACACCTTTGGGACAGGGTGTCTGGGCGCTTTCTGGCGGAGAGAGGG
>DAOPYE010000156.1:0-3541 GCA_035352715.1 Holophaga sp. | reverse complement strand
GGGCAGGAGCTTGTTCCAGAGGCGCTGGATCCGTTCCGTGGCGCCACACAGAAAGGATTCATCCCCAAGGTACGGGGTGTAGTGCCGATGGATGAAATCCTTGACGTCGATGCCATCAGTCCAAGCGCCTCTCTGGAAACCCCTCCAGGCTCCCTCGAAGGCGGAAGCAGGGCTCAAGGCATCACCGACAACATCCATGTCAATCCTTCGGAAAACCACAGGCATCAGGGTTTTACAGGTCGCGTTCTGCGGGCGTTCCCTTGCGGTCCATATCGGGAAGGCGCTTCCGCTTCACGCTCAAACAGCCTGATTCTACCACCACGGGAAGCCGCCCAAGGCCGGCAGTCCTGGGCGCGCGTCACAAGCGGGTTTTCATTCGGCGTAGTCTCGATCGCCTGCTCAGGCCCGCAGCTTGAACACGAGTTTGTGGACCGCCTCGCCGTTGCCGATCAGGGGCGCGTGGGCGTCTTCGGGGAAGAACACCGCCAGATGCCCGGCGGGGAGGGCGATGCGAGTGAAGCTGGGCTCGCGGAAGAAGACGATGTCCTTGGCCGCGTCATAGGGCGCGGTGGGCGTCAGGCTCTCGCGCTTGGCCCAGCCCATGGTGTCGACGCCTTTCAGGATCACCTGGATATCGATGTAGGTCTCGTGGGCTTCGAGGGGCGGTTCAAGCCGCGTCGCGGCGTTGGGCGAGGCGATGACGAAGGCGTCGTCGCCGTCCAGCGTCGTGCGGCCCTCGGGCAGGGCGTTCAGATCGCCCTTCAGGGCGTCAAGCACGAGGGCGAAGCGCGGATGCAGCGCGGCGTAGCGGTGGAAGTCGGCGATGGGGCAAAGGATCATGGAAACCTCGTGCGATCAGGATGCCTGCGTTCAAGCCTGTCGCGCCAGTTCCCGCAGCATCCCGAAGAGGTGCCGCATCAGGCTGGGCACGGCACCTGCGCCGCGCTGTCCCGCGGCTTCGGCCAGTTCGAGCGCCATGCCGGGCTTGGTGCGGGCCTTCAGGGCCCGGTGGATGATCTCGTGGGCTTCGGCGTCCGGGGGGACGCGGCCTTGCGCCGCCGTGCGGAAGACATCCTCGAAGCCTGCGTTCCATAGGAAGTGCTCGATATCCAGATCGGGCAGGGCGGTGATGTGGCGCGCGGCGCTGCGTCCTTTCAGCATCCGCCGGGCCTTGGCGATGTAGTGGCGGCCTGCCTCGTCGCCATCGGCCACCAGGTGCCACGGGATGCCAAAGCGATCGGCGAAGGCGATGAGCGGCGCCAGCCCCGCCTGGGCGAACTCCACGCAGGCGATGCCTTCCAGCGGAAAGCCCAGGCCGCCGACGCGGGCCAGCTCCGGCAGCAGCCAGGCCTCCGTTTCGCCTTCCACCAGCAGCCACACGCGGGCGAACAGGCTGCCGGCATTGTGGGTGCGCACGTGGAAGGCCACGCGCCGGGCGTCGATGGGATCCAGCGGCGTGGCTTCGGGGCTGGGGTGGACCTGCACATGCCTTGGGTGGCGCACCAGGCGGCGCAGCACGCGCGTGGGAACGCCCGCCAGCAGCGCGCCGTGGGCGGTGGTCACGAGCTTTTGCGCCGGGAGCTGTTCCAGCAGGTTCCATGCAGCGGCGAGCTGGATGGGATGGAGATGGGTTTCGGGATCCTCCACCAGCAGCATCGGCTGGACGCGGATCTCCGAATCGCTTCCGCCCTGGGCGACTGCTTCGGCCTTCAGCATGGCGCCCACGAGTACCAGCAGGGCCGCCTGGCGCATGCCGGAACCGGCGCGGCTGGCGAGGTCCGACAGGGAGCGGCCGTCCTGGAGGCTCAAGGGGGTTTCGGCCATGTCCGAAGCTCGGCGCAGGGGATGGACGTCGGCCTTGGGTTTGAAGAGATCCGGGCGCTGCTCGGCCAGGCGGTGCAGGGCTTCGAGGCCCCGCGCCAGTTCCTCGGGATGCACCTGGTGCGGCACGGCCAGCAGGCGCTCGAAGATGCGCTGCACCGCCCGGGTGGGGGATTCGCGCAGATCCCGGTCCGATGCGCTCGCGGGCGTGGCCATCCATTCGGCGAGGCGCAGCTCGCGGAACACGATCAGGGGATGCGAGCGCACGATGCGATCGGCCAGCCGTTCGGCTTCGGCGGCTTCCATCGGCAGCTCCAGCCCGTCCCCATCCAGGAAGACCCGGCGCAGGCGCACGCGGCCCCGCTCCAGGCGCCGGGCGCTCCATTGCAGGCTCAGGTGAAGCACCCCCGCGCGGTCCCGCCAGCCCAGGCGATCCAGCTCTGTGTCGGTCTCGGTTCCCGCAAAGCGAAGCGTGATGCCCAGCCGCTGGGCGATGGTCGCCCGCGCGTTGGGCAGGCGGTAGAAGTCCTCTTCCGTGATCGGGCGCGCGCCCAGCGCGCTGGAGAGCGCTTCCACCAGGCTGGTCTTGCCCCAGGCGTTTTCCCCGAAAAGCACCGTCGTCTCGGCCTCCAGGTCGAGCAGGAGACGTCCGATGCCCCGGAAGTTCACGACTTCAATGTGTTCGAGGTGCATGGCTCGAGTCTGACACAGGCGTATGGGCCGGGTGCGGTGTGCGTTTTCGCTCCCGGGCGCGCCCGTCTTTCGATAGGCTTGGAAACTGGGAGGCAAGGTGGCACGTTTCCGTAACTCCTGGATCGTCGGAATCCTGATGGTGGCCTGGGGGCTCTTTGCGCTTGGGCTCACGGGGCTTTGCATTGTGATTGCCGCGCCCTTCATGGGCGGGAAGCGGGCCTTTTTCTCGATCGGCCCTCGATGGGCCCGCCATCTGTTCCGGCTTTGCGGCGTTCCGCTGCGGGTGCGCGGCTGGGAAGCCCTGCCCGAGGACATCCGGGCCGAGCGGCGTCCGGTGATCTTCATGTCCAACCACGAGAGCAATCTCGATCCGCCGGTGCTGATCGCGGCCATCCCCATCCCAGCGGTCTACATCTCGAAGAAGGAACTGAAGTGGGTTCCCCTCGTGGGCTGGGCCGCCCAGCTCGGGGGCGTGATCTTCATCGATCGCAGCAACCGCGAACGCGCCATCCACAGTATCCAGAAGGCCGCGCAGGAGATTCGGGACGGCAAGAGCGTCGTGATCTTTCCCGAAGGCACGCGCACCCGCACGGGGGCGCTGGGGCGCTTCAAGAAGGGCGGCTTTGCGATGGCGCTGGACGCGGGCGTGCCCATCGTGCCCCTGGCCACCGTCGGAGGCTTTACGGTCATGCCTCCGGGCACGATCCGCATTCACGAGGGCACCTACACCCTTGCCTTTGGAAGCCCCGTGGATCCTGCTGAATTTTCGGATCGGGACGCGCTCATGCACGAAGTGGAAACGCGCATCGCCCGGCTGGTGCAGGAGGTGCGCTCCCAGGATGCCGAGGCGCCTTCAAAGCGATCAGAGGCCGATCCGCTCCAGGGCGACGCGAACGCTCTCGGTGTCGGGGTCCCAGACCGGTAGATCCGGCAGCTGGTTCTTGAACCAGGTGACCTGGCGCTTGGCGTAGGCCTGGGTGTCGGTGGTGATGCGCTCGGCGATGGTCTCCACGGAAGCCTGGCCCCG
>DAOPYE010000155.1:0-3708 GCA_035352715.1 Holophaga sp. | reverse complement strand
CGCCACCGCCAGCGCCATCAGGCCGCGAAGCATATCCAACGAATCGATGCGCGGCTGACGAGCGGGTTGGGATGAGCACGGGGCGGTCGACACGCTTTCAGTGTGACCGCCCCGACCCTGAGGGTCACGCCCTCAGTCGCCCGTCTCTGGATCCCGGCGCCCCAGACCGTACCAATCCAGCTTGCGCGTCACCGTCATCACCGCACCCAGCAGCGCGAATAGCAGCAGCGAACCCATCAGCAGCGCGTTGTCCTCCGAAGCCAGCAGCCCGTAAAGCACGCCGTAGAGCAGCGCGATCCCTAAGGAGAACGCCAGGGCCGGACGAAGGCCCTTCAGGACGCCCGCCATGTAGACGCCCAGCAACAGCACGCTGGCGGCGGAAGAAATGCCGTAGGCGACGAGGAACGGGACATGCTCGGAAAGGCTGATGAGCAGCAGGAAGAACAGCGCCAGGGACAAGCCCACCAGCAGGTACTGGATGGGATGGATGGGCAGACGGTTCAGCACCTCGAAGAGGAAGAAGCCCGCAAACACGAGGCCCACGAACAGGAAGCCGTACTTCACGGCCCGCTCGGCCTGAAGGTAGACATCCACCGGCGCCAGGAAGGAGACCTGGAACGCCTCTTGGGTCTGGGGGTGGGCCAGGATCGGATCGAGATCACGCGCAAGGCTCGACACCTGCCACTGGGCCTCGAAGCCCTTGGCGTCGATGCGGTGATGGCTGGGCAGGAAACGGCCGCCAAAACTGGGGTTGGACCAATCCGAGCGCAGGCGGACCTGGTTGTCCTCTGCCACGGGCGCAAACGAAAGGCTCTTCGTCCCCAGGATGCGCACGGAGGGGATCTCGAACGCTACGGGCTGCGACAACCACTCCGACGCCGGCCCCAGATCCACCACCAGCCCGCGCCCCAGCGAGGGCTCGATGGCCCCGGGCTCGAACAGCCGGTCACGACCCGCCCAGATCAGATGGGGACGGTTCTGGATACCGCGCAGATCCGTGACGCCCAGCACCAGCTGCACCCGGCCCAGGGTGATCCGGGAGCGATCCCGGGGGATTCCCCATCCGGCCGGAACCTCGAAATGGCCGCTCAGCTTGGCTTCCAGATTGAACACCTGCGCCTTGTAGAGCCCGCGATGGCGTTCCTCGACCTTGGCGTCTCCGTCCATCACCAGATCCTTGGGCACCACGACCTGATGGCGGATCCGCTCCACTTCCCGGGTGTAGGTCTTGCCCGTGCGGGCGTCCACGGCCAGCTCGCCGGTCTTCTCATCGCGCACCCACTCGGTCTCGGTTTCGCGATAGTCCACCACCAGCATGGGGCCGACGATCTGCTGCGCGCCCGCCGCGCTCTGCGCGATGTTCGTCTGCACCTGTGCGTCTCTTTGCTTCCGGGCCGAGATCTGCCCCTCGATCATCATCAAAGGGATGATCAACATCAGCGCCAGGCCCGCCACTGCGAGCCCCTTCCAGAAAAGCACGTGCTTCATGGGATTCCTCCAGGATCCTGAAGGTAGGAACGCTGGATGAAGGGACGATGAAGCCCCGTGAAGCCAAAGCGAAGCGCAGGCGAATCACCGGCCCGGATCAGAGACTTGGCAACAGCAGCCGGGCTTCGGTCCCCTGGCCGGGCAGGGAATTCAGGCGGATGCTTCCGCCGTGCAGTTCCGCCACCTCGAGCACGAAGCGCAGGCCCAGGCCCGTACTCTTGCGCCCCGTGGCCGGGCGGGGCAGCGAATAGAACGGCTCGAAGATCCGCGCCATGGCGTAATCGGGAATGCCCGGCCCCTGGTCTCTCACGCACAGCACCCAGGCGCCGTCCTCCCGCTCGCAGGCCAAGTCCACGCGGCTGCCTTCCGGGGCGAAATCCAGCGCGTTCTCAAGCAGATTGGACAGTGACTGTTCAATCATGAACCGATCCCCCTGCACCGCCGCTTCTGGAGGGACATCGCAGCAGAGCTGGATATTGCGCACCGCGCAGATCGGCTCCTTGGCCCCGCAGCAGCTCGCGGCGATCTGGGCCAGAACGATGCGTTCGGGATTTTCGATGCGATGAAGGGCCTCCACGCTGGCAAGCCCGAGCATCCGCTCCACGAGCTGCCGCAGGCGCTCCTCGTGTTCCCGGATGTGCGCCATGAACCGCCGGCGGTCCTCCGCGGGCATATCCTCCTCCAGCAGCTCGGCGGCGCCGTGGATCGCCGCCAGCGGGCTCTTCATCTCATGGGTCAGCATGTGGACGTAGCGCTCGACGTACTGGCGCCCTTCCAGCTTTTCGCGCATGGTCTCCAGCGCCTGGCCCAATTCGGCCAGCTCGCCGCTCAGCCGCGGCAGGCGGGAGCGGCGCCCCTCGGAGACCTCGCGGGCGTACCGTCGCAGGCGCTCGATGGCCCCGGAAAACCACAACGACAGGCCGATGCCCACGAACAGTGCCGCGCCCACCAGGGCGATGCCCGCGCGAAAGACGCGGCGTTCGCTGCGCTGGGCGAAAGGCACCACGCTGGCCGTGGGTGCGCCAACGGAGACCACGCCGATGAGCCGCCCTTGATCCAGGACCGGCGCGGCCACGTACATCACGGAGGTGGCTTCATTTGCGGAATCGCTGCGCGTGGAACGCACGCCGTACTTGCCCTGCAGCGTCAGATAGACATCGTTCCAGCGGGAATAGTCCGCGCCTTCGGCCTCGCCGTGGGTATCGAACAGCATTCGTCCCTGGGCATCGGTGACGTAGATCCGCAGCTCCGCGCGGCGCTTGGGCAGCCCCCAGATGCGCGCCTGGATCGGCTGCAGGCGATAGGCCTGCGCCGCCTTGGCAAACGCGCCCTCGCGCAGATCGCCGACTTTCAGATCGGGCTTGGCCAGCTCCGCCAGCAGATGGGAAGCGTCCACCAGCGCCACTTCCAAGCCCTGCCGGACCCCCGGGCGGACTTCCTGCAGAAATATGGCAAGCACGGCGTACGCCGCCAATCCAACGACCAGGAAGAACCCCAGGAAGATGCGCAGGCTGAGCTTCATTCAAAGCGCCCCAGGCTGTAGCCCAGGCCGCGATGGGTCTGGATCGGCTCGGCCTGCGGATCCACGAGCCGCAGCTTAGCGCGCAGGGTCTTGATATGGGCGTCCACCGTGCGATCCGAGCTTTCTTCGGCCCCCGCCCAGACGCTCTCCATCAACTCGGCGCGGGTGAACACGCGCTCGGGATGCACCAACAGCCGCTTCAGCAACAGGTATTCGTATCGCGTGAGATCCAGCAACGCCCCCCGATAGCGGATGCGGTGCGCCTCGTCATCCACCTCGAAGCGGGGCGATGCATTCGATGGTTCCGCCCGTCCCGTCCGGCGCAGGATGCCGCGGACTCTCGCCACGACCTCGCGGGGGCTGAAGGGCTTGGCCACATAATCGTCGGCGCCAAGCTCCAACCCCACGATGCGATCCACCTCGTCGCTCCGCGCGGTCAGGAACAGCGCGGGGATATCGGAAAACGTCCGCAGGCGGCGAAGCACCTCGAAACCGCTGATATCCGGCAGGCCCACATCGAGGATGACGAAATCGAAGGTCCCCGCGCGCACCCGATCGAGCGCATCCGCCCCCAGCGCCACATGGTGCGGCGTGTAGCCTTCGGTTTTCAGGGCATAGATCAACGTATCCGCAATGGCGGATTCATCCTCCACGATCAGCACGGCACCCAGCATGGAATCCCTTTGAACAAGGTTTGA
>DAOPYE010000154.1:0-3713 GCA_035352715.1 Holophaga sp. | reverse complement strand
GGGCGAGCACGCGAAAGGCGTTGCCATCCAGGGCGGGTTCCGGTTTCAGGAAGGCAATGGAAGCCAACGCCGCGGCGGTGTAGGGGCCGACGCCGGGCAGGCGTTCCAGCCCCCGGAAGTCCTGAGGCCATCCGTGCTGGGCCAGTTCGATGGCGGCGGCTTTCAGGTGAGCGGCACGGCGGTAATACCCCAGCCCCTGCCAGTGCCGGTGGATGTCCTCGTCGCTGGCTTGGGCAAGCGTTTGGGGATCCGGGAACCGCGCCATCCAGCGGTTGAAATAGGGGATCACCGTGGCCACCTGCGTCTGCTGCAGCATGAGTTCCGAGACCAGCACCGCGTAGGGATCGGGATGCGGGATATCCAGCTGCTCGGCGCGCCAGGGCAGATCCCGGCGGTGGGCATCGAACCAGATGGCCAGAGGGGCGAGAAGGGCGGAGGCGTCAGGGGGCATGGGGGGCTTCGGATATGAAAAAGCGCTTCCTGCTGGAAGCGCTTTTTGCTGGTGCCCGCGAGCAGACTCGAACTGCTACGGCTTGTGGCCACCACCCCCTCAAGATGGCGTGTCTACCAATTTCACCACGCGGGCAAGGCGAACAGTAAGGATGCCATGGCTTACGAGCCGCGTCAATGCTTACTTTTCAGAGAATCACTTCTGAGGAGCGGGCAGCTGGGGGGATGCGGGCGAGGGTACCGTGCGCACGCTGGTGCCGCGATCCAGAACAGAACGGCTGTTCTTCACGATGACCACCTCGATGACTAGGGACATTGCCATGAACCCGGCGGCGAGCCAGTAGGTGACCTTCGAAAGCAAAGGAGCCGCGCCCCTGGCGCCGAAGGCCGAGTTGGCGCTTCCGCCGCCGAAGGTCGCTCCAAGACCGCCGCCCTTGGAACCGGGCTGCAGAAGAATGCCACCGACCAGCAGAATGCTCACGATGATGTGAAGGGTGAATAGAAATCCGTTCATGAATGCTCCGAACCCGTCATTGTAGCAGCCCTGATGCGGATCTCCATTACTTCTCTGGAGCCAGCTCCTGGTTGATCCAGCGTTCGATGGTTTCTTCCGGAATGCCGAGCTTGGTCAGGTGCTCGGTGGCCATCTTGAGGCTCTGGCCCTCATCGCGGCAAAGGAGCAGGCGACGCTTCCAGGCGTCTACGGCCCGCTCCTTCATGCCTGCTTCGCCGGCAAGCATCCGACGCTCCAGGTTGAACCCCAGGTTGTTGACGGCTTTGCGGTGCGCAGGGGCGATGGAGAGGGCTTTTTCGTAGGATGCGGTCGCTTCGCTGGTCTGCCCAGCGACCTCCAGCGCCACACCCTGCGCGTTCCAGACATCTGGATCTTCGGGAGCCAAGGTCATGGCTTGCTTGACCATGGCCATCTGGTCGTTGGGGCGCTGAAGCTGGCGATAGTACTCGGCGAGTCCCAGGTAGGCGCTGTATTCGCCGGGATCGGATTCCAGCGCGGCGAGGAAGCTCTTTTCGCTCTCCTGGCTGCGTCCCATCTTCAGGTAGACATAGCCCAGCTGAATCTGGACATCGGCCGCTTCGGGGTTCCGGGCCAGGGCTTCCCGGTAGCAGCGGAGGGCGTCTTCAAAGCGCTCGCCCTCGCGCGCCAGATCGCCCATCGCCGCCCAGGGCGCAGAGGCTTCCGGATCCATTTCCGTGGCGAGGGAGAAGTAGGAGATGGCGCCTTCGACATCTCCCTGATCGCGGCGCAGTTCGCCCAAAATCGAATAGGCTTCGGATGAAATCGCGGCCGTGGGGGCCAGCGCCAGCAGCTTGTGGAGCTCCGCCTGGGCCATTTCAAGATGTCCCAATTCCGCGAACAGCTCCGCAAGGATGAAATAGCTGGAGGGTTCCGCCGTCTGGATGCTCCTGGCCTCGTGGATGCACAGCAGGCCGTTCTCCATCTGGTTCTGTTGCAGCAGGAACTCACCCAGGCTGTGCCAGCCCCAGAAGTAGTGGGGATTGGCGGCGAGCGCGGCGGAGAACTGCGCTTCCGCGCCCTTGAGATCGCCGAGCTGCTCTTCCGTGATGCCCAGCATCCGCAGGGTGCGGGAATCCTGGGGCTGCAGGGTCAAGGCTTTCAGGAACCAGGCCTTGGCATCGGGAACATGGTCCCGGTGAAGGCTCAGAAGCCCCATCAGTTCGAGGGCCTTGGGATCCTGGCCATTCAGTTCCAGAGCCTGGCGCAAAAGAGGTTCCGCATCATCGGGCAGGCCTTGGATCAGCCGCAGGTATCCAAGATTCCTGCGGGGCGCGGCGTCCTGGGGGCGTTCGTCCAGAACCGCTTCGAGATCCTGGTTCAAGGCTTCGATGTCATCGATGGAGGCGCTTTCACCCGTCGCGATGATGCGCTCGAACCAGGCCTCATCATTGCTGCGGTCTTGCGCCAGCAGGGCGTCCAGCGTCTTTAGCGCCTCGTCGCGGCGGCAGCGGCCATTGTAGGCCTTGGCCAAGCTCAGAAGGTGGCTCGGAGATCCATCGCATTGTTCCTTCATTTGTTGCAGTTCTGGGTCGAGCAGGGAACGCCAGCTTGTAGACATCGGACACCTCGAAAAATCGATCTCAGCTTAACAGGGGCGCTCGGAATCCAGGACACGGGCGATGCCATCGCAAAGGCAGCGAGCCATGGCTTCGCGCGTTTCCCGCGTGGCGGATCCCAAGTGGGGCAGCAGCACGGCGTTGGGCGCCGTGAGCCAAGCGGGATTCAGATGCGGCTCGCCATCGTAGACATCCAGTCCGACGCCGCCGAGATGGCCCGTGTGTAGCATCTCCAGCACGGCGGATTCATCCATGATCCCGCCCCGGGCCGTGTTGATGATGACGGTTCCCTTCGGGAGCAGGGCCAGCATGGGGCGGCTCAGCAGCATGCGCGTTGATTCCGTCAGCGGGCAATGCAGGGATAGTACGGCGGATTGGGTCAGCAGCTCCTTCAACGGCACGCGCTTGGCGATGCCAATGCCATAGTCCACGGGGGTGCCGCGACCTTCGCGATCCCAGAAGATCGGTTTCATGCCCAGGGCCGAGACCCGTCGGGCGAAGGCCCTTCCGATGGCGCCCGCGCCCAGAATGCCGCAGGTCTTGCCCGCCAGGCCGATGCCCAACAACTGATCTGGCGCCCAGCCTTTCCACGTCGATGAGCGCACCAACGCCTCGCCTTCCGCCACCCGCCGCGTCGTCGCCAGCAGCAGGGTCAACGCCAGATCCGCGGTGGCGTCGGTCAACACGCCCGGCGTGGCGACCACCTGGATGCCGCGGGCTTTGCAGGCCTCGACGGGCAGATGGTTCACGCCAACGGAGTAGGTGCCGATGACCCGCAGGCGCGGAGCCAGATCCAGATCCGCTTCCGAAATGGGTTCGGACAGCAGGCCGATGATGGCTTCCGCACTGGGAAGCGCCATGCGCCAGGCGATGGATCGGAAAGGCGCGATGCAGAGTTCCGGAAATCGTTCGCCCAGTTCGAAGAGGGCGTGGCCCACCAGCATGGAGGTGGAAAGAATGCGCGTGTTCATCGTTGCAGGGCCTTCAAAGCGAGTCTCAAGGCCTCCTGAATCGGAGGTTTCGTTTGCTTCAGTTCAGCGACCACGGGAAGAACAGCGTCCTCTTTGAATCCAAGATTCGTGAGGGCCGAGCGAAGATCCGATTCCCAGCTATCGCCAGGAAGGGTCGAACCGCTCAGTCCATCGAGGCCCGTCAATCCTCCCAATTTTTCG
>DAOPYE010000153.1:0-3764 GCA_035352715.1 Holophaga sp. | reverse complement strand
CCGCCGTCGAACGCGGTCTGATGTATCTGTCCAGCAACAGCGCTTCCCAGAAGTTTCTGAAGCTCTTCATGGACACCCTGCGCCGTGGTGACTTCGAGGCCGCCAAGCGTGCCGCCACCACCCACAACAAGAGCCACATCGCCCTGGTGCTGAAGCACGGCCTGGACATCTTCCAGTACGAGAAGCAGCTCAAGGCCCTGCACGAGAACCACGACGTGATCCAGCCCGTGGAGCGCGCCATCGTCCGCGGCACCGCCGAAGTCACGGAGCTGCTGAAGAAGGGCATGCTGCCCCTCGCCACCATCGGCGCTCTGGCCCCCTTCATCGGCCTGCTGGGCACCGTTATCGGCATCATCAAGGTGTTCTCTGACCTGAAGACCAAGGGCGCTGGCGACATCAACGCGCTGGCCGGCTCCATCGGTGAGGCCCTCGGCACCACCGCTCTGGGTCTGATCGTCGCCATCCCCGCCGTGTGGATCTACAACCTCTACACCGCCAAGCAGGACCAGGTGGTCACCAACATCAACAACGCTGCTTCCCAGATGATCGACGAGTTCATCCGTCGCGAGAGCCAGGCCTAAGTCACTTCAACCTTGCGCTCCGGGGCTTTCCGCCCCCAGGACGGGAATCCCCGGAGCCTCTCAATAGGAGAACACCATGGATGCTGGTGGCAGCAAGGGAAGTGTTAAGGCTGACATTAATGTCACGCCCCTTGTGGACATCGTGCTGGTGCTCCTCATCATCTTCATCGTGATCACGCCCGCCGTGAACAACGCCGTGAAGCTTCCGCTCGCGAAGCACAGCTTCAAGCCGGAAAAAGAACAAGGGGCGAAGTACCTCAGCCTCATGCTTCCCGCTCACCGCGATAAGTCCGGCAAGGTCGATGGACCGGGCATGGTCATGGTCGATGATAAGGATGCCAAGGATGTCAACGGCAACCCGATTCAGTTCAATCCCGCGAATAGCAAGAGCCGCGGTGACCTGCTGAAGTACGTGAAGAATTCCGTCAACTACTTGAACGACAAGCGCGTCTTCATCAAGGCTGACGCGGATCTGCCCTTCAAGCATGTGGACGACCTTTTCCAGATCTGCCGCGAAGCGGGTGCCGACGAGGCCTCCATCGTGACCAGCGAGGACAAGGCCAAGGACAAGGAAGGGGGTAAATAATGGATGCTGGTGGCCCCAAGGGCAAAGCCAAGTCCGATATCAACGTCACCCCGCTGATCGACATCGTGCTGGTGCTGCTCATCGTCTTCATCGTGATGGTGCCAGGCCTTTCCAAGGCCCTGCCGGTGGTCGTTCCGCAGGTGATCAAGCAACAGAACCCTCCTCCTCCCGACACGAAGAACCCTCCGATCGTGATCGAAGTGGTTCCCACCGCGGACAACTCCTCCTACGACTTCAAGCTGCAGAGCGAGAAGGTCACGCTGGAAGAACTGCCCAACAAGCTGGCGCCTGTGGTTGAACTGCAGCCCTTCAGCATGCGCAAGGTCTTCCTGAAGGTGGACGAGGAAACGCCCTACCAGGTGGCGGTGAACGTTCTGGACCGCATTCGTGTGGCTTCGGATCGCGCCAAGAAGGAAACCATGGCCAAGCCTGAATCCCAGGGCTTCGACGGTGGCGACACCAAGGTGGCTGTTTCCATCAAGAAGCGGAATCCTTGATCCCGCACAGAAACAGCACGCAACACGAACAAGGGCCGCGAGTTTCGCGGCCCTTGTTCTATCTCATGCTGTCTGAAGGCGAGGGGTTTGTCCCAGCCGCGCCCGGGGGGGAACGCCGGTGATCAATGCATCCGGTGCCCCCTTCGGGCGTCGTACTGGACCTGCGTGATACCCGTGCGGGTGTGTTCAGGGGTTGGTCGTTTTGGGCAGCACCAGGCCGCGGTGTTCCAGCAGGGGGCCGATCTCGGGGGCGCGTCCGTAGAACTGTTCAAACAGGACGGAGGGTTCAGCTGTCCGGCCCCTGGACAGGACCTTGGCCCGCAGGAAATCGCCGTTGGCGCGCTGCAGGCCGCCGTGGGCGCGCATCCATTGCTCGGTGTCCCGCGCCAGGACCTCGCTCCACAGATAGGCGTAGTACTGGGCGAAATAGCCGCCTGAGAATGCGTGAGAGAAGTAGGGGGAGCGGTATCTCGGATCCGCGAACGGCAGATCCAGGCCGAACCGCTTGAGCGCGGCCCGCTCGAAATCCATCACGCGCTCCGCTTCGGGTGCCTGCGCAGGCTCGATCGTGTGCCAGGCCTGGTCCAGCATGGCGGCGGCCAGGTATTCGGTGGTGGCGAATCCCTGATTGAATTTCTGGGCGGCCAGGACTTTCTCCAGCAGGGGCTGGGGCAGGGCCTCGCCGGTCTGATGGTGCTTCGCGTAGTGGGCCAGCACAGCCGGGTCGCAGGCCCACATCTCGTTGTACTGGGATGGGAATTCCACGAAGTCCGAGGGCACATTGGTCCCTGCCACCGTCGGGTAGTTGGCGTTCGAGAACAGGCCATGCAGGGCGTGCCCGAACTCGTGGAACATCGTGGTCACTTCATCGAAGGTCAGCAGCGCGGGCTGTCCCGGCGCAGGCTTGGGAATGTTCAGGTTGTTGGTCACCACGGGTTTCTGTTCCAGCAGCCGGGTCTGCTCCACAAAGGCGTCCATCCATGCGCCGCCTTGCTTGGAATCCCGAGCGAAGAAATCCGTCAGGAAGAGGGCCAGCGGCGCGCCGTCCGCGTCGAAGATCTCGAACACGCGCACATCCGGATGGTAGACGGGCAGATCGCGGCGCTCGCGGAAGGTGATGCCGTAGAGCTGGGAGGCGGCGTAGAAGACGCCATCCTTCAGCACGCGGTCCAGCTCCAGGTAGGGGCGCACCTGGGCTTCGTCGAAGGCGTATTTGGCCTTGCGCACCTTTTCGGAATAGAAAGCCCAGTCCCAGGGTTCCACCTTGAAGCTTGGCGTCCCGGCGGCCTTGGCTTCCGCGTCGATGACTTCCTGGATGGCTTGGGCTTCGTTCCGGGCGTTGAGCGCGGCGGCGGGCGCGAGCTGCGAGAGCAGGTCGTTCACGGCCTTGGGTGTCGCCGCGCCCTGGTCTTCCAGGACATAGGCCGCATAGGTCGGATAGCCCAGCAGGCGTGCGGCTTCGGCCCGCAGGCGCACCAATTTCGAAACAACGGGAAGATTCGAATTTTCACCCTTCTGGGCGCGCTGGATGGATGCTTCGTAGATACGGCGGCGCAGCGCGCGGTTCTCGAGCTGCGCCAGGACGGGTTGAATGGTCGTGTTCTGAATCGGAAGCAGCCATTTCCCCTTCAGTCCCCGCGCCTGGGCGGTGGCGCTCGCGCCGCTGACCTCGGCGGCGGGCATGCCCCTCAGCTCATCGACGCTCTCCACGATCACGGCGCTGTCCTTGGTGGCCTGGAGCACATTCTGCTGGAACCGCGTCTGGAGGCTGGACAGCTCTTCGTTGATGGCCCTAAGTCTCGCCTTGTCTGCCTCAGGCAGGCGGGCGCCCGCCCGGACGAACTGCGCATGGGTCCGCTCCAGGAGCTGCAGCGATTCGGCGTCGAGCCCCAGGGCCAAGCGCTTGGAGAACAGCGTGTCCACCCGCGCGAACAGCGCCGCGTTCATGAGGATGGAGTCACGGTGGGCCGTGATGCGGGGGGCCATTTCCGTCTCGATCTTCTGGAGCTCTGGGTTGCTGTCGGAAGCAACGAGGTTGAAGAACACCCTGGAGACGCGGCTCAGGGTCCTTCCGCCGCGCTCCATGGCCACGATGGTGCC
>DAOPYE010000152.1:0-3822 GCA_035352715.1 Holophaga sp. | reverse complement strand
AATGAGAAGAATCGCGAGAGAGACAACCCACTCGAGTGTTCTGGGCAAACGAAGGATTCAAACATATCTGGGCGTCTAGCCCTGCCCGAACTCAGCAAAGTCCCTCGGGCCTTGAAACAGGGCCTTCGCCGCTGCCTGGATTTCTGGAAGCGCTACGCCGGAGAAATCGACTTCGATGATCTGTTGGTGGTGTCCATCTTGCGGGAAAGCCAGCCCATCGCATTCGCGGCCTACCGGGATTCAGACCCCAGACGGGAACCGAAGCAGGATAAAGCCACCACTACCATGCACCAGATGGTGAGGGCGCGCTACCAATCCGAGAACGCGCCTGTTTCTGAAGCAACCCTTGATGCCATCCATGGACTGCAAATCCACCTTAAATTTTCACAAAAGCCGCAGGGCTTCACAGCTCGACATGCCGACTACTGGCGGCGCTACACAAATGAGCCATCGCTGCTTGAAACAGAGAAGGACCAGCCTTTCTTGCGAGCGATCAAAGGCCACGACTTCACGGGATTGATTTCAGACCATCTGCGAAATGTGGACGAGAAAGAACGTTGGCTTGCCTTTGCCAAAGGCAATGAAGATTTCACGCCGGAGTTCATGCTGGACCTGTTCGAGCATTGGATCGTTCAGCGTTGCAGCGAATCTCCCATGAGGGATTGGCCCCAAGCAATCATCACTCCAGCCATTCCAACGGCAGCACCCGGCATTGGAACCCTGCTTGATACATGGAAAACAACCAATAGAGACCGATTGCCGTGGAACACGGTTGGACAGTCGCTGTCTCAGCACACCGACCAAATCATCGCGCACAACCTGACGTTAGCCGTTGACCTCGAGGGTTACATCACCAGTTACCTCAAGAATGAGGAGGATCTCGATCCCGCTGTAATCGAGGAATGGAAGCACCAGCTTCGACAAGCGATTGCAGATCGGTTCATGGACAACCCCACACGACTAGCCAAAGCATTGGAGGGTCAATCTCTTTGGGCTCTCATGAAACTGGCGAGAGGTGCTCACGAAGTCTATGACGAAGAGAACAAAGCCCTTCTCTTTGACAAGAAGGAATGGTGCGCTTTCTCTGAAACATTGCTGAAAGCGATTCCAAATAATCCCGAAGAGGTTCTACCTCAAATCGCGTGGCTGGTTGGAGATGTACCGAAGCCACCAGAGTTCCGGCCATATGCGCCCAATCCAGAACTGATCCAGGCTTACTTCGACCCGATGGCCCTCAAAGCCGCCCTTCATGACCAGCGCCCTGAAAACTGGGGCAACGATCCGGTGGTGCAGGCATTCATCCGCGAAGTTCAGGCGCTTCCCGAAGAAGCCGCGGACGCATCAACGTCCAGCCCCTCGCACTAACCTTCCTCCTCGTGGGCTCGATGCGATCCGGCCTCCAGACCATGGTTCGGAAACAAGGCGGAATCCCAACGCAAAGAAAACCCCGAACGTGGGTTCACCACGCTCGGGGTTTTCCCCGATCAGACGCGCACGCCACTTAGGAGGATGGGCGGCCTGGCGTCTGGACTGCTTACTTGCTGGCGGCGGGCTTGTTCTTGTCGTTGACGCACTTTTCGATAAGGGTCGCGAGTCCGCGGGGATTCTCGGTGTGTGCCACGTGGGTGCCGGGGAAGGTGCGGATGCTCCAGCCGCGCTCCTGGGCATGCTTCCAGCTGTTGTCGGTGGTGGCGCGCTTTTCGGCCGACTGGTCCTTGGGCACGAAGGCGATGTAGGTCACCGGCAGGGCCTTGGCCAGGGGGTTCTTGTAGGACACGGGCTGGTCGAAGCACTTGATGGACTGGGGCACGTTGTAGGGGGGAATCGCGTCGGGCTTGACCCAGGACACCTGCATCATGCCGTCGGCGATGGCGCTGACGTTACGAGCGCCGCTGCCGAACAGGTCGTAGAGGGACTGGCCGTCGTTGGGCACAGCGGCGTCGAAGTACATGACGTGGCTGATGCGCTCGGGGATCCGATCCATCACGCCCGTGACCACCATGCCGCCGTAGCTGTGGCCGGTGAGGATCACGTCGTGCAGGTCTTCGAACAGGATGAGGTTCACGACATCGTTGATGTGCGTCTCGAGGTTGATTTCCTTGCTGGAGAGGTGCTTGCGCTCGCCCAGGCCCGTCAGGGTCGCGCGGTAGACGATGTTGCCGTCATCGCTGAGGAACTGGCCGGTCTTCTTCCATTCCCAGCCGCCCGCGGTGGCGCCATGCACCAGGACGTAGGTCTGCTTCTTGGCAGCGGACTTCTTGGCGCTGCCCGCGGCGTAGGCACGACCGGAAACGAGCATCGCCGCGACGGCCGCAAGGGCGAGAACGGAGGAGATGCCTCGCGTCAGGAAGGCACCCAGGGCGGAGACGCCTTTGGGTGCGCCAGTGTGGTTCAAACGCATGTTTGACTCCTTAAAAGAGCAGCATGGATGTCCTCTCATCACCCGAAAAGCGTGGGAGAGGGGCTTGGTTTGCGAACGGCTGAGACGATCCTGGGCGAAGATGGCCCCATCCAGGCGCGGGTTTCAAGCGGGTTCAATGACAGAGACCTTCGGCGATATTCCGATGCAACCTTGGACGGCCCAAGCACCGGCAAGGTTGAAGGGATGGATGTGAATCCTTCGGGGTTGAAGCCGCGCGTGGCCTACATCCCCACGCCGTAGCGCTGGCGCAGTGTTTTCTCCAGGGCCTGCAAGGCATCGGTGCGGGCCTTCAGGGCGTTGGCCTTGGTGGTGAGCGCGCCGGAGGCCTCCACGGGATTGGGCGCGTTCAGGACGGTTTTCATGGATTGCATCAGGCCCAGTTCTTCATCCAGCAGGGCCAGGCTTTCGCGGTGATAGGCGGCGCAGGGCGCGGGGGGCGTCAGCGCGGCGAGCTTGGCGCGAACGCCACGGGCTTGCTTGGCCATATCGTCGAAGCCGGAATCATCGCCCTTCAGCATGGAGCCGACGATGTCCTTGGCCATGGATTCGGGATCGCGCCCCGCGTGCCCCGCCTGCAGGCCATCCATGGCGCGGAAATAGCCGACGACCGCCGGACGATGGGCGTCCAGCGCCGCCTTGGGTTCGGGGGGAGGAATCACGACGGCAACCGGGACCATCGCCGATGAAGGCGCCGATGCAGGCGCTGGCACACCATCGCTCGGCCGGGGATCCATCGAGCCTTGGACCCCAGCTCCCGCAGGGGCTTGAGCGAAGTCTCCAACGGAGGCTTGAGCACTGTCCCCCGAAGGGACCTGGGCGCTGGCCCCGGCCTGGGCGGCGGGTCGCGAGGCGCTGGTGCGACCCAGCAGAAAGGCCAACGCAAGCAGGGCCAAAGCCGCAACACCGCCGAGGCCGTACAGGAATCCCGGATGCACTTCGATCTTTTTCATGGATCCATCCTCGCCAGAGGCAATCGCTCCATCAGGGTGCCACCAGTTGCTTCCAGCGTTCCAGCTCAGGCCCACCCATGCCATGCCGTCCTCAATGATGCGGATATTGTCATCGGTGCGAACGCCGCCAATAGGCAGCATCCGGTAGGGCTTGGGGCGAATCGGGCAACAACGGGTCTCATGAACATCTCTGGGTGATTCCAGCACCATCCCACAGTTAGCCAGAACCAAGGCCTTGGATTCCGACTTGTGATTCTTGGCTTCCTTTGGGGCCTGGCCGATACTGCTTGAAAAGCTGATGACAAGGGGTGTGATGCGATCAAGGCCAAAGGTCCTGGGGATGCTTCTGGGGGCGGCCCTGCTGATGGGCTTCTCGGCTTGTGGGGGAGGCGGATCCAGTGTTCAGCCAAGCCCGCCTGCTGCGACGTCCGTGCCTTCAACGACACCCAC
>DAOPYE010000151.1:0-3837 GCA_035352715.1 Holophaga sp. | reverse complement strand
CGCCCAGTAGATATCGACGCCATCCTCGAAAACAACGTAGACGTACGAGTACCCGAAATCCGAAAGCCCGCGCACGGCCTTCACCTTCGGCGCCCC
The DNA here is from genome assembly GCA_035352715.1 of Holophaga sp. Lineage (GTDB taxonomy): Bacteria > Acidobacteriota > Holophagae > Holophagales > Holophagaceae > DAOPYE01. The sequence goes on along the minus strand of DAOPYE010000151.1, from coordinate 3,741 downwards.
CAACAGGCCCGTGACGATGGGATAGGTCACCTGATCCTCGACGATGTCCGGGCTGCGATCCCACTTGCTGTAGACGATGACCTGGGTATCGCTGAGATCCGGCAGGGCGTCCATGGGGATGCGACGCATCGTCCAGAAGGACAGGAAGAGCAGCGCCAGAGACACGGCGATGACCAGGAAGCGGTTCTCGGCCGAGAAGCGAATGATCCGCTGAAGCACGGTCGGATGATCGGGGTCGTAGGCGGTGTTCCCGGTCATGGCCGCACCTTCGCCGCAAGCGACTGCTGTGAGGGCGGCTCATGTTGGGGCATCGGCTGCGGGGCCATCTGCGCCAGGGCTGCCTTCAGGCGGGATTCCGAATCCACCAGGAAGTTGGCCCGGACCACCACCGCTTCACCCGCCTTCAACCCCGACCGGATCTCGATCTTCTCGCCGATCGTGATTCCGGTGGTGACCTCGCGAGGCGCGAACGTGCCCTCCCCCAGGGCCACGAAAACCACCTTGCGGCTTCCTGCATCCAGCACGGCGTCCAGCGGCACGAGAAGGCCCCGGTGGGCCGGCCCCTTCAGCACGACATCGCCAAACATCTCGGGCTTCAGATCCCCGCCGGGATTGGCGAATTCCAAGCGCAGTTTCAGGGTGCGAGTCTTGGGATCCAGCACGGGGTCCACGAAGGCCACACGACCCTGGTACGTCCGGCCGGGAAAAGCCTGGATTCGGAATTCCGCTGGGGACCCGACCTTGGCGCGGTCCAATTCGGATTCATACACCTCCACCAGCACCCAGATCCGGCTGAGATCGGTGATCTCGAAGGGGGCGTCCGCGGGCGTGAGGCGCGCGCCTTCCACCACGTTCTTCGCCGTGACCACGCCCGAGATGGGGCTGCGCAGCGTCAGGGCCCGCTGGACCTCCCCGGTCTTTTCGAGCTGATCGATGGCGTTCCTTGGAACATCCCAAAGCATGAGACGACGCCTGGCGGCTTCCAGCAGATCCCGTCCGCTGGCCTGGAGCGACCCCGCCGCCAAGGCCTTCTGGGTCTTGAGGGCCAGCAGATATTCCCGCTGGGCACTGACAAACTCGGGGCTGTACAGGCTGAACAGCGGCGATCCTTTGGCCACGGGCTTCCCCGTGAAATCCACGAAGAGCTTTTCCACAAAGCCTTCGACCTTCACGTTCACCCGGCGCACACGGGTCTCGTCCACCGCCACGCGGCCCACCGCCCGCACCTCGCCGCTCACCGGCCCTTCCGCCACCGGCTCAGTTCTCAGCCCAATGAGCTGCTGACGCTGGGGATCGATGGTCACCGCGACATGGGTGTCCATCCTGTCGCCAGCGCCGGTTCCTTGAGGCATCGCTTCGCCACCTGCGGGATCCAAAGGCACCAGTTTCATGCCGCAGAGGGGACAATCGCCTGGGTGGTCCTGGAGGATCTGGGGATGCATGGGACACTGGTACATCTGCGTTTTCGGGGACGCAGCTCCGTGGGCCAGGTGCGGAGCCTCCACAGAATGGCGGGGGCGGATCAGGACCGTGCCAAGGACACCGGCGATCAGCCCCATGGCGATCCAACCCAGGGCGCGGAAGCGGGGGAAGCCCAAAGGCCTTTGTTCGTTCGACATGATCAGCCTCCCCTCACATGGATTTCATGGCAGAAGCCCCGGCACTCGGAGCGTCACCACTGGGTTTCGGCGCGGATCGCGCAGGGGCGGCCGGGTTCCCGCCCATGCCCATGGCGACGGAAGAAGGGGCCGGAGCGCTGATGGGGGCCGTGGCACCCAGATCGAACGCTTCTTGGGCGACCCGCAGGGCTTGGGCCTGGGCCAGGGCCTGCAGCAGCCCTCCCCGATCCGAGGTCCAGCCATTGAGGGTTTCCAGCACGCTCAGGAACGGCGCTCGTCCCGCTTCGTACTGCGCCAGCGTGGCCTTGAAGCTGGCTTCGCTCTGGACCAACAGCCCCTCGCGGTAGATCTTGATGATCCCAAGCGCAGCCTCCAGCTGGGCGGCGCGTTCGTGGATCCGCTGGGCCAGAAGGCCCCTCACATTTTCGAGTTCGAAGCCTTGGGATTTCCGACGCCATTCCTGTTCCGCGATGGCGCGATTCTGCCTGCCCCAGATGGGCAGAGAGACCGAAACGCCGACGGTCCACATGGGATCCAGAGACCCCCGGGGCATCAGGCCCGCGCTCACGCCGAAGTCGGGCTTCCGGTCCAGCCGGGCCAGATCCAGGCTCTTCTCCGCCTGATGAACGCCGATCTTCGCCGCTAGCAGTTCTGGGCTGTCCTGCTCGGCGCGAGCGATCAGGGCTGGCGCCGAAACCGTCTCCAGGGGAACGGCTTCCAGCGAAGCGGTCGTGGGGATGTGCGTCTCCAGCGCCGCCCCGCGCAGCCGGTTCAGATCGGCCATGGAGACCGCCTCCTGGGACTGGAGCCCCAGCCGCTGTTGCTGAAGGCGCGTGCGCTCCAGCTGGGCACGCAGCAGATCCGCCTGGGCTCCCTGACCCACTTCGTACCGGACGCGCGTGATCGCTTCCGCCTGCTGGAGGAAGGTCGCCTGCTGATCCAGCAGCTGAAGCTGTCCGCGCGCCAGCAGCAGGCCGAAATAGGCGCGCTTCACATCGGCCCGAAGGCTCAGGCGGGCGCGGAGGAGGCTCCACTGGGCCGCGTCCACACCCAGTCGGGCCACCTCGCCGCGCAGTCCCCGCTTTCCGGGCCAAGGCAGCGGCTGGGTGACCATCACCTGGTAGTACGAGGTCTCCATGCGGCCCACTTCAAGGCGCTTGAAGCCATCATTCTGAAGCCCAAGGGAGATCGTCGGATCGGGCAGCGCCTTCGCCTGAAGAATGCGCTCCCGCTCGGCTTCCACGAGCGCCTTGGATCTGGAGATCTCCGGATAGCGGTCCAGGGCATCGTGGATCAGGGCCTGAAGCAAAGGATCCTCCTCCTTGGCTGGAGGCGCCATCCAGGACGGGGTGGAAGGGCCCGGCGCCTGGGCCCATCCAAGGATGGAAGCCAGGCCCATGGCCAGCGAGATTGGGATTCGCATGGGAGCTCCGAAGCTCAAACAACCGTTCCACTGGGGGTGGGGGACTCGCACGGGAACGACCTCGAGGCCCCATGCTAGACATGGCGCGACCGATCGCAAGCAACTTCGTGGATTTCTAAGGAAGCTCTAAGCCGGAATATCCTGCGACCATCGCGCATCTAGCCAGTGGGCGGAAAGCACGGTTGCGCCCATCCCGGTTCGCGCGGCATCGCCTTCCCGAAAGATCCCCATGAAGATCCTGCTCATCGAAGACGACATCAAACTCTCCAACGTCCTTGCGCAAGGCCTGAAGGAACAAGGCATGACCGTCGAGGTGTCGCGGGATGGGCTCTCAGGCCTGGAGCTGGCCATGTCCAAAACCTTCGACGCCATCGTTTTGGATGTGATGCTTCCGGCCCGGAATGGATTCGATGTCCTGCGCACCCTGCGAGGAAGCGGATCAGCCTCGCCCGTCCTGATGCTCACGGCCCGCTCGGGCGTGGCGGACCGCGTGAAGGGGCTTGATCTGGGCGCGGACGACTACCTGCCCAAGCCTTTTGCCTTCAAGGAACTGCTCGCGCGGCTGCGGGCCATCACCCGAAGGCCTGCGGCGGAACCCCAAAACACCCTGAGGGTGGCCGACCTGGAATTGGACATGAGGACCAACGAAGTCCGCCGCGGAGGACAGGCCATCGAGCTCACCACACGCGAGTTCACACT
>DAOPYE010000150.1:0-3888 GCA_035352715.1 Holophaga sp. | reverse complement strand
AGCGCGGCTTCCAGCCCGCCCGTGTGATCGTAGTGCCCGTGGCTCAGCACGATGAAATCCGCCGTACGGAGATCCACGCCCAGGCTGGCTGCGTTGGCCGCGAAGGCGTGGCTCTGCCCCGTGTCGAAGAGGATGCGCACCTCGTCCGCCTCGATCCAGAGCGAGAATCCGTGCTCCGTGGCGAGGCGTTCGTCCACGCTGCGGTGTTCCATGAGCACCGTGATGCAAAGATGGTGGATCACCAGACGCTCCTGAACATCAGATCCTTCGATGCACCACCTCGCCGAAGAGCGGGGCAAGGTGCGAGGCGTCGTTGAGGCGCACCACTACGAGATGGTCGGGATCGGGCCCTTCCAGAAGGTTCAGGCAGGTCGGGGCCTGGCGGAAGGTCCACACGCGGGAGATGGGAAGGCCGAGGATCCGGCAGAGAATCGCCCGGTTCACGCCATCGTGGCCGACGATGAGCGCGGTCGCCTGCTCATCCAGTCCTTCGCACGCCGCCTGGAACGCGGGCCAGGCGCGGCGGAGGACATCCTCGAAGGATTCGCCGCCGGGAGGGCAGACGAGGTGGGGCGTCTCGCGCCAAGCCTGGCGGCGCTCGGCGTCTTGTTCGCGGATCTCGGCATCCAGGCGGCCTTCCCATCGGCCGTGGTGAATCTCCATCAAGCCCGCGTCTTGAAGGATGAGATGGCTGGGGTCGCCGCACGCCTGAAGGGCGGTCTCGGTGGTTTGGATCGCCCGCAGCAGGGGCGAGCTGACGACCCGCGCGAGATCGAGGCCCGCCAGGCGCGCGCCCATGGCGGTGGCCTGGGCGCGCCCTTCGGCGGAGAGCGGAATATCAAAGCCCTGGCCCTGGTAGCGGCCTTCCACGTTCCACGAGGTTTCCCCATGGCGGGCAAGGATGATGCGCATGATTCAATCCCGTCAACGCTGGTGTTGGATTCGCTGAGTCATCAGTGGTGGTGGCAGTCGCAGGTGCTTGCCTGTCCAGAGGCGAGCGATCCCGTGGCGAGCTGGATGGCAGCCGCTTCTGGCGAAAGCGCCTCCGTGAGGGTGTGGACCTGCAGGCCCGCCTGCATCAAGGCCTGCGCGGCCCCGCCGCCAATGCCTTTGGCGATGACGGCCTGGCAGTCGCCCAGCATGCGGACGAAGCCGCCGTGCCCGGTGGACTCGCCTTCGTGGTGCCCGCCGCAGCCGCCGCTGTTCTCGCGCGTTTCTTTCGAGCGGATGGCGATGCCTTCCACGTCATAGATCAGGAAGGCTTTGCAGCGCCCGAAGTGCTGGGAAATGGATGTTCCATCCATGGTGGGGATTGCGATCTTCATGGGGCATCTCCTTGGGGGGTGGTTTCAGATGCGCGGCGGCAACGGGGGCAGCCGCAGGTATCGTCGGTGTGAAAGGATCCGCCCTCGATGCGGAGGGCGTGCCCCCGCACGAGCGCTTCGGCGACTTTTCGGTGCGCGAGATCGAGCAGCCGTCCGAAGGTCGGCCTCGACACCTTCATGCGCTCGGCAGCTTCCTGCTGGTACAGCCCTTCCAGATGGGCCAGACGCAAGGCTTCCAGCTCCTCAACGCCGAGCTGGATTTCCTGCAGTTCCGAAAGGGGGCGGCCCCGGGGCTTGAAATACACGACGTCGGGTAGCTCGTCGACATGCTTGCAGCAGCGAGGGCGCGCCATGGATCCTCCTAGGGACATATTTTGAACATATGTTCAAAATATGTCCAGGGGAAACCGAGCGTGCTTCACGAATCGGTTTGTGCTGATCCGGTTGCCGTGGGGGTGCCGGCCGCTGGCCTATTTCCCGATGGAGCGCAGCGCGGCCTTGAGGCGGTTGGAGACGTGACCGCAGACCAGATCGCAGATCTGGCCCACCAGGGGCGTTGCGATCTCGAAGAGCACGGCGTTGCCTTCGGGCTTGCGGGTGACGAGGCCCACGCGCACCAGGTAGCCGAGATGCTTGCTGGCGTTGGCCTGGGACAGCTCGGTCTTTTCGGAGAGCGTTCCCTGGTTCATGGGCTTTTTCGCGTCCAGCAGCGCCCGGAGGATCTTCAGGCGCGAGGCGTCTCCAAGGGCGCCGAAGAGCTGGCTCACCTCGCCGATCATCTGGTCGTTCATCGCGGTTTTTGCCATTTTTAGCCTCTATGCCCATAGGTTCATATGGGCGAGCGTCGATGTCAATCGGCGGCCCAGAAATGAAAAGCGGCGCCTCGAGGGCGCCGCTTTTGCAACAGGCGTGAAACTACAGGGCCTGTTCGACCATGGCCTTGAGCTGGGGCTTGGACTGGCCGCCCACCTTCTGGTCGACCTTGGCGCCTTCCTTGAAAAGCAGAAGCGTGGGGATCGACATGATGCCGAACTGGCTGGCGACGGCGGGGTTTTCGTCGATGTTGATCTTGACGATCTTGGCCTTGCCCTGGAGTTCGCCCGCCAGTTCATCAAGGATGGGCGCGATCATCCGACAGGGGCCGCACCAGGGGGCCCAGAAATCCACCAGCGTGACGCCATTGGCGACGGTGGCCTGGAACTGATCGTCCGTGATGTGCTGAACGAGATCGGACATGGTACTCCTCCAATAGTGGTTGGATGCCGGACTAGGGCAAAGGTGGCAACTCGGTGATGTTTTTGCCGCTGCCCCACTGAGCGATGGTGAAAACGCTCATGTAGCGATCGTTGGTCTCCCGCAGTCGCTGGGCCAGGACTTCGCACAGCGCGTAGAGCACCTTGAGGGCGATCTGGTGGTAGGACTCGATGAGGTTCCGCAGATCCTTCAGGGGGATGAAGAACAGGTCCGTATCCTCGTTGGCGATGGCGTCCGCGGCGCGGGGCGCGAAGTCGATGAGCGCCATCTCGCCAAAAAAGGCATGGGGTTCCAGGATGGCGAGGGCTTCCTCGCCGGTGACGCCCTGCTTGGAGATGCGGACGGCGCCTTTGACCACGATGAACAGCCCGTCGCCGGGATCGCCTTCCTTGAAGATCACGTCGTTGGCCTTGAAGGAATGCATCTGCCCGATGATCAGGATCTGCGCGCGTTCCGTCTCGTCCAGATTGCTGAACAAGGGCGAATCGGTGAGAAACGTGGTGTTGATCACAGGGCTTCCAGGTGGACGTGGGCGGTGATATCGAGGCCAAAGCCGCGCAGGCCAATGTACTTCTTTTCATTGCGGCTGAGCAGGCGCATTTTTTGAAGTCCAAGGGCACCAAGGATTTGTGCGCCCAGTCCCACTTCGCGGTCGCTGGGGCCGAGCGGGGCTTCCGCCTGGGCGCTGCGGCGCAGATAGACGAGGATGCCCTGCTCTTCGCGGGAAAGGACGTTCATGGCGGCGTGGAAACACCCGGACGGCTTGTCCGGAGCGCCCAGGATGTCCTCGGGCAGGGTTTCGATGTGGACCCTCGCCAGGGGCGGCAGGGCGCCGGGCGTGGCAAGATCGCCGAAAACGAAGGCCAGATGCTCGGTGCCATCCAGCAGGCTTTCGAAGCGATGCACCGTGAGGGGTCCCCAGGCGCTGGCCACGGCCTGGGTCTCGACCTTGCGGATGACGGGGTCCTTTCGCAGGCGGTAGGCCACCAGGTCGGCCACCGTGATCAGGGGCATGTCATGGGCCTGACAGAAGGGGATGAGGTCGGGCACCCGGGCCATGGAGCCGTCATCCTTCATGATTTCGCAGATGACGCCGCTGGGGTGCAGGCCCGCCAGTCGCGCCAGATCCACAGAGGCCTCGGTCTGTCCTGTGCGGGTGAGCACGCCGCCCTTGCGGGCGCGCAGGGGGAACATGTGGCCGGGTTTCACGAAGTCTTCCGGCAGGGCGTCGGGTGCGATGAGGGCCTGGATCGTGCGGGCCCGGTCGTGCGCCGAGATGCCCGTGGACGTGCCTTTCCGCGCTTCCACC
>DAOPYE010000149.1:0-4093 GCA_035352715.1 Holophaga sp. | reverse complement strand
CTAAGAGGAATACGCGAAACCGAACGTCGCTGCAAAATTTCCAGAAACAGGAACCCGCAAAGCCATATAGGCTATTCCGCGTCTGGAGCCTTGAACCAAGCACGTTCGAAAGCCCAAGCAAACCCTAGGTGTTTCCGCCGTTTTTTGAATCTGAACCCGCCGGAGTCGAACCCGATGACAGCTCCCCAAACACCCACCCAGCTGGAGATCCTGGCGCCCTTCTCGGGGGTGCTCGTTCCCATCGAATCCGTCCCGGATCCCGTCTTCGCCCAGAAAATGGTCGGCGACGGCGTATCCATCGACCCCATCTCCTCCGAATTGTTAGCGCCAACATCCGGCACGGTCACGCAGCTGCATAGCGCGAACCACGCGTTGACGATCACGACGGAAAGCGGCGTCGAAGTGCTGATCCACATCGGACTGGAAACGGTGGCGCTGAAGGGTGAAGGCTTTTCTCCGCTGGTTCGCCAGGGCGACCGGGTGAGCGTCGGCCAGCGCCTCATCACCTTTGATCCCGCGCTGGTGGGACGCAAGGCCAAAAGCCTGCTGACGCAGATCGTCATCACCAACGGTGAGCGCGTTGCATCCATGAAGGCCCGCACCGGCGTGGTCACGGCGGGCAAGGACGTGATCCTGAGCCTGGAACTGGGCAGTGCCGCTCCATCAAGCGCGCCCACCTCGGGTTCGACAGTGCTGTCCAATCCCGTCATCCTGCCCAACCCGGAAGGGCTGCACGCCCGCCCCGCCGCAGTGCTGGTGGCCGCCACCAAGCGCTACACGTCGGAATTGAAGCTGGTGCGGGGCAACCGCGAGGTCAACGCCCGATCGGTGGTCGCCATCATGGGCCTGGCCACGCGCAAGGGCGATGAAGTGCAGATCAAGGCCACGGGCCCGGATGCGGCTGAAGCCGCCGAGGCGCTGGAGCGCCTGTTGAGCGAAGGTTGCGGCGAAAAACCGGGGGATGCGCCCGCAGCACCGAAGGCCATCACGCTGCAGGTTTTGACAGCCGCTGACGAAAACGAGTTGGTCGGCGTCCCGGCTTCGCCGGGCCTGGCCGTGGGGCGCATCGCACAATTCCGCCAGGAAGCCATCGACGTCGTCGAGCAGGGCGAGGGACAGAACCAGGAGCGGTCCCGCCTGAACGCCGCGCTGCACGACGCGCGCCTTCAGATCGAAGGCATCAAGGCTCGCCTGCAGGATCCCTCCAAGGCCCAGATCCTCACGGCCCACCAGGAAATCCTCGAAGACCCCGATCTTGGCAGCATCGCCATCGAAGGCATCAGCGCGGGCAAGAGCGCAGGCTTCGCCTGGCGCGAGGCTTTCACGCGCTATGCCACCCAACTGGAGAGCCTGGACAACCCGCTGCTGAAGGAGCGCGCCGGCGATATCCGCGATGTGGGGCGACGCGTGCTGACGCTGCTGGCTGGCGCGCACCAGGTGAAGCTGGAAATTCCCGATCAAGCCATCCTCATCGCCGAAGAGCTCTCGCCATCGGACACGGCGCAGCTGGACCCGGAAAAGGTGCTGGGCTTCTGCACCACCACAGGCGGCGCCACGAGCCACGTCGCCATCCTTGCGCGATCCATGGGCATCCCCGCCATCTGCGGCATCGACGGCAGCGCGCTGGATCTGAGTGACGGCACGCTCGTGGTGCTGGACGGGGTCCGCGGCGTTCTGCGCCGCAACCCCACGGACGCCGAAGTGGCCCAAGCCCAGGCGCGCATCACCGCGCAGAGCGCCAAGCGCGAGAAGGAACAGGCCGCCGCGCATCTGCCCGCCAAGACCACGGATGGCCATCACATCGAAGTGGTTGCGAACGTCACCAGCGCCAAGGAGGCCCGCGAGGCCGTGGCCGCAGGCGCGGAAGGCGTGGGCCTGCTGCGTAGCGAATTCTTGTTCGACAACCGCCCCACCGCGCCCACGGAGAGCGAGCAGGCCGAAGAATACGTCGCGGTGGCCGAAGCCCTGGGCCCGAAGCGCACGCTGGTCATCCGCACCCTGGACGTGGGCGGAGACAAGCCCCTGGCATACCTGCCGCTGCCCAAGGAGGACAATCCGTTCCTGGGCCTGCGCGGCGTCCGCGTGAGCCTGGACCGGCCCGACATCTTCCGCACCCAGTTGCGCGCCATCCTGAAGGCCGCGCCCAAAGGCTGCCTGCACATCATGTTCCCCATGATCTCCGGTGTGGACGAGCTGCGCGCCGCCAAGGCGATCCTGAAGGAAGAGGCGGACGCCCTGGGCGTCACCGCCAAGGTGGGCGTGATGATCGAGGTGCCCTCCGCCGCGATCACCGCCAGTGTGCTGGCGCAAGAGGCGGACTTCTTCTCCATTGGAACGAACGATCTGACCCAGTACTGCTTGGCCATGGACCGGGGGCACCCAAAGCTGGCGAAGCAGGCGGACGCGCTGCATCCGGCGGTGTTGAAGCTCATCGGAATGACGGTGGAAGGCGCCCACAAGCACGGCAAGTGGGTGGGCATCTGCGGCGGCATCGCATCCGACACCCTGGCAGTGCCCGTACTGGTGGGCCTGGGCGTGGACGAACTCTCCGTAGCCGTGCCCTCGGTGGCCAGCGTCAAGGCCCAGATCGCGCGCCTGTCCAAGACTGAATGCGAGGCGTTGGCCCGCGAAATCCTGCAGATGGGCACCGCCGCCGAAGTGCGCGCCCGCCTTGCGTCTTATGTCGACTAGGGGAGACACCGTGTTCAAGCATGCATTCTCGTTTCTCCAGAAAATCGGCAAGGCGCTGATGCTGCCGGTGGCCGTGCTGCCCGTGGCGGGCCTGCTGCTGGGCATCGGCGCGGCGGGCTTCCATTGGATCCCGGCGGACCTCTCGCTGCTGATGAAGCAGTCGGGCGATGTCATCTTCGGCAACCTGCCGCTGATCTTTGCCATCGGCGTGGCCCTTGGCTTCACCGAAAACGACGGTGTATCCGCCATCGCCGCGACGATCGGCTTCCTGGTGATGCTCGCCACCACGGGCGTCATGGCGGGCATCTTCCACGTCAAGACCGCCACGATAATGGGCATTCCCGCCATCGAGACCGGCGTCTTCGGCGGCATCCTGGCTGGCGGCCTCGCGGCCGGACTCTTCAACCGCTTCTACCGGATCTCGCTGCCTACCTACCTGGGATTCTTCGCCGGCAAGCGCTTCGTCCCCATCATCACCGCGCTGAGCGCCATCGTGCTGGGCGTCGTGCTATCCCTCGTCTGGCCGCCGGTGCAGAAAGGCATCGACATCTTCTCGCACTGGGCCGCGTACAGCAGCCCGGCGCTGGCGGCGACGGTCTACGGCTTCATCGAGCGCCTGCTGATCCCCTTCGGCCTGCACCATGTCTGGAACGTGCCGTTCTTCTTTGAGATCGGAACCTTCACCGATGCGACAGGCAAGGTGGTCCACGGCGATATCGCCCGATTCTTCGCGGGCGACCGGAGCGCAGGCATCCTTTCCGGCGCATTCCTGTTCAAGATGTTCGGCCTGCCCGGCGCGGCCATCGCCATCTGGCACACGGCCAAGCCCGAGAACCGCGTGAAGGTGGGCGGCATGATGATTTCCGCCGCGCTGACCTCCTTCCTGACGGGCATCACGGAACCCATCGAGTTCTCGTTCATGTTCGTGGCCCCCATCCTCTACGTCATCCACGCGCTGCTGGCTGCCTCCACGCAGTTCCTGGCCAATTCGCTGCACATGCACCTGGGCTTCACCTTCTCGCAGGGCGGCATCGACTTCCTCGTCTTCAACGCGCTTGGGAATTACGCCTCGCGCTGGGGCTTGGTGCTGATCCTGGGTCCGCTCTATGGATGCCTGTATTACGCCGTGTTCCGGTTCGTGATCCTGCGATTCAATCTGCGAACGCCGGGCCGCGAAGAGGAAACGGAAGCGTCCACTGAAACGGTGATGGAGGGCGGACGCAACCTGGAGCTGGTGCTGGCCTTCGGTGGCCGCGGCAATATTGCCAGCCTGGATGCGTGCATCACCCGTCTGCGCGTGGCCGTCCACGACCCCGCCCGCGTGAAGCCGGCCAAGCTCAAAGCCCTGGGAGCCTCTGGCGTCGTGGTCGTCGGCAACGGCATCCAGGCCATCTTTTGCCCA
>DAOPYE010000148.1:0-4105 GCA_035352715.1 Holophaga sp. | reverse complement strand
CGGGCACGGGCAAGACCCTGCTGGCCATCGCCGCGGGGCTGCAGCAGGTGGTGGACGACGAGCGCTACAACAAGCTGCTGGTGAGCCGCCCCGTGATGCCCATGGGCCGGGATCTGGGATTCCTGCCCGGCGATGTGGAGGAGAAGCTCCGGCCCTACATGCAGCCCATCTACGACAACCTGGATTTCATCGTCTCCGCCAACATGGAAATGCGCCGGCGCTCCACCATGACCTCCGCGCAGTTGGAGGAAGGTGGCTATCTCAGTGTTGAGCCACTGACCTACATTCGCGGCCGCAGCATCCCCAACCAGTACATCATCGTGGACGAGGCCCAGAACCTCACCCCCCACGAGGTCAAGACGATCCTCACCCGCGCTGGGGACGGCACGAAGATCGTCTTGACGGGCGACGCCCACCAGATCGATAACCCCTATGTGGATGCCTCCACCAATGGCTTGTCCTACCTCGCGGAGCATTTCAAGCACCTGGATATCTCGGGGCACGTGACCCTTTCCAAAGGCGAACGCTCAACCATGGCCGAACTGGCGAGTAATCTTCTCTAGAGCTGGGAGGCCGTCATGGTGGATTCAAGCTGGGACAATTCCGGAATGCCCGCCGCGAAGCGCGGCATGTCCCTGTGGGCCAAGATCGGTCTGGGCTGTGGCGTGGTGGTGCTGCTGCTGGCCCTTACCTGTGGGGGATGCGTCTGGTATGGCCTGCGCAAGGGGTCCGAGGCGCTGGACGCCCAGTGGACCACCGTGCATTCAACCGTCGTAAGCCTGGGTTCGGAGACGGGCGCCCGCGCGCTGTACGCATCCAACCCGGGCCTGAAGGACAGCTATCCAACCGAAGGCGAGTTCCTGGCCGCGGCTTCAGAATGGCGTCCCAACCTGGGCACCGTTCCCGCCCAGCGTCCGGATTTCCGGACCCTGTTCAAGGATCACAAGCTCGAAGCCCGCGGCGAAACCACGCCGGGACATCGCGTATGGCATCTCCGCTACACGCTGGATAGCGGCAAACGCCTTGTGCTGGAAACCGAGAACGGCAAGCTGGTGGAACTCCGCGTGGAATGAAGCTGGATCGCTTCGCCTGTTTCCGCCAATAATGGCTGCATGAGTTCTACTGCTGCTTCCGAAGCCCTCGATCTGTTGTTAAAGGGCACGGTCACGTGCCATACGAAAGACCTGTTGCAGGCGCGCCTTGCTTCGGGACGCCCATTGCGCGTGAAGGCAGGCTTTGATCCCACAGCGCCGGATCTGCATCTGGGACATGGCGTGCTGCTGCGCAAGATGGCGCAGTTCCAGAAACTGGGCCACACGGTCATCTTCCTGGTGGGCGATTTCACCGCCATGATCGGCGATCCCACCGGCAAGAAGGCGACCCGTCCCCCGCTTTCGCGCGAAGAGGTGCTTCGGAACGCCGAGACGTACAAGACCCAGGTCTTCAAGGTGCTGGACCCCGAAAAAACGGAGATCCGCTTCAACAGCGAATGGATGGTGGCGCTGCACGGGGAGGACTGGATTCGCCTGGCCTCGAAGTTCACCGTGGCCCAGATGCTCGAGCGCAACGATTTCCAGAAACGCCTGGGCGCCAACGAGCCCATCAGCTTTCACGAGCTGCTCTATCCGCTGGTCCAGGCCTACGATTCCGTGGCCTTGAAGGCGGACGTCGAACTGGGCGGGAACGATCAGCTGTTCAACCTGATGCGTGGGCGCGATCTGCAGGAGGCTTCCGGCCAGGCACCCCAGGTGGTGCTCACGGTGCCGCTGCTGCTGGGCCTGGACGGCGTGGAGAAGATGTCCAAGAGCCTGGGCAACTACATCGGCTTCTTCGAGGATGCGGACGCCCAGTTCGGCAAGGTCATGAGCATCTCCGACGATCTGATGTGGTCCTGGTGGCTGCTGCTCACCGACAAGCTGCCTGCCGAGATCGAAGCCATGAAGCAGGGGCATCCCATGGATGCCAAGAAGGCCCTGGCCCAGGAGATCGTGGCCCAGTTCCATGATGCCGCTGCCGCCCAGGAAGCCCAGGATCGTTGGGTGAAGCGTTTCTCGGAACGCAGCGTGGAGGATGCGCCGGAAGTGGAAGTGTCCGCCACGGAGAGTGAGGTGCTTCTCTCCAAGCTGCTGGTGGAGCAGGGCATGGCGGCTTCCCGCAAGGAGGCCGAGCGCCTGATCCAGCAGGGCGCTGTGAGCCTGGATGGTGAAAAGATGACGGATGTGTCTCTGCGGATGGCGCTGCGCTCAGGCGAGCGTGTGCTGGTTCGCGCCGGGAAGCTCAAACTCCAGCGGTGGATCGTGAAATGACGCTGATCGCCCTTCAGGACCTCTTCCAGCGCTTCCGCGAAAAGGCGACGGGCCTCTGGCGGCTGGGGTTGGACCCGGTCCGGACGATCTATCTGGATTCCGGCGATATCGTTTTCGCCACCAGCACCCACCCGGAAGACCGGCTGACGTATCTCCTGGTTTCGCACGGCAAGCTGACCCAGAGCCAGCTGGAATACGCCATGGCCAATCTCAAGCCCGGCCTCAGCATCGGCAAGAACCTGATCGAGATGGGCTATATCACGCAGCGGGATCTGCTGGACATGGCGCGGACCCAGGTGGGCTGCATCGTCCAGGGAGCCCTGGAGACGCCGGATCTGGCGCCCGTCTTCGAGGCCCGCGAACTGGATGCCAGCGTGGTCCGTCTGCCGCTGGATACCCCCAAGTTGCTGCTTCAGGCCCTGCTTGAACTGCATGACCGCGAGCGGCTACTGGAACTGCTGGGCCCCCTGAACCAGGTGGTCCTGCTCCAGGGACGACGGGTGCAGGAGATGTCGCTTCCGGCGGATCTGGCCAAACTGCCGCCACTGCTGGATGGCACCCATACGCTGCTTGAACTAAGCCGCGAATGCCTGACCGAGCCCCTGCGTCTGGGCACCTTCGCCCTTTTCCTCCGCGAGATCGGATGGGCAAGGCTCCACGAGATGCCCCCCTTGGACCGCCAGGCTCTGGGGCTGGCCTTTGAGACCAATAGCACGGAATTGGAACCCCTCTCGCCTGCGCTCCCAGAGCCCTCGACTGAGCCCTCGCCCGGGGCGTCTCCCTCCCTGGTGACAGTGCCTTCGCTGTTCTCGACCATCGAGGAGGCCGGGCGTCCCACCACCAACCTGGAGCATCTCTCCACGGCGCTGGATGAGGCCCTGCCCATGCCGGAGCCGCTCCCTGAACCGATCGTTGAATCCGTGCCCGAGCCTGCGATGGCACCCGCGCCCGCCTCCGAGCTAACCGAGCGCTTCGTCATTGAATCGGGTCAGGCCATCCTTCCCACGCCTGCCTTCGAATTGCCCGAGATTCCGGAAGCCGATGACGGTCTTGCTGGGGACGAGCCCGCGCCTGCCCTCCAGATCGGCGAAGAACCTTCTGTCACAATCCAGCGATCCAGCATGGATGGCCTGGAGCCGGTGCCGGAGGCTCCCTCGGATCCCTTTCTTTCAGAGGGCTCGAAACCGAAACGGGGCTGGGCGCTTCTGCTTGGGACCGTGCTCCTGGCCCTCGTGGCCCTGTGGGGAGTCCGCCATTGGCGCTCCCGCCGCAAGGCCGTTCCGGCGGTGAAGGCGGCTCCCGTGCCGGCCCCTCAAGTTCCTCCGGTCGCCCCGAACCCGGTCCCACCGGCCGCTGCGGTGCCTGTTCCGGAAGCCACCTCTGAATCGGCCCCGCCCCAGGATGCTTCCGGAAAGCCTGAGGCTGCGCCCGAGACCCCCAAGAGCGCCGAGCCTCGCCCCCGCGAGCGGGATGGCAAGGGTGATACCGCTTCCCGGACGAAGGAAGAAGGCAAGGATTCCCTGAAGGGCGTGTCCGTCTCCGATCGGCTGGAGGCCCTGCGCCGCGGCGAAATGGAGAAGGCCTGTCGGCAAGGCGAGAAGCACCGCAAGGAGCTCAAGCCCGGGCTCTGGAGCCTTCGTCTGGAAATCGCGTGCCAGGGCGATACCCTTCGGCGAGCGACCGACGCCTTCTCCGGCGGCAAGCCGGACCTCTTCATCCTGCCCATTCGACTTCGGGACGGCCGGACCTGCTATCAGGTGTTCTACGGTCGTTTCAATAGTGAGGCCGCCGCCGAGAAA
>DAOPYE010000147.1:0-4134 GCA_035352715.1 Holophaga sp. | reverse complement strand
GATGAGGGGAGCCACGAAGCGTCGCATGGGTTTTCCGAAAAGCCTGCGCCAGGGTAGCGCTTGCGGCTTCAATCCAGAAGGCGCGCGATAATCCTCACGGCTTCGCGCACGCGCTCGGGCGGCGTGGCGAGGGGCGGCAGCAGGTACAGGCAATCGCCCATGGGGCGGATCAGCAGGCCGTGTTCCAGGGCGCGCCGGTGCAGCTTCCAGGCGAAAGGGGCATCCTCCAGGGGCAATTGGTGGCGCGGCGCTCCGCTGATCGGATCCACGAGCTGCGCGGCGGCCACGGTGCCCAGGGTGCGGGCGTGGCGAAGGCCGGGATGTTTGGACAGTTCTGTCCAGGCTTCGCGCAGAGCCTGGCCCAGCTCTTTCGCCCGCTCCATCACGGGTTCTTCCTCGAACAACGCCAGACTGGCGCAGGCGGCGGCGCAGGCGATGGGATTGGCGGTGAAGCTGTGGCCATGGGTGAAGGCGCGCCCTTCCTGGGGGTTGGCCCAGAAGATCTCGAAGAGTTCTTCCGTCGCCCAGGTCAGTGCCATGGCCATCACGCCGCCGGTCAGGCCCTTGGACAGGCACAGCAGATCTGGCGCAATGCCCGCTTGTTCGCAGGCCAGGAAGGTGCCCGTGCGGCCGAACCCCGTCATCACTTCGTCGAGGATCAGGTAGACGCCGTGGCGATCACACTGCGCGCGCAGTTCCGCCAGCAGCTCCGTCGGCCACATGCGCATGCCGCCCGCGCCTTGGATCAACGGCTCGGCGATAAAGGCGGCGAGGGTGTTTCCATGTTCATCGAAAAAGGCTCGCATCTCAGTGCGGGCGGCCTCGAGCTGTTCCGGCCAGCCCGTCAAGTCGCCGTCGATCTCACGGCGGGGATCTTCTGGAACGCTCAGGCGTTCGCAATGCAGCAGCAGGGGGCGGAACATGCCCGTCAGCCAGTTGCCCAGTTCGCCCACGCCCACGGCGCCCAGTGTGTCGCCGTGGTAGCCCTCGGCCAGCGCGCCAAAGCGCGTGCGCCCTTCGCGACCCTTTTGAAGCTGCGCCTGGAAGGCCATCTTCAGGGCTACTTCCACCGCCGTGGAGCCGTTGTCGGAAAAGAAGCATCGCGTGAGTTGGGCGGGCAGGCGGGGCTTCAGGCGCGCCATCAGCTCGATGGCGGGTTCGTGCGTGAAGCCGGCGAAGATGACGTGATCCAGCTTGGCTGCCTGCGCGGCGATGGCGGCGGCGATGCGCGGGTGTCCGTGTCCGTGGATATTGGTCCACCAGCTGGAGATGCCATCGAAAAGACGGCGTCCATCGGGCAGCACCAGATCACAACCCTCACCGGAGGCCACGGGGATGGGCGGATCCGCCTCGTGCACCTTCATCTGCGTGAAGGGATGCCACACATGGGCCCGATCCAGGGCCATGCGCTCGGTCCAATCGTGGGGCCCAGGGTTGGGGAGGAGCGGCGACATGTCTTCAGGATCGCACGGAGGGCGACAGAGATCGTCACGGAGGGCGACCGGGATCGTCAGCCAGCTTTCAGGTTCGCCCGTCGCCCCGTCGATAGAATCCGCACCGCCTGATTCGTTCCAAGGGAGTCGCCATGAGCCGGACCCGGACCCTGCCCGAACTGGTCCAATCCATCCGTTCCTTCCAGGAAAGCCGCACCCTGCTGACCGCCCTGGAGCTGGATGTGTTCTCTGCGGTGGAGAACGGCGCCACGGCGGAGGAAGCGGCCCGCAGTTGCGGCGCCGATCCCGGGGCCATGGCGCGGCTGCTGGATGCGTTGGTTGCGTTGGGGGCGTTGCTCAAGCGCGGAGGCGTCTACCGCGTCACCCATGATTCCGCCCAGCTCATCCCCGCGCGCGAGGGCCTGCTGCACACGGTCCATCTGTGGGAGGCTTGGTCCACCCTCACCGCCTGCGTGAAAGCGGGCACCGCCGTCGCCGGGCATGGCCCTGAAGGCCTGGGGACCGAGCGCACGCAGGCCTTCATCGCCGCCATGCACGCCCGTGCATGGGAGGCCGCCGGGGAAACCCTGCGTCTGTTGGGCGCGCTGGGCGAAGCTGGCGAAGGGCAAATGCTGGATATCGGGGGCGGATCCGGCGCCTTCTCCCTTGCGTTCGCGCGCCATTTCCCGGAGCTGAAGATCGAGTTGCTGGATCTGGGCCCCGTGACGGCCATCGCGCGGAAGAATGTGCAGGACGCGGGCCTGGAGGGCCGCATCGCCATCCGGGCTGGCGATATGCGGACAGCGGCGTTCGGACAGGGCTTCGATCTCGTGCTGCTCTCCGCGGTGCTGCACATGTTCGGCGAGGCCGAAGCGCGAGGGCTGATCCATCGCGCGGCGGGCGCCCTCGGTCCCGGCGGTCGCCTGATTATCCGCGAGTTCCTGCTGGAGGAAGACCGCACGGCTCCGCTGGCTTCGGCCCTATTCTCGCTGAACATGCTCGTGGCGACGCCCCAGGGGCGCAGCTACACGGAAACGGAGCTGCGGCAGTGGATGGTGGAGGCGGGCCTCGTGGAGATCGCCCGGCCGGATCCCGAGGGCGATGTGATGCTGGGAACCAAGGCCTGACAAGCCTTGCGCATTCCGTCACACCTGTCGCCGGAGCGTTTCATGGGCGGATCTAATGGGTGGACGGGAGTGGATGGATGATGCGGCTGAGCGAGGTGCTTGAGGCGGAATGGCGGCCTGCTTTTGGATGCACAGAACCCGCCGCCGTGGCCTGGGCCGCGTCGATGGCGGCCGAGCAGGCCAGGGGCGAGGGGCCCATCGAACAGGTCCGCTTGGTGGTCGATCCCCGGACCTACAAGAACTGCTACGCCGTGGGCATCCCCAATTCGGAGCACCGCACGGGCATCCTGTGGGCGCTCGCCATCGGCGCCGAGCTGATCGATCCGTCCCTGGGCCTGGAGGTGTTCACGGCTTGCACGCCCGCGATCCTGGCGCGCGCGCAAGCTCTGCTGGATCGCCGCGGCGTTGAAGTGGAGGTGGATGCCGGGGCGAAAGAGCTGCGGATCGATGCGACCGTGCGCCGGGATGAAGGGCTGAGCCGGACATGTGGCCGAGCAGTTCTGGCTCGGGAACACACCCGCGTGGCTCTGCTGGAATCCGATGGCCGGGTTGTGGGCGGAACTTCGGATGTTGCCGAGGTTCAGACAGTCACTGTCCGTTCGTGGTTGGCGGAACGCAGCCTGGAGGAACTCCTGGAACTGGCCCGCACCGCGACGCCGGAGGACCGACAGCGCCTGCGGGAGGGCGCCGCCATGAACCTCGCCATCGCTGAATACGGCGTCTCACTGCTGCCCTCCGCTTTCATCGAAACCGAGGGGCGCGATCTCCAGACCCGCTCGGCCCGCCTGGTGTCTTCTGGCGTCTTCGCCCGCATGTCCGGCGTGTCCATGCCCGTGATGTCCCTGGCGGGTTCCGGCAACAAGGGCATCGCCAGCACCGTGCCCGTGCTGCTCTGGGGCCGCGAGCATGGATGCGAACCATCCCAGATCGATGCCGCCCTGGCGATCTCCTGCCTGGTGACGTCTGCCGCGACCGAGCGTCTGGGCACGCTTTCCGCCATCTGCGGCGCGGCCAACGCCTCGGGCCTGGGTGTGGCCGCTGCGTTGGTGCTGCTTCAGGGCGGCGATGCGTCGGCCCTTTCCCGGGCGGTGGCCAATATGGTGGGCAACGTGGCGGGGATGATCTGCGACGGCGCCAAGATCGGATGCGCGATGAAGAGCATGACGGGGGTGGAGGCCGCCTTCCGGTCCGCCGCGCTCGCCCTGGCGGGCATCGGCATTCCGCCCACCGATGGCATCGTGGGCGCGAGTGGCGAAGCGTCCCTCGCCAATCTTGGCTGCCTGGCCCAGATCGGCATGGCCTCCGTGGACCGCGAGATCCTGCGAATCATGCAGGGCAAGCTCGGGGCTTGAGGCCCAGGGATCATCTGATCCCGTGGAGGCTCAGGCTAGGCCGGTGGGGACTTCGGACAGGGGATTGACCATGCTTGCTGGGGCGGGCATATCGAAGGCCATGCGGCCATGCTCCAGGCCCAGCACCCGCTTGCGCTTGCTCTGGATCAGGCTGCGGTCGTGGGTGGCCACCAGCACCGTCGTGCCCTGGCCGTTGATGCGCTCGAAGAGCGACATGATCTC
>DAOPYE010000146.1:0-4197 GCA_035352715.1 Holophaga sp. | reverse complement strand
TCAAGGGCCTGACCGTCGACAAGGACACCACCTTCCGCAAGAACATTCGCGAAGGCAAGGCTCAGTACCGTGTTTCCAAGAACACGCTTCTGCGTCTGGCCGTGAAGGAAACCGTCTTCGAGCCTCTCACCGCGCAGTTCAAGGGCGCCACCGCTGTCGCTACCACCGAAAATGATGTGGTCGCCCTGGCAAAGGCCGTCAACAACTTCCTCAAGGACAATCCCGCCGCTACGTTCAAGGGCGCGATTCTGGACGGGAAGACTGTGACGATCAAGGAGTTCCAGGCCATCGCCGAACTCCCCAGCCGCGAGGTTCTCATTGGCAAGCTGCTCTACCTGATGACCTACCCCGTCTCCGGTCTCGCCATCGCGCTCGACCAGATCCGGAAGCAGAAGGAAGGCGCGGCCTAGCCGTCCTTATTAACCCGAATTCCATTCCCCATAGAGGAGTATTCCATGGCTCTCACTGCTGATCAGCTGATCCAGGAAATCGAAACCATGACCGTTCTCGACTTGGCCAACCTGGTCAAGGCTCTCGAAGAGCGTTTCGGCGTGACGGCTCAGGCTGCCGTCGCCCCCGCCGGTGGCGCTGGCGCCCCCGCCGCTGCTGCCGAAGAGCAGACCGAGTTCAACGTCGAACTGACCGACGCTGGCGCGAACAAGCTGAACGTCATCAAGGCGATCCGCGAGATCGTCTCCGGCCTGGGCCTCAAAGAAGCCAAGGATCTGGTCGACGGCGCCCCCAAGATCGTCAAGGAAGGCGCTTCCAAGGAAGAGGCCGGCAAGATCAAGGAAAAGCTGGAAGCCGCTGGCGCGAAGGTCACCATCAAGTAGTTTCCGCGCGCGCAAAGCGCAAAGTGCGAGGTGCCACAGGTGTGCCTTGCGCTTTGCGCTTTTGCGGCGTCAGGAAGAGTGGTATGGTATTTTCTTACGTCCGGACCGGCGCCCCGGGCAAATGGATCTAAGCCAACACGAAGGGCTACGGTTGCATCACGACCTTTGCACCAGCACCTCCAGGCCGACTGGCTCACCATCGCCCCGCTGCTATGGGCGGATGGCGGGCCCTAGGTCTGTTTTTCGCGCCTTTTTATTCAAGTCCCGAACTGCGTCGGCCCGCTTTGCCAGGGTCCTGCGCAATGGCTGCATCTGGAGTCAAGCATGAGCGTCCAGCAGAACATCTACCGTCAGCGTGTCCAGTTTTCGAAGATCCGCTCGCTGGTGCCCATCCCCAATTTGATTGATATCCAGAAGCGGAGTTACGACGAATTCCTCCAGATGAACCTGCTCCACGCCGAGCGGGAGACCCGCGGTCTCAGGACCGTGTTCGACTCCATGTTCCCCGTGCACAACGGCAAGAGTGTGGATGGCAGCGATGCGACCCTCGAGGTCGAGTTCGTCGACTACACCGTGGGCCACTGGGCCTGCAAGTGCGGCAAGAACGAAGGCCTGGCGCATCTGCGCACGACCTGCAAGAACTGCGGCTACCACATCGTGGCGGATCACCCCAAGGATCTCACGGTGGATTGCCCCAAGTGCGGCGAGCGCAACAAGAACGAAGCGACCATCTGCGATGTGTGCAACGAGCCCGTGGGCCTGCACACCAAGATGAGCATGGAGGAATGCGTCGAGCGCGGTTCCACCATGTCCGCGCCCCTGAAGATCCGCGTAAGGCTCAACCAGTTCGACAAGGACGATAAGGGCAATCGCAAGTACAAACAGAGCCAGGAATCCGAAGTCTACTTCGGCGATATCCCGACCATGACCGATCGGGGCACCTTCGTCATCAATGGCACCGAGCGCGTGATCGTGTCCCAGCTGCACCGCAGCCCGGGCGTATTCTTCGCCATCGCCTCCGACAAGTCCCTCTACAGCGCCCAAGTCATCCCCTATCGCGGCAGCTGGATCGAGTTCGAGCTGGACACGAAGGGTCTGCTCTACGCGCGCATCGACCGCAAGCGCAAGTTCCTGGGCTCCACCTTCCTGCGCGCGCTGGGGCTCTTCGATGAGCAGCTCGCGGACAACCAGTCCCTGCTGAGCCACTTCTACACGCCCCATCACTTCGCCCTGAAGGGCACGCAGATCCTCATGCAGCCTGGTGAGCTGCTGGTGGGGCAGAAGTCGCTGGAAGACATCAAGGATCCCAAGTCCAAGGACGTCATCGTTGAGAAGGGCAAGGTCGTCAGCCGCCGCCTTCTTGAGAAGGCCATCAAGGCGGACGTCAAACACGTCCCCGTGGACCGCAATATGCTCGATGGCGCGGTGCTGCTGGAGGATGTGGTCAATCTGAACACCGGCGAGGTGCTGCTGGAGGCCAACGACGCCTTCCTGCAGACGCATCTCGAGATGTTCCTGGCCAACAATGTGCAGGCGTTCACGGTCTGCTTCCCGGATCTGGATGCCACCGGCAAGATCTTCAGCGAAACCCTGGCCAAGGATCACACCGAGGATTCGGAAGAGGCTGCCAAGGAGCTGTTCAAGAAGATTCGTCCCGGCGAGCCCGCGACGCTGGAATCCAGCAAGAAGCTGATCTACGGCATGTTCTTCGATTCCCAGAAGTACGACCTGTCCAAGGTGGGTCGCCACAAGATGAACGCCAAGCTGGGCCTGGAGGCGGATCTGGATCTGCGCACGCTGCGCACCGAGGATTTCCTTCAGACGGTCCACTACCTGCTGCGCCTGAAGAAGTACGACACCACGCGTTCCGATCGCACGGATGAAGTCGCGCCGGTTCGCAAGGACGACATCGATCACCTGGGCAACCGCCGCGTCCGTTCTGTCGGCGAGCTGTTGGAGAACTGCTTCCGCGTGGGCCTGGTCCGCGTCCAGCGCGCCATCAAAGAGAAGTTCTCCATCGCGCAGGATCCCAACAGCCCGCTGCAGCCCCATGATCTGATCAACAGCAAGCCCGTCATTGCGGCCATGAAGGAGTTCTTTGGCTCCAGCCAGCTCTCCCAGTTCATGGATCAGACGAACCCCCTGTCCGAGATCACGCACAAGCGCCGCCTCTCGGCCCTGGGCCCCGGCGGTCTCAGCCGCGATCGCGCCGGCTTCGAAGTCCGTGACGTGCATACGTCCCACTACGGCCGCATCTGCCCCATCGAGACGCCTGAAGGTCCGAACATCGGCCTGATCTCGTCGCTGAGCTGCTACGCGCGCATCAACGAGTTCGGCTTCATCGAGAGCCCCTACCTGAAGGTGGAGGATGGCAAGATCATCCAGTTCGCCAAGATCACGAGCGTGGGCGATCTGAAAATCTCCGATGTCACGATCGTCGATCCCAAGACGGGCACACCCCTGAAGGAAGAACTCGTCAGCGGCATCACCTCGCTCTACCAGCAGGTGGTTCCCCTGGCCGAGCTGGAAGCCTGCAACCAGAAGCTGGAGAAGGCAGGAAAGCGCCCCGCCAAGTTCGATATGCACGCCTTCTATCTTTCCGCGTGGGAAGAGGACGAGCACACCATCGCCCAGGCCAATGTGCCCGTGGATGCGGAAGGCCGCCTGATCGAAGAAAGCACCGCCGCCCGTCGCGCCGGTGAAACCGTGATGGTGGAGCGCGAGAAGGTCACCCTGGTGGACGTGAGTCCCAAGCAGGTGGTCTCGGTCGCCGCCAGCCTCATTCCCTTCCTCGAGAACGATGACGCCAACCGAGCCCTGATGGGCGCGAACATGCAGCGCCAGGCCGTTCCCCTCATCCGCACCGAGGCCCCCGTGGTGGGCACCGGAATGGAATACTACGCGGCCAAGGATTCCGGCGCGTGCGTGCTTTGCCGCCGCAGTGGCATCGTCGAGAGCGTGGACGCCAACCGCATTGTGGTGCGCGTCGAGGACGAGACCGAAAGCGAGATCGAAGAAAGCGGCGTGGATATCTACACGCTGATCAAGTACTCCCGCTCCAACCAGAACACCTGCTTGAACCAGGTGCCCCTGGTGAAGAAGGGCGAATACGTCGCCCAGGGCCAGATCCTGGCCGACGGTCCCTGCACCGAGCGCGGCGAGCTGGCCATCGGCCGCAACCTGATCGTGGCCTACATGCCCTGGCGTGGTTACAACTTCGAGGACGCCATCCTCATCTCCGAGCGCATCGTCAAGGAAGACCTCTACACGACGATCCACATCGAAGAGTTCGAAGTCCACGCCCGTGATACCAAGCTGGGCCCTGAAGAGATCACCCGCGACATCCCCCAGATCCGCGAGGAGA
>DAOPYE010000145.1:0-4226 GCA_035352715.1 Holophaga sp. | reverse complement strand
CCACCAGCACCGTCGTGCCCTGGCCGTTGATGCGCTCGAAGAGCGACATGATCTCCTGCGCGAGATCGGGGTCCAGGTTGCCCGTGGGCTCGTCCGCCAGCAGCACCAGGGGATCGTTCACCAGGGCGCGGGCGATGGCCACGCGCTGCTGTTCGCCGCCCGAGAGCTGCATCGGCAAGCTGCTCAGCTTGTGCTGGAGGCCGACCATCTTGAGGGCGCGGAAGGCGCGCTGCTTCTGCTCCGCGTAGCTCACGCCCAGGATGCGCAGCACGAACGCCACGTTCTCGAAGACCGTCATGGTGTGGATGAGCTTGAAATCCTGGAAGACCACACCCAGCTTGCGGCGCAGGATGGGGATCTCCTTCGGGGGCATGCTGGCCAGCCGGTGTCCGGCCATGCGGATCTCGCCGGTGGTGGGTACCTGCTGGCGGAAGAGCAGCTTCAGCAGGGTGGACTTGCCCGCGCCGCTGGGCCCCGTCAGGAATACGAACTCACCCGGCTCGATGTGGAAATTCACATCCGACAGCGCCGTGTGCACCCGCCCGTACTGTTTCCCCACGTGGGTCAGCGTGATCATGGGGAGATTCTACCTGGGAAAATGGTCCGGCCTATCGCCCCGCTGAACCTACTGCGGAGTCGAACCTATCGCGGCGCGTAGGGATCGGGATGGTAGGGATCCTCGTTGTAGGGGTTCCAACGGAACTGCGGATGCTGCTCCGGGGCGCGCGGCTCTGTGGGAGCCTGCCAATGGAACGGATGAGGATCCTGGGTCTTGGGATCAGACATGCGGCCTCCGCCTGGATCGGCGCGCCCGGTTTTGGGATGGGGTGCCTTTCCATTCTACCAAGCGGATTCAAGCGCAAGCCGCCGAATGCCTATGAATGATTCCGCCTCGCCAGCTGTCCGCAGGCCCCCTGCACATCCCGGCCGCGGCTTTTTCGCACCGTCACGAAACACCCGTGGTGCTTGAGTCGGGCCACGAAGGCGTTCACGTTGGCTTCTTCGGGCTCGCGGAATTCAGAGGTCTCGTGGGCGTTCATGCGGATGAGGTTCACGTTGTGGCTGGCGCGCAGATCACCCAGCCATTGGGCCAGCCGATCCGCGTCCTCCACCGTGTCGTTGACATCCGCCATGAGGACGTATTCGAAGGTGAGTCGCTCGCGAGCCTCGAGAGGCCAAGCGCTCATGGCCTCGCGAAGCCGCGCCAGGTTCCAGGTGCGGTTCACGGGCATCAGGCGGTCCCGTGTTTCGTCCGTGGTGGCGTTCAGGCTCAAGGCCAGCCAAGGACGCGGTTGCAGGTGGGCCAGGCGCTCGATGCCGGACACCAGACCCGAGGTGGAGACGGTGATGCGCCGCGTGGAGATGTTCAGGCCGCGCTCGTGGTTCATCACCTGGATGGCGCGGTGGACGTTCTCGAGGTTGTGCAGCGGCTCGCCCATGCCCATGAACACCAGCGTGATGGCGTGGGGACGTTCGGGCCCCAGCGCGCGCAACACCGCGATCACCTGGCCAACGATCTCGCCCGCCGTAAGGTTGCGCTTGAGCCCCAGCGAACCCGTGGCGCAAAAGGCGCAATCCATGGCGCAGCCCACCTGGCTGGAAAGGCAGAGCGTCACGCGCGGATTGCGCACCTCGCGCGGCATGTGGACCGCTTCGATGCGTTCCCCATCCGATAGTCCCAGCATGACCTTGGTGCTGCCGTCCTCCGAGGCGCACTGATCCAGCACCTCGGGCAACTCAAGATCCGCGTGCCGCTCCATCCATTCCCGGATCTCGCGCGACAGGCGGGGGCGTCCCTCCACCCAGGTCCAGGGCCGCTGGATCATGTTGAAGATATGGACGCCGCGCCCCGGCGCGCCCATGGCCTCGAAATCCTCCGGCAGCAGGCCAAAGGCGGAAGGTCGGGATTCCTGAGCGGGACGCGTCTCCATGCCTTCAGTCTAAGGCCAGAGGCGTTTCGGCGATGCGGCGGCTACCGCGGGTGGTTTTCGCCCGATCGCGGAAGCGGGGCGCTGGGCCGCGTCAGTCCTTCCGGTTTCAGGATCTCGTCCAGCGCTTCCGCCGTCAGCAGGCCCTTTTCGATCACCAGTTCGGCGACGCCGCGTCCCGAAGCCAGGGCCTCCTGGGCCACCGTTGTCGCGTTCTCGTAGCCGATGTAGGGATTCAGGGCTGTCACGACGCCGATGGAATCGGCCACGCTTTTGCGCAGGCGATCCGCATTCGCGGTGATGCCGAACACGCAGTGATCGGCCAGGACCCGGCAGCCTTGGGTCAGGTGGGCGATGCTCTTGGCGATGCTGTAGGCGATGATGGGCTCGAAGGCGTTGAGCTGAAGCTGGCCCGCCTCGGCCGCCATCGTCACCGTCATATCGTTGCCGATGACCTCGAAGGCGATCTGGTTGACCACTTCTGGGATCACTGGATTGACCTTGCCGGGCATGATGCTCGATCCCGCCTGTCGGGGCGGCAGGTTGATCTCGGCGAACCCGGCGCGGGGGCCGCTGGAGAGCAGGCGCAGATCGTTGCAGACCTTGGAGAGCTTCACCGCCACGCGCTTGAGCACGCCCGATAGCTGCACAAAGCTGCCGCAGTCCTGCGTGGCTTCCACCAAATTGGGCGAAGTCACCAAGGGGATGCCCGTGATCATGGTGAGCTGGGTGCGAACGCGCTCGGCGTACTGCGGATGGGCGGTGATGCCCGTTCCGATGGCCGTGGCGCCCAGATTGATCTCGCACAACAGCCGCGATGCCTCGCGCACGCGCTCCTGATCCTCGCCCAGCATCACCGCGTAGGTGGAGAACTCCTGCCCCAGCGTCATCGGCACCGCATCCTGCAGCTGGGTGCGGCCCATCTTGATCACGTCCTTGAATTCGGCGGCCTTGGATTCGAAAGCCGCTCGCAGGTACCCCATGGCCTCCACCAGGTCCTGAAGGGTGACGTAGGTGGAAAGCCGCAGCGCTGTGGGATAGACGTCGTTGGTCGACTGGCTGAGGTTCACGTCCTCGTTGGGATGCACCCGCGCGTAATCGCCCTTGGCGTGGCCGAGGATCTCCAGAGCCCGGTTCGCGATCACCTCGTTGGCGTTCATGTTGGTGGAGGTGCCGGCCCCGCCCTGGATGACATCCACCACGAACTGGTCCAGCAGCTGCCCATCCCGGATTTCCTTGCACGCGCGGACGATGGCCGAGGCCTTCTCGTCGTCCAGGAATCCCAGCTCGTGGTTCGCGCGCGCCGCCGCCATCTTGATCGCTGCCAGGGCGCGGATCAGCTCCTTACAGGCGGAAATGGGCACGCCGGTGATGGGGAAGTTCTCCACCGCGCGCAGGGTGTGAACGCCGTAGTAGGCATTCGCGGGGATCTCGCGCTCGCCCAGAAGATCGTGTTCGCGCCGGAAAGCGGGGTGCGTCATGGAAACCTCGTCTCTGAAACCATCGTCAGGGATCGTCACGGGGCCCATTCTGCGCCGAACGGCGTGCAAGGCGGTCACATCCCCGCGGGATCCATCCCGGCAAAATCCAAGGACGATCGCCATCCGCCGCGTCCTGACCTTGCCTGCGACTTTGCAAGCCCGGCCGAGTACACTTGGATTCCGTGGCTGTCCGTTGCTTTTCCCCTGGCAATGAACGGCGCTGGATCTCACGGGATTGCGGATCGACAAGGAGCTTTTGCACATGACGGCGCCCATCACGTTTTCGCTACCTGGTGGCCTGAACCATTACCAGCAAGTGCTGGAGCTGAACGACTGGCTCCAGAGCACCGGCAAGGACATCAGGATCACGACCTACGACACGCTGCAGGGCCTCACGTGGAATGGTGGTCGGCACATGATCGGCCACAAGGTCCTGTTTGCGGAGCATCTCCGCGAAGCGGTGAAACGGGCTCGTCTATTGAATGATGCCGGGATCCCCATCAGCCTGACCTTCAATAACACCCTGTCCAGCGTGGATGTGGATGACGAGGATGCCAACGATCTGCTGCAAGCGCTTCACAGCGAGCAGAACAGCGTCACGCTGGCCACGGAATCGCTGCGCCAGCATGTGGCTTCCACCTATCCGAAGTACAAGCGCATCGCTTCCATCTGCTATTCCTACACGCATGTGGAGGACTACCTGCCGCTATTTGATCGCTACGATCTGGTGGTCGCCATGCCCGTCCTGGCCTATCAGCCGGAGGAGCTTGCAAAACTCCCCCTGGATCGGATCTCCTTCATCCTCAACGACGGATGC
>DAOPYE010000144.1:0-4257 GCA_035352715.1 Holophaga sp. | reverse complement strand
TTGCACCGCACCTCGCCCGGGGCGCCCTGGATCCAGGTCTGGCAGGCCAGACGCTGGTTGTCCTCGGCCTTGAACACCTGCAGGAGGCTGCTTTCAACCTGGCCCGCAGGGGTCAAATGTTCTTGCCCCTCTTCGATCGTGACCCGGCATGAACCGCAGCGCGCATGGCCTCCGCAGCGATGGGTGATCTCCGCGCCCGCAGCCGAGGCGGCGGCCAGCAGGCTGACTTCTCGGTCCAGTTCGATCTCGCCCTGGCTTTTTCCCGTGAATGTGATCTTGGCCATGATTCCTCTTTGCTTTCTTGAACGCCCTCGGTCCCTGGGTTGCATCTTCTGATGCCGCAGGCTTCCAAATGGCGTATCCATGGATCATATCGGCGCGGAATCGAAGAAGCGTATCCCTGATCTGGGGCGATTGTGATTTCCTGGGTATTTCATTGGATTATCCAAGATCGACCCCCCTGGGATAGACTGATCCTGTCAGCAGTGTCTGGCGCACCTTGAGGGCCAAGCAACGGTATGTGGCACGCGGAACACATCCTTCAGACGACGACCGAGCCGGAAGCGATCTGGGCGCGATGGATGGATGTCCCCTCCTGGCCCGAATGGGATGGCGGGCTGGATGGGGCGCGCTGCAGCGGCCCCATGGCCTCCGGAAGCCTGCTCACGCTCAATCTGCACCCCAGCGGAGTCCAGACGCTGCAGGTGATCGAGGTCCAGGATGGACGGAGCTTCACTTGCCTGCGCAAGGGGTTCCTGATTGAAGAGCGGACCCAGCGGCGCTGCGAACCGTCGCCCCTGGGCAGTCGCGTGATCCAGCGCGTGGAGATCAGCGGCCCCATGGCGTGGTGGCTGCATCTCATCTCTGCTCGCCGCCTGCGGGAGAATCTGCCGAAGGTGCTTCGCAGGCTGGCCCACATCGCCAGCAAGATGGCGAGCGCCTGAGTCGGGGGATTTATCGCGGGTTTGTCACGGAATCGCCCCCGCTGTGACGGGATGGTGATGTGTTTTGATCGAACCATCAGGTCTTCGTAACATTTGCGAGCGCATCTTGTGGGGATTTCCACAGGGCCGATACCTGTGGAAACGATCTTTGGGACATCGAGAGTCGAAAGGGGAATGAGCCAGGATCCCCTTCCATCTCGCGACGCGCGGTAGTCCCGGATTCTGGGGGATTGCCGGGCGCAGGCCGCGGCCGGGGCCTGCTGGACCAGGATCTCTTTCCCCATCCATGGAGGTCACCATGTCCGCCTACGCCCTTGCCCAGGGAGGCCTTCGGCCTGCCGAGTTCCTTCCCCCCACGCTGCTGCCGAACGCCGTCACCCTGTCGGCCCCTCGAATGAACCGGCGGCTCAGTCTGGCGATCTCCTGCGTTGTGTATGTGGGTTGCGCCGCGCTGGCGGTCGCCGCCAATCACGTGAGAATCGCGACACCGGCGAGGTTCAACACCAAGCCGGAGATCACCGTCGAATTGCGGCCCCAGGTGGTTCCGGAAAACCGCATGGTCAACACGCCCCCGGCCCCCAATAACGCTGCGGCCCCGGTCCAGACGCGACCGGCGGATTGGACACCGGTCGCCACGACCCAGGCCGTGCCGGATGTCACGCCCACAGCGCTGCCCACGGGATTGAACCCGCTGAACGGGATCTATCGCCAGGATATGCCCGTCGGGGATGGCCACCTGGTTCCAAATGCTTCGAACAACGGCTCCGGCACTGGCACGGGCCGAGTGGATCCCCAGGCGCAGCGGGTGGTCGAGATGGATATGTCCCAGCTGCGGGTGGTGCGCCAGGTTTCGCCCCAGTATCCACCCATGGCCCGGTTGGCGCGGGTGCAGGGACCGGTGGTCCTGCTCATGACGATCAACGCCCAGGGCGTGCCCACGGACGTGAAGGCGATTTCTTCGCCGCATCCGGCCCTGGAGGCCGAATCCATCCGCACCGCGCGGCAATGGCGCTTCGAGCCCGCGATGGTGGATGGCCAGCCGGTCTCCGCGCAGTTCCGCCTGACCCTCACCTTCCGCCTGGTCGGCTGAAGGGCGGCTGAAAGGGGAGGCCCGACAAAGCCGCTGCAACGGCCATGGGCAATGAGATGATGATCGCGGCGTCCGTCCCAGTGCGCCGCGATCCTTTTGCAGATTCCATGTCCATGCACCGCAACAACATCGACCGATCTCCCGCCCTGGCCCGCAAGCTGGCGGATCTGCCCACGCGGCCCGGCGTCTACCTCTACCGGGACAAGGAAGGCGAGCTGCTCTACGTGGGCAAGGCGAAAGTGCTTCGCAACCGCGTGAAGAGCTATTTCCAGAACAAGCACCAGGACGCCAAGACCAAACGGCTGGTCGCGCGGATCTGGGATCTGGAGTTCATCGTCTGCGAGACCGAGCTGGAAGCCTTGGTGCTGGAGAACAACCTCATCAAGGAGCATTTCCCGCCCTTCAACATCCTGCTGCGCGATGACAAGAACTATCCCTACGTGAAGCTCACCTGGAAGAACGCGTTCCCCCAGGTCTTCGTCACCCGCAAGTTGAAGAAGGACGGGTCGCTGTACTTCGGGCCGTTCTTTCCCGCCTCCACCGCCTACCGCGCCACGGAGTTGGTCTACCGCTTCTTCCAGATCCGCGACTGCGATATCGACATCGATGGCAAGCGGGGCCGGGCCTGCATGAAATACCAGCTCCACCGCTGCACGGCGCCCTGCATCAGCGCGGTGCAGCAGGACGCCTATCGCGAGCAGGCGAAGGAGGCGCGCCTGTTCTTGGAAGGCAAGCGCGATGAGTTGAAGCATCGCCTGGAGGCCGCCATGTGGCAGGCATCCGAGCACGCCGCCTTCGAGTTGGCCGCTCACTACCGGGACACCTTGCAGCAGCTGGATGTGTGGTTCAGCCGCCAGAAGGCCGCCACGCTGGATCAGGATGATACGGATCTCTATGGCAGCGCCGTGCTGGATGGCCGGGCCTGCGTGCATCGGCTGGTGATGCGCGGCGGGCGCATGGTGGGGCGGCAGGAATACGTGCTGGAGGATGTCGAGGCCTTTGATGGCGCGGTGCTGGCGCAGGTGCTTCAGCGCGTGTATTCCGCGGAGGATGTGCCTGCGCGGATCTTTGTCGAGACAGAGCCCGAGGATCTTGAGGTGCTTCGCGAATGGCTGGGCGGCATGCGCGGCAGCAAGCCCCTGCTGCACGTGCCTCAGCGCGGCGAAAAGAGCGATCTGCTGTCCATGGCCCAGGAAAACGCGCGGCTGGCCCTGGAGCGCAAGTTCGAGCCCGCGCGGCTGAATCAGGCGGTGCTGGAAGGCTTGCAGTCCTTCCTGGGGCTGGCCCATCTGCCGCACCGCATTGAGTGCTTTGATATCAGCCATGGCCAGGGCCGCGAAGTGGTGGCCTCGTGCGTGGTCTTCACCGATGGCATGCCGGACAAGCAGGCGTACCGGCGCTTCAAGATGACGAACGAGCAGAACGACGACTTCGCCAATATGCACGAAGCCGTTTTTCGCCGCTTTCGCCGCCTATTGGACGAGGGCAAGGATCTGCCCGAACTGCTGCTCATCGACGGCGGACTGGGTCAGCTCCACGCGGCCGAATCGGCGCTGTCCGAACTCGGGCTGGATCAGCAGGAGCGCGCGGCCCTGGCCAAGAAGGAAGAACTCGTCTTCCGGCCCGGTTCCAGCGAACCTCTGCGCATCCCCAAAAGCAGCCCTGTGCTGCAACTGCTTCAGCGCATCCGTGACGAGGCCCACCGCTTTGCCATCACCTACCACCGCGCCCTGCGGGCCAAGCGAACCGTCCAGACCGAACTGACGCAGATCCCCGGCGTGGGGGCAACCAGCGCGCGAAAGCTGCTGCAGTGCTTCGGCAGCGTCTCGGCCGTGCGCGAGGCGCCGTTGGCGGAACTGGAGGCCAAGGCGGGCCGGGCGCTGGCGGCGAAGGTGGATGCCTGGCGAAGATCTGCGGTGCCATCCCAGCCCGAATGCTAGTCTGGAGGGCTTGAAAGGTTTGCTCTTGGACTTTCCGCACAACGCCTTCCAGATCGGTTCGCACCTTGTCCATCCGCCGCTGGTGATGGCGCCCCTGCACGAGATTACCGATCAGCCCTGGCGGCGCATGATCCGCGAACTGGGCGGTGTCGGGCTCACGGTTTCCGAGATGATTTCCAGCGAAGCCCTGGTGCGCCATGCGCGCAAGGCTCGGGACATGATGATGGCTTCCGAGGGCGAACATCCCTTCGCCATGCAGATCGCCGGGCATATCCCCGAGCAT
>DAOPYE010000143.1:0-4446 GCA_035352715.1 Holophaga sp. | reverse complement strand
GACGGAAAGCTACGGCTCTCCGAGAACCCCGTCATCCCTGGCGCTCCGGTCACCATGGACTTTGGCTTGCGCTACGGCGGAACCCCCGGCAGCTACACCGCCTCGGACGTGGCCGTGAGCCCATTCAGCATGGATGTCGCCTTCCCCATGGGTTCGCCCTCCTTGAATGCCAAGATCAATACGGCTTACAAGCCGGGTGCGTCCAGCAGCGGCGCGCCCACCCTGCCCGGCAACCGATTCTCGGGAACCATGGACCTGAGCATGTTCGGCGGCGCACCGGTCAAGGCCCAGTTCGTTCTGGGCTACGACCAGGGCAAGGACTACTTCGCCACGCGCGTGGATGTGCCCCTGGGCCCCAGCGGCGTGGTGATCGTGCCCGAGGCACTCTCGCTGTTCAGGCTCAGCGGCGGATTCGCCTACAACTTCGGCATGGACGCATTCAAGGACGGTGGATCCATCCTGGACGCCAAGCCTGACTTCAAGGGCGACACGCTGTTCATGGCCGGCGCCCGCCTGGGATCGGGAGACCGGTTCATCTACACGCTGGACGGCCAGCTGGTCATCCGAAGCTCGGGCGCGGCGCGCATGGATTTTAGCGCCTGGCTGTTGTCTCACAATCCTTCGGGTTCCGCGCCTCTTCGGGGATGCCTGGAATACGGCAACGGCAATTTCGACGGCAAGTTGTGGGGAGGCTTCAGCATCCTCAATGGCACAGCCAGCTTGAGTCTGGGCGATAGCGAAGCCAACGCCGCCTGCAGCCTGCACGTCGGCGGCGGCCACTGGCACATCTACGCCGGCAACCGGGATGGCCAGCGCATCGTTGGCACCCTGCTGGGTGACAGTGCCAACGCCTATCTGATGCTGGGCGATCAAGTCGGCCTGGCCGTGGGCGGTGGACGCACCTGGTACATGGGCGCGGGCGTGGGCGTGAAGGCCTATGCAAAGGGCTGGATGGACGTGGGCCTGCAGATCACGCCGCAGCCCCACATCGCCGGTGATTTCGGCGCCGGACTGGAAGCCGGAGTGTGCGTATCCCATGTGGGCTGCATCAGCGCGGGCGTCAACGCCCATGTGCATGCGGAAGCCCTGCCCATTTCCATTTCCGCCGAATGCTGCATCGATCTGCCTTGGCCCCTGGGCGATGCGTGCTTCGGCGTGAAGATGTGAGGTCCCCCATGCGCAAATTGCTGATCATCGCTGGAATGGCCCTGGCTCTGCCGGTCTGCGGCCAAACCCAGCCTCAAACCAGATCCCAACTGTCGCACGCCAAGAAGCCCAGTCCCGACGGCGCCCTGCTGGCCATCTCCGAGGGTGGAGGACGCGTGCGCCTCCTGGTCTGGCCGCCCCTCATGACGCCCCTGCCCCCGGGTGGATGGCAGGTGCAGGATGCCA
Organism: Holophaga sp.; assembly: GCA_035352715.1. Lineage (GTDB taxonomy): Bacteria > Acidobacteriota > Holophagae > Holophagales > Holophagaceae > DAOPYE01. Next base: position 3,054 of record DAOPYE010000143.1, on the reverse strand, counting down.
ACGGTCAAGCGCTGTCCACCCTTCGCCCAGGCGATAGCAAAGCCCTGAAGGGCGTGCCTCCCGAAGAGGCTCTGGAGATCGCCCGATTCCCGGCACAGCTCGCCGCCGAAGGGGATCTGGGCAAGCGGCGGTTGCTGGCCCTGAACGCCCTGGTGACGGCGGGCAACCGTCCCGAGATCGGCAAAGCTCTGGGACTGGGCTGCTCGATCGAAGGACAGCGCCTGGGTCGACGGTCCTACGTCGTGGTGGGCCTGGATGCTTCAGGAAAAGCCCAGGGTCCGCGCCTAACCAGCCCCGAGGTGGATCCAGGGCTGATCTCGCCCCTGCCCGGCGCGCCCACGGGCCTGCGAGCCGAAGCGACCAAGGAAGCCGTGCAGCTTTTCTGGGCGCCCGTGAACGGCGGTGAAGTCCCCGTATTGGATTACCGCATCCAGCGAGGAGACCAGGTGCTCACCTCCGAACCTCGCGTGATGGGGCTGTGGGATACGGCCAAGCCCGCCTTCGAGGACCGCGAGGCCCCCGGAGACCAGGCCAGCGAATACCGCGTGTGGGCCGTGGATATCTTCGGGCGCCGAGGACCCGATGTTGCCACAGGCGTCTATTTCCCCGATCCCGCCACGCTGCGCCCACCCACCCGTCTGAGCGCCAAGGCTGAACCAGGATCGAACGTGCTGAGATTTCAGCCCAGCCCCACCCGCCACAGCTCGGGCATCCTGGTCGAGCGTGCCACCCAACCCACAGGCCCATTCGAACTCCTCACGGCGCATCCACTCTCCAGCACCGCTGGCGACTTCTCGGATGGCACCGTAGGCGGCGGACAGACCTATTACTACCGCCTGCGCGCCGTGGATCTGGAAGGCAACGTGGGTGATCCCGGCCCCACCGTCTACGCCATCGCCCAGTCCAAGGACCGCCCCGCACCTCCCGCCGATTTCGCCATCACCCAGAACGCCTTGGGCAATGTGCTCACCTGGAAGGCCGCCGACACAGCGATCGCAGGCTATCTGGTGGAACGACGCAAGGAGGGCGGCGAATGGACGCGCCTCAAACCCACGCGAGGCACCGAATCGGGCCTAGTGGATGGAAATCGGTTTGAAGATCAGCTGGAAGCTGAGACAAGCGGCGTGCTGAGCTACCGCGTCACCACGATCACCTTGGACAACCTGGTCGGGCAACCCAGCGCGGTCGTGAGCGTCACGCGCGCCAATCTCGCAACACCGGAACCCCCGATCTTCCTTGGCATCAGCGGCCGGGACGGCCAGGCACATCTGGAATTTCGCCCAGCTGCGCCCGAGGCTCGCACCGCACAGATCCTGGTACTGCGCTCAACGAAACATCAGGGAAAGAACGCGCCCGAACCCTTTGGCGTGGAACTGGTTGTGGGCGATCCCCTGCCCGGCGATGCTCGAGAATTCACGGACGCCTGGGTTGAGCCCGGAGAAACCTATCGCTACCGACTGGTCTCCGTCTCACCCGAAGGCATGCGCAGCGCCATCAGCCCTGGGGTGGAGGCACGCATCGGCGCGCCCCCGATCCCCGAACCACCCAGGCCTACGCTCACGTTCATGGACAGCCCCTTCCGCCATGTCCTGGTGAAGCTGACCGAAATACCAGAAGGCTTCCGCGCCTACCTGCACCGCAAAGGCCCCGGCGAAACCCTATGGACGGAAATCCAGGGCCCCTTCACGGAGACGGAAGTCGTGGATCCGCGACCCATCCAAGGCCACATCGAGTACCGCATCCACCTGGAGGATTCCCATGGACTCACCGGCCGTTCTGGACAGCCGGTGTCCATCGACGTGCATCAATGAACATCTACGAGACCTGACATGGCAACAGTGGAACCGGCATCGCAAGCCGAAGCCGGTTCCACCGAGCCCTATCCGCCTCGGTTCCAGATCGGTTCGAGAGCAGGTATACAAACCACATCGCGGTAGAAGAAGCGGCCATCGCTCTCCTGGAAATCCTGGCAATTAACCTCTCCCTCCCTGAGGAAGATCTGCTGAAGGAGGCCGCGCGGCTCTTTGGGTATCGGCGGGTGACCTTGCCGTACTCGGATTGCCTGTAGTCCCCCCGAAGCAGATCGGCCACAGACCAGATGAACGAGGAAAGACTGGGATCAGACATGCAATTCACCTTAATGCTGAATCAACGGGATGTTTACAAGCTTAGCGCCGATTCAAAGAGGGTGGATAGGAGAAATAAAGGGGCAAAACGCTGGATGGCGAGGAATCAGTGGATAGGCAGCACAATCATCGCTAATGGGGACCTGAATATTACCGCTACGGGAGGGGATCTTTCGGCACAAGGCGCCACTCTTTTGGGGCAAAATATCGCCTTGGAGGCCGCCAAGAACCTCGATTTGGCTTCTGCTGTGGATACCACTTCGAACCGCAGCAAGAACAGCAGCAGTAGTGCAAGTGTGGGCGTTTCTTTTGGTGTCGGTCAGGGATCGGCCGGGCTCAGCCTTGATGTTGCAGTCAGCCTAGGGAAAGGTGTTGTCAACGGAGATACAAGCACAAACCAAAACACCGTTGTGACAGCCAAGAACGGCCTTACCCTTCGAAGTGGCGGCGATACGAACCTCAAGGGTGCTGTGGCAAGCGGTAAATCTGTGACGGTAAATACGGGTGGTGATCTGAACATTGCCAGTCAGCAGGACACTGGGACCTACGCCGCCAGCCAAGAGAGCGCCGGTGTGGCTGTCAGTGTTCCCATCATGGGTGCAGGCGGCAGCGTCAGCGCGAACATGAGCCAATCCAAGACCAACAGCAATTACAAAAGTGTGAACCAACAATCTGGAATACTGGCCGGAGAAGGTGGTTTCCAAATCGAGGTTGCAGGCAATACGGATCTCAAAGGGGCCGTGATCACCAGTCAGGCCAAACCAACAGAAAACAGCTTGGTCACGGGTACGCTTACAACTTCGGACATCCAAAATCAAATGGTCGTCAGCAGCAGTACCAGTGGCTTTGGCATTAGCTCCTCGGTGGTGGATAGCAAATATGAAAGCGCCAAAATGATCGGTGGCAATCTGCTCGACCATGGGCACGC
>DAOPYE010000142.1:2873-4560 GCA_035352715.1 Holophaga sp. | reverse complement strand
TTCTGGGGGCCGTAGGGCTTCATCTGGCCGGAAGCGACCAGCATGCTCAGCATGTACAGCATGCCGTCGTAGTAACGCCACTGGCCGCTGGGCACGGCGGCGGTGTAAAGCGCGCGAACGTAATCGAGCCGGTCCGGCGCCGTGGAGATCGCCGCGGCGGTGGCGTTGGTGAACACAAGGCCGCCCGCGAGGCCGGTCGGGTGGTTGCCCTCCAGCGCGTTATCGCGGTTGTAGTAGGGCTTGCCATCCACGGTGTAGACGCTGAGCGTTTTCCCCTTCATGAAGCGGTGAAGCGCGCCGCCCCAATCGAAGCCGGGGTCCACGTTGTTCCACATCTTGTCGAGCGCGGCGTTCATCACCGTCCGGTAGGCGTCCGAGTTGAACGTCCCGCCATAGTTGCTCTTGCCGTCAGCACCGAAATCATCGTGGGGGGTGCCATCGTAGTTGGCGTAGCAGGGGTTCAAGCCGGTGTTCGGATTGACGGTGGTCTTCCAGAACTTGCGGCTGGCGGCGGCCGCTGCGGTCCAGAAGGCCTTGTCCCGGCGGGCGTATTTGGCCCATTCGGTGTAGAAGGCCGGCAGATGGTAGGACGGATCCGTGAACTTCAGGGTCGGCACGAAGCGAACCATGTGCAGGTTCTTCTCGAACATGTCTTCGCCGACACCGTCATCGGACTGGTGCAGCATGGCGTCCAGGATGCTCTGGGCTTCCGCGCGGTAGTTGATTTCGCCCGCGTCTCCCCACCGGCCGGAGGCCGCGAACAGGGCCTGGATGAAGTAGGCTTCGCCGTCCGACGCGGGACCCGGATCATTCTTGTTGCCCTTGGTGTCGCACGACCACGCGAAGTAGCCCTTGTTGGGGCCGTCCTTGTGGCGCATGTAGCGATCAGCCCATCGCCATAGATTGTCGAACTCGGTCTTCTTGTTCAGCTGGACGGAAATCATCATGCCGTAGGACATGCCCTCGGTGATCACCGTCTTGTTGCCCACGTTGTAGATGTAGGCCATGTCCTTGCCGTTGGCGGCCTTTTCGGGCGCCAGGTAGTAGACGGCCTGATCCTTCGGATCGCCGTGGAAGAGCTGATCGTATGCGGCGTTGAGCTTCTTCAGGACCTCGCGATCTGACTTGCCGATTTCCTGGAAGAGCGCCTTGGGACGTGCCGCTTGCGCCACGGTGTGGCTGCCGATCAGCGCGAGGGTGCAAAGGGGCAGCAAGAGCTTGTTTCTCATTTCAGGATCCCTTTCCCGGGAAGGAAGGCGTTGGGGGGAACTTCGCCAGCCGAGGCTCGAAGGGGCTTTCGTTTTGGCCTGCGTAGTATCCGTCCGACCCCGCTGGCGCACAATCCCCGCAAGGTCAGCCCGGCGGCATCCCATGAACCTCGGCCAAGAGATCTGATTCAGCCTCGCGATGGCTGGGGCCAGAGGTTATTTCTGCTGCAATGGCAGCCGTTGGCCTGCGACGAGGGGGCGATGGGCGAAGCGCCTCCGGTTTTATACGGTACAAGACGAAAAAATCGGCAGCCCAGCGGCGGAGTGGTGCTATCGTGCCCCCCATGAAAACCATGAGATGGAAGTCGCTTTCGGAAACCCTTCTCGTGATGGGGTTCGCAGCCTTTGTCTTCGTGTCCTGCGGTCAATCCAGCGGGTCGGGGGGCAGCGATATACCCACGAATCCTGTCACCCCAACG
>DAOPYE010000142.1:0-2773 GCA_035352715.1 Holophaga sp. | reverse complement strand
CTTCGTGTGGTGGACGATGCCCATCTGCGTCGACGGCATGGCTGCGCGCGACGCATACAACGCGCAAGTGCGCGCCTACGCCATGGCGAATGGCAAATGGCTTTTTGATATCGCGGATATCGAGTGTCACGACCCTTCGGGCAAGCGACTCGTCGATGCCAACGGGCATGAAATCCTGTCTACGGATTACGCCTCAGACAGCGCGGGCCACATCGACACGGCCCTGGGAAGGGCGCGTGTCGCGAAGGCCATGTGGGTGCTTCTCTCGAATATCGCCGAGAGCCGCTAGCAGACGGTGTGCAGCCATCCATGGGCATCGGAAGCCTTGCCGTGCTGGATGTTCAGCAGGGCTTCCCGCAGCTGGGTTGCCACGGGGCCGGTCTCGCCGTTATGGATGGGCCAATCGCCGTGCTTGGACTTCACCAATCCGATGGGCGTGATCACCGCAGCGGTGCCGCAGGCGAAGGCTTCGGTCATGCGGCCTTCCTTCAGGGCGGCGTCCCATTCCTCCACGGAGATGCGGCGCTCCTCGGCCTTGATGCCCAGATCCTGAGCCAGCTGAAGCAGGCTGGAGCGCGTCACGCCGGGCAGCAGGCTGCCGGTCAGCTCGGGCGTCACCAGCACGGTCTCGCCGTGCTCTTTGTAGACGAAGAAGATGTTCATGCCGCCCATTTCCTCGACGTAGCGACGCTCCACCGCATCCAGCCACACCACCTGGTCGCAGCCCTTATCCTGAGCCTGGGCCTGGGCGATGAGGCTGGCGGCGTAGTTGCCGGCGCACTTGGTGTGGCCGGTGCCGCCGGGGGCCGCGCGGACGTATTCCTCGGTGATCCAGACGGTCACGGGCTTGATGCCCTTCGGGAAGTAGGCGCCGGAGGGCGAAGCGATGAGCATGAACAGGTATTCGTGGGAGGGCTTCACGCCCAGCTGCGCCTCGGTGGCGATCATGAAGGGGCGCAGGTACAGGCTTTCGCCGACGGCGGTGGGAACCCAGTCCTTCTCGGTCTGGATCAGCAGATCGGCGGCTTCCACGAAGCGTTCGACGGGCAGCGGGGGCATGGCGAGCCGCTCGGCGGAACGCTGGAAGCGCAGGCCGTTGGTTTCCGGGCGGAAGGTCTTGATGTGGCCGTCCGGCTGCCGGTAGGCCTTGAATCCTTCGAAGATCGCCTGGCCATAGTGCAGCACGGAGGCGGAGGGATCCAGCGTAATGGGCCCGTAGGGCTTCAGGATGCCGCGTCCCCATCCCTCGGGCGTGGTGTAGGGGATGATGACCATGTGTTCCGTGAATACCTTGCCGAAGCCCAGGTGCTGCATCTTGGCAGCGCGCTCCTCGCTGCTGAGGCGCGGATTCGCGAGCTGAACCTCGATCGAGGTGGTGGCGATGGTCACGGGTAACTCCTTTCGCAGCTTCCCGACAGGCTCTCTCCTGTCTGGGAACGCCATTGCTTATTCTACAGACGAAGATTCAAAAGAGCGGCGATCTCCTTGCGCAAATCCATGAGCCCCGTCCCTTTCAGGCTCGAGATCCACGCGATGTCATTGGTCTGCAGACCCAGGGCGGCCGCCACGTCTCGGCGCTGGGTGAGCTGGCGAGAGGGCTTCACTTGGTCCGCCTTGGTGGCCACGATGCGGAAGGGGATGCCGACGGCTTGCAGCCACTCGACCATCTGGTGATCCAGCTTGGTGGGGCCCACCTCGGCATCCACCAGAACGAAGATCATGGCCAGCGTCTTCCGGCCCGTGAGGTAGCCCTCGATCATCTCCCGCCAGGCCTCGCTCTCCTTTTTGGGGCCCGCGGCGTAGCCATATCCGGGCAGATCCACGATCCAGCGATCCGCTCCCGTCAGGAACACGTTGATGAGGCGCGTGCGTCCGGGCGTCTTCGACACCCGCGCGAGCTGGTTCTGGCCGACCAGGGCGTTGAGCAAAGAACTCTTGCCCACGTTGGAGCGCCCGACGAAGGCGACTTCGGCGTGGCAGATCCCCAATTTGCTGGGATCGGAGGCGGATGTGAGGAAGCGGGCGTCGTGCAGGGGCTGCGGCATCCCTCCATTCTATTGGTATCCTGCCCTCATGCATGAAATTGATCCCGTTTTGGCGGCGAGATATCGCGCATTGGCGGTCCAGGGCCTGGCCCGTGCGGCGTCTCCCTTCCAGCAGGTGCCGGACCGACTGTTCGTGGTGGATGTGGCGCGGCAGAAGCTGGCCTTGATAGAACAGGGTGCCCTGGCGCTGGGATTTTCCATCTCCACGGCGCTGGCCGGGATCGGATGCGAAGAGGGTTCCTTCCGCACGCCGCCCGGCTGGCACCGCATCCACGCCCGCATCGGCGAGGGCGCGGCGTTGGGCGCGGTGTTCCGCAACCGCGTGGCGACGGGCGAGATCTGGGATGGGGCGATGCGCAGCGAGGATCTGATCCTCACGCGCGTGCTCACCCTCGATGGCGCGGAAGAAGGCGTGAACCGCGGCCCAGGCCGAGATTCCCTGGAGCGCACCATCTACATCCACGGCACGAACCAGGAAGCCCTGATCGGCGATCCGGTCTCGCATGGCTGCATCCGGATGACCAACGCGGATGTGGTCGCGCTATTCGATCAAGCGCGCGAAGGCGATCCGCTACTGGTGGCGGAATGGACAGTGCCTGACGATGCGCTGGGGTTGGGCCGCCTGCACTTCGCGGGCGTGGGCGGCAGCGGCATGAGCGCGCTGGCCCAGTTTGTGCGGATGCGCGGCGGGCGCGCCAGCGGGAGCGATCGCAGTTTCGACCAGGGCC
>DAOPYE010000141.1:0-4571 GCA_035352715.1 Holophaga sp. | reverse complement strand
GCGCGAACTGGATCGCCTAGCCTGGATGGAACCGGATCTCACGGAAGCGGAGGCGGAAACCCGCGCCCTCGCCGAATGCGGCCGTCCCGAAGACGCAGCGGAAGGCTACCGAAGCCGAGAGCGCAGCGTCCAGGCCGCCCTTCGCGATCCCGTCCAGCCCATCCGCTGGCCGACCTTCCTGGGCATCTATGCCGATAGCCGGACCTACACCAGCCTGGTCTACCTGTTCCTGAGCTTTCTCACCGGGATCGCCTATTTCACCTGGACCATCACGGGTCTCAGCCTGTCCGCGAGCCTGCTCGTCGTGGTCATCGGCCTGCCGCTCGGGGTCTTCTTCATGGGCTCTTTCCGCGCCCTGGCCATGGGCGAAAGCCGTCTGGTCGAATCGCTGCTGGATATCCGCATGCCGCGCCGCCCCTCCCTGCTGCCCGAGGGCGCCACCATGCTGAAGCGCCTGGGGCACCTCTTTTCCGATGGATTCACGTGGCGCAGCGTCGCCTACCTGACGTTGCAGATGCCCCTGGGCTGCCTCTATTTCAGCCTGCTGGTGAGCCTGCTGGCGACGGCCCTCGGCCTGCTGGCTGCGCCGGTGTTCTACAGCGCCGTGCGGTGGAACTGGAGCGGTACCTGGCACTTCAACTTCGACGAGGTCCACTTCGATCCCTTCCTGACGCCCGGACACACCGCCCCCATGGGGGAAGTGCTGCTGGTCGGCGTGGTGGGCTTCCTGCTGCTCACGGCCACGCTGCACCTGGCGCTGATGCTGGGACGGCTGCATGGAAGGTACGCCAAGGCGCTGCTGGTGGCCCGAAGGGCATCCGTGAAGGGCTGATCCCGCCGATTGGGAGTACCTTGTAGGCATGAGCCGACGCCAAAGCAAGTTCATCCCCCAGGCCACTCAACCCAATCCCCGCCGTTCCAAGAACGGCCGTCCAGCAAGCCCGGAGGCGAAGCCCCAACAGAAGTCTCAGCAAAAATCCCAGTCGCGGCCCGCCCTGCCCTTCCGTCCTTTCGAGACCTTCGAGGCTACCTATCTGGGGCACCCCGAGGGCACGGGCGGTTTCCTGCGGCCTGCGGGCGTCCAGAAGGGGCAAGGGCTGGATCTGCTGGTGGATTGGCGCGATAACAGCGGCGCCATCCACGGCGACAAAGTGATGGCCGAAATCAGCGGCGAAAGCCGGGACGGGCGGCCCCGCGCGCGCATCGTAAAAATCGTCTCTCGCAGTCAATCGCCCCTTCCCGCGACCCTGCACAAGCAGCCCTGGGGCTGGAACGCCGAGCCGCTGGAACCGCGCATGCAGCAGGTCATCCGCATCGATCCCGCGAATCTCACGGGCGCGACGCCCATCGCCGCCGACGGCGATCTGGTGAGCCTGAAGCTGGATCCGAATCCCGAACTGCCCCAGCCCAAGGGCACGATCCTGGCGCGCCTCGGTCGTCCCACCGACCTCAAGATCGAGAACAAGCTCACGGCGGCCCTCTACAACCTGCGCACCGCCTTCCCCGACGCCGTGATGGACGAGCTGGCGCCCTTCCCCACCGAGATTCCCGAAGAATGGACGAAGGGCCGCGAGGACCTTCGCGAGCTTTTGACAGTTACTGTCGATCCACCCACCGCCAAGGATTTCGACGACGCCATCAGCCTGGAAGTGCTGCCGGAAAACGAAGGCGGCGGCTGGGTCCTGGGCGTCCACATCGCCGATGTCAGCCATTACGTGAAGGAGAATGGCCCGCTGGATGTGGAAGCGCATCAGCGCGGCACCTCCGTCTATTTCCCGGATGAGTGCATCCCCATGATCCCGGATCGGCTCTCCGGCGATCTGTGCTCCCTGCGCGAGGGCGTGGATCGCCTGACCATGAGCGCATGGATGACCATCGCGCCGGATCTGGAAATCATCGAGACGCGCTTTTCCGAAAGCGTCATCCGCAGCCGCAGGCGCATGACCTACGACCAGGTGAAGGAGGCCTGCCTGGATCTGCAGCCCCGCGCCCGCGCGGAGTACGGCGACGAGATCTGCGAGATGCTGGATCAGGCCCTGGTGCTATCGCGGCGCTTCACGGCGGCGCGGCTGGGCCGTGGCGCGCTGAACCTGGATACGGAGGAGACGGAATTCGTCTTCAGTGAGGATGGCCTGCCCGTGGACGCCCGCCCCTACGCGCGCCACGACGCGCACCGCATGATCGAGGAGTTCATGCTGCTGGCCAACGAGGCCGTGGCGACGTTCTTCTCGCGCAAGAAGCTGCCCACCATCTACCGCATCCACGACGAGCCCGATCCCCTGAAGCTCGAGGTCTTCAAGACCATCGCGTCCGCCTTCGGCCTGCTGCGTCCCCAGGACATCGCCACACCCGAAGTGCTGAACGCCATGCTGGATCAGATCCGCGGCGGGCCGCTGGAGGCCATGCTCAACACGCTGCTGCTGCGCAGCCTGAAGCGCGCCGCCTACAGCGCCGATAACATCGGGCACTCGGGCCTGGCGCTGCACGACTACCTGCACTTCACCAGCCCCATCCGCCGCTATCCCGATCTCATCGTCCACCGCCTGCTGCGCCGGGCACTGCGGGGCCAGCGCTTCGAGGACGGCCTGCACGCCCAGCTCGCCATCACGGCCAAGCAGTGCAGCGATAGCGAGCAGTTGGCCACCGAGGCCGAGCGCGAGAACGACCGCTGGAAGACCTGCCTGCTGATGAAACCGAATATCGGCAAGCGCTTCGATGGCCGCATCCAGGGCTTTTCGCCCAAGGTGGTCTTCATCCGCCTGGAAAGCCCCTTCGTGGAAGTGGGCGTGCCGCTGGGCGCGCTGGGCGAGAGCTTCGAGGTGGACGAGCACCGCACCAAGGCCACCGGCATGCGCGGCCAGATCGTGCTATCCATCGGCGACGCCGTGAAGGTCGAGATCACCAGCGTGGATGAGAATCTGCGCCGCGTCAGCGCGTGGATCGTGGAAGCCAGCGCCCAGGACGGCAAGGGCAAGAAGACCACCTTTACGCCGAGCTTGGCGGCACCCATCACCCTGCGCGAAGGCGATTTCGTGCCCGAGCGCCGGGGCTTTCCCCGCGCCGACCGCCCCGAACGAAGCGGCTCGGGCCGCCCCAAGGGACGCCCCCCCAAAGCCGCCCGGGGCGCGAACGCCTCGAACCGGCCCAAGGCCAAGGCGCCGGGCCGCAGCGCAGGCAAAAGCGGCCCAAGCGCCGCCGCGCCGTCCAGGCCCGGCAAGCCCGCTCGCACCAAACTGCCCAAGGGCAGCGTGCGAACACGCAAAGGGTGATGACGACCATGAAGGCAATGACCGTCCGCCGCGACCCCGCATGATCGCCATATGATCGCCGTATCCCTGATTCCCTTTGCCACAACGCCCTTCATCGATGGCCTTCGGGCCCGCGTGTGGCGCGAGGCGGGGCTTCGCGTCCGGTTCGAGCTGGAGGGCGATCTGGAGCGCCTGCGCATCCCGCCCGTCCAAGCGACTCAGGCGATCCAGGCCGGCGAACGGCTGTGGGAACACACCTGCTTCGAGGTCTTCATGGGATGCGAGGCGGACGAACGCTACCGCGAATTCAACGTCGCGCCCTCGCGCCAGTGGGCCACCTACGCCTTTCGACGCCGCCGCGAAGCGGAAGCCCGCGACCTGAACGGAATACCGGTGATCCAGGTGGAGCGAACCGGACGGAATATTGCGCTGGATCTCGCCCTGCCTCTGGAGCCGATGTTCGCGGAGTGCCCGCTGCGCCTGGGGCTTTCGGCGGTCCTCGAGGACACCGCGGGCGCATGCTCGCACTGGGCGCTGCGGCATCCAGGCGATCGCCCCGACTTCCATCACCCCGATAGCTTTGCCTTGCGTCTCCCAGCGCATCTCCCATCAGAAAGCCCCCAGGAATAACCCCAGGAACACCCATGAACACCGGTCTGGAACGCCTCATCGCAAACCCGAATCTGCGCGCGCCGCTGCAGGGCCGTCACGTGGCGCTGCTGGCGCACCCGGCCTCGGTGACGGCCGATCTGGATCACGCGCTGGATGTGCTGGCGGCGCTGCCGGGCCTGAAGCTCACCGCCGCCTTCGGTCCCCAGCACGGGCTGCGTGGCGATAAGCAGGACAACATGGTGGAGACCGCGGATGAACGCGATTCGCGGCTGAACATCCCCGTCTTCAGCCTCTACGGCGAGGTGCGGCGGCCCACGCCAGCGATGATGGATAGCTTCGATGTGCTGCTGGTGGATCTGCAGGATCTGGGCTGCCGCATCTACACCTTCATCACCACGCTGCGCTACGTGCTGGAAGCCGCCGCGGCCCATCGCAAATCCGTGTGGATCCTGGACCGGCCAAACCCCATCGGGCGCGGCGTGGAGGGCTTTCGCCTGGAGCCGGGCTGGGAGAGCTTCGTGGGTGCGGGCCCGCTGCCCATGCGCCACGGGCTGACCATGGGCGAGCTGGCGCGCTGGTTCATCCGCACCTTGAAGCTGGACGTGGATTGCCAGGTGATCGAGATGGAAGGCTGGCGGCCCGAAGCAGCGCCGGGCCACGGCTGGCCCGAGGACCGGGCCTGGATCAATCCCAGCCCCAACGCGCCGAACC
>DAOPYE010000140.1:0-4583 GCA_035352715.1 Holophaga sp. | reverse complement strand
GGGGAAAGACCAGATCCACGCCGCCGCTGTGGATATCGATGCGCTCGCCCAGCAGTTCCATGCCCATGGCGCTGCACTCGATGTGCCAGCCGGGCCGCCCCGGTCCCCAGGGGCTTTCCCAGAACGGCTCGCCGGGCTTGGTGGCCTTCCACAGCACGAAATCGGTGATGCTGTCGCGCTCGTACTCGTCCGCATCCACCGAAGCGCCCAGCTTCATGCCTTCGCGGTCCAGATGGGCCAGGCACCCGTACTGGGGCAGGCCGCTGATCTTGAAATAAACGGAACCCTCCCGCGCGTAGGCCAGCCCCTTGGCTTCGAGCTTGCGGATCAGCTCGATCATCCGCGGGATGAAGGCCGTGGCGCGCGGTAGGTGCGTCGCTGGCTGGATGACCAGGGCATCGAGATCATCCAGGAAATGTTTCGTGAACGTCTCGGTGAGGGCTTTCATGGCCGCGTGACGCGCTTCGTTCGTGGCGTCTTCGGGCAGGCCCCCCTGGCTGTCACGGATGATCTTGTCCTCCACATCCGTGATGTTCATGCAGTGGTGCACTTCGTAGCCGGCGGCCTGGAAGCTGCGCTTGAGTAGATCCTGAAAGAGAAAGGTCCGCAGGTTGCCGATGTGCGCGAAGTTGTAAACCGTCGGACCACAAGTGTAGAGCGTGATCACGCCGGGGGTGATCGGCTCCACCGCATCCACGCTGCGGGTGAGGGTGTTGAAAAGGCGGATCGTGCGAAGACTGGCCATGTCTACAATTTTGCACGATCCGCGCGGTTTTCGCTCACAACGCCTTGCGGATCCATTCCAGAAGGTGATCGGGCATCGTGCGGGCCCGGCCATCGGGGCCGGTGACCAGGTGGACGCTCTCGCCTTCCACCAGGCGGGTTCCATCGCGAGTGATGTCATAGGCGAACACGACTTTCCGCCGCGTCGCCTCCTTCAGGCGCGTTCTCACTTCCACCAGCTCGTCATACCGGGCGGGAGCGCGGTATTTCAGGCTCAGTTCGGCGACGCTCATCATCACGCCCTGGGCTTCCCATTCCGTATAGCTCTGGCCGAGCTCGCGCAGGAAATCCGATCGGCCCAGCTCCATCCATACGGGATAGGTGGCGTGGTGGACAATCCCCATGGCATCGGTTTCGGCGTAACGAACGCGGATCAAGGTGCTGGATTCCATCTCTACCTCCACGCCACCAGGACTACCCCCCGATCGCACTGCGCCCCGCGCAGCGCTCCCGCGCACTCGCTTCGCTCGTTTGCGGAGGGGGGCCCGTCATGGTGGACAATCCCCATGGCATCGGTTTCGGCGTAACGAACGCGGATCAAGGTGCTGGATTCCATGCATCGTCCTCCAGCCCCTAGTCTACCGGCCGTTACTCGACGGTGATGCGCACCTGGTCACCATCGCTGGTGTTCACGTCCAGCAACAGATCGCCGGGCTTGGTGGATTCCAGCAATTTGATGAGCTGATCCACCTTGAACTTTTGGGTGCGGTCCACTTTTTTCGATTTGCCACCCTCGCTGATGTTGCCGTTCAGATGGATCTCCTGGTCAGTAAAGCTCTCCAGGACGCCCTTGGCCAGGGACAACGGAACGCGGATGTGGACTTCGCGGGGGCCATCCGCCTTTTGGTGGTGATGCATCCGCCCGCTCTTTTCCACGACATCCACCTTGATGAAGCGGGTTGTCTGGGAAAACGCGGGAAGCGCGCAAAGAGAAAGGCCGATGGATAGAGGAAGGGCGAGGGCACGCATGGATGCCTCCTGGAAGTTGGGATATGGGGATAGGAGAGAAGGGATCGGGCGGCGGCTGTCCGTCCGAAGCAGGCTACGCAAACAGGGGGTGGGTGGTTAGCATCGAAATCAAACGGAGGGACCTATGAAAGCGCTCGCGATTCTTGCTGCCGCCGTTGCGGCCATCAGCCCAGCCCAGGCGCAGTTCTCCGTGCAGTGGGAGCACGACTACCCCGCGGCCCTGGCCCGCGCCAAGGCCGAGCACAAGCCGATCCTGCTGGATCTATGGGCGGAATGGTGCGGCCCCTGCCAGCACCTGAAGAACAACGTGTTCCCCACGCCCGAGGCGAAAGTCGCCCTGGCGTCGTACATCCCGCTTTCCGTGATGGTGCAGTACAAGAACGGGACCTCCATTCCCGAAGGCGAGAAACTGGCCCAACAATTCAATCTGGAAGCCTATCCCACGCTGGTGGTGCTGGATTCCGAAGGCAAGGAACTGCGCCGGAACGTTGGCGCATTCAAGACCGGGTCCGATTTCGCGCGATGGCTGAAGCCCTGAGAACAGGCTTCACGGCATCAGGATGCGGACCCTTCGAGCGCCTGATGCTGACCCAGCAGCACAACCGTAGCGCCCAGGGCCATCATCAGCGCGGCGAAGCCAAACCCCAGCGTTGGATGCACCGTCCACAGGGCTCCAACCACCAGGCTTGATACCAGGTCGCCCACGCCATTGACCGCGCCGAGCAAGCCGAAGGCCAGCCCACGATGCTCGGCGGGCGCCAGTTCCGAGGTCGCGGCCCCCTCCAGCGTGTCCTGGATGCCATTCACCAGACCCGCCACCGCGAAGATGAGAGCAAACAGCCCCAGCGAAGCCCATCCGCGCGTGAAGGCGCCATGGTAGAAACACACGATCAGCATCAGCGGCACCGCCACGGAGACGGCATAGCCCACCCCCAACACGCGCCGATGCCCTGCGCGGTCGCCCAGCCATCCGGCCGGGAATGCTGCCAGGGCGTAGATGACGTTGTGGAGCACGTAGAACAGCCCGCCCAGGGCCACCGCCCGTGCCATGCCATAGCTGGACGCAAGCATCTGGGTTGCCGCGAGGATCAGCAGGGTGTGGGCGTAATCCCCGGCCCCAAAAAGTCCGACGCCCACCAGGTTGCGGCGGAAGGGTACAGGCATCCGCGCCAAGGCGTGCCGCAGCGAAACGCCCCGCACGACAACTCGTTCGCGCTCCCGGATGATCCAGGCCATGATGCCCGCCGCGATCAGGCCGGGGATCATCGTCCAGAACATCAGGCTGCGCATGAAGGAGAGTCCAGCGCCGCCGCCATTCCCAGCCCACCCCAGCGCCACGACGATCGCCAGCGGACCCAGAATGGCCCCCACCGTATCCCCCGCGCGGTGGAACCCGAAGGCCCGGCCGCGGGCCCTTGCCGGAATCGCATCGGTCAGCATGGCGTCGCGCAGCGGGCCGCGAATGCCGCGCCCGAGCCACCCAAAGAACTTGCCGCCCAGCACCAGCGGCCAGCCCGAAGCCTGGGCGATGATCGCCGAAGCCAGTCCTGTCGCCGCATACCCCACCACCACGATGGGCTTGCGGCGAGGTAGGCGATCTGAAATCCAGCCCGCCCCCAGCTTCATGAAGCTGCTCGTCGCATCCGCCAGGCCCTCGATGGCCCCCAGCGCCAGAGGCGGACAGCCAAGCGCCGCCAGGAAACTGGGCAATAACGTGCTCTGCGCCTCGTGGCCAAGATCCGAGAACAGGCTGGCCAGTGCCATGCCCCACACGGTGCGGTTCAACCAGGAATCGGATGGTTTGGACGCCATGGGACGGGACTCCCGTTCATGTATGCAACTGCTTGGATGTCGAGATCCGATGCGCGCCGTAGATGCCGCGATGTCCCACGAGGATGTAGGCGAGGAAGCAGGTGATGACGAGGGGCCCGGCGAAACCGGCTCCGAATAGCTCCACGCCCATCAACGTGGAGGCGATGGGCGTATTGCTGGCGGCAGCGAAGACCGCGATGAAGCCGATGGCTGCGATGAACGGCACCGGCAGGCCCAATACCGGCGCGAGGGATGCGCCCATCAGCGAACCGATGACAAAGAGCGGCGTGACTTCCCCGCCCTTGTACCCAAAGCCCAGGGTCACCACCGTGAAGAGGAACTTCGCCGCGAAGGCCCACGAAGGCACAGCCCCAGCCCCCTCGAACACCCGCGGCAGCCAGGGCGTGCCCAGGTTCAGGAAGGCCGTGCTGCGGAACGCCAGCGCCAAGGCGATGATGGCGATTCCGCCAAGGAGGGCCCGAAGGAAGGGGTTGGCGAAATGGGCCTTGGTCCATCGGGCCAAGCGCTGCGTTCCTTCCGAGAAGCCTCCCGCAACCAACGCCACGGGCAGGGCGAAAAGCGCCAGCTTCAAGGCCAGCGGCAAGGACATGGCCAGGGCTTCGGGATGGAAACGCCCGTGATGCACCTGCAGGAAAGCTCCCAACCAGCGGCAGACGCCATCGCCCACAAAGCTCGCGGCAGCGCAGATCAACAGCCCCTCGTAGTGCAGCTTGCCCACAGCGATGCATTCCATGCCGAAGACCGTCCCGGCGACCGGCGTTCCGAACAGCGATCCGAAGCCGGCCGATACCCCCGCCATCAGCAGCATCCGCTGTCGGCTTCGCGTAAGGCGCAGCCAGCGCCAAGGCAGCTTGCCCAAGCTGCGGGCAAGGCTCGCGCCCATCTGGACAGCGGTGCCCTCACGTCCGACAGAGCCGCCCCCGAGATGCGACAACAGCGTGCCGATCAGCACCAGGATCGCCATGCGCGAAGGCACGCGCCCGCGGAACTCCAGCACC
>DAOPYE010000139.1:0-4913 GCA_035352715.1 Holophaga sp. | reverse complement strand
GATCGCCTGACGCCGGTCTATTCGCCCCTGCTGGCGCACGCGGGGCTGATCCGCAAGCACCTCGGCGCGGACGCCGTGGTGTTCATCGGGCCGTGCATCGGCAAGAAGCTGGAAGCTGAAGCCCATCCCGAGCGCGTGGACGTGGCGCTGACCTTCGAGGATCTGAGGCGCTGGCTGGACGAGCGAGGCATTGACCCCGCCAAGCTGCAGCCCGGCGATGCAGATCGCTTCCTGCCCCATCCGGCGGCGGAAGGCGCGCTGTATCCCGTAGAAGGCGGCATGGCGGATGCGACGCGTGTGCATTTGCGCGCGCATCACGAGCATCCCACCCGTTTCGTATGTCTCAGCGGCGTATCCGCCATCGAGAACGCGCTGCTGGATTTTCCGGAAGCGGGGAAGGGCAATCTCTTTCTCGAACTGCTGGCCTGCGAGGGCGGATGCGTGGCCGGACCCAAGGCGTCGCGCCGATCCTCGGTGGCTTCGCGCATGAAGATCCTGGATTACGCCCGCGAAACGGGTGAGGGGCCGCGTCAGCCGGAATTGTCTTTGGATATCGCCTATGAAGGGCATCTGGTGAAGGAAGAGCCCTTCACGGTGGCCAGCGTAGAAGAGACGCTGCAGCGCATCGGCAAGCGCAGCATCGAGGATGAACTCAACTGCGGCGCGTGCGGATACGACAGTTGCCGCGACCTGGCCCGCGCCATTCTCGATGGGCGCGCCGAGGATCGCATGTGCGTCTCGAATATGCGCAACCTCGCCGAGAAGAAGGCCAATGCGCTGATCCGCACGCTGCCCTTTGGCGTCGCGATCGTGGGCGCGAACCTTGATGTCATCGAGTGCAACCAGGAATTCGCGCGGCTCATGGGCCAGGATGCGATGATCGCCTACGAATCCTGCGATGGACTGTGCGGCGCGAAGCTGGAGAAATTCCTGCCCATCACCCAGCCGTTCACGGATGTCCTGAACAGTGGTCAGGACATCATCCGCGAGAACGTGATCTGCCGGAATCAGACCCTTTCGCTGTCTGTATTCACCGTGGAGCCGCACCGTGTTATCGGCGTGCTGCTGCTGGATGTGACGGAGACCGAACGGCGGCGCCAGCAGGTGATCCAGAAGGCCGAGCTGGTGATCCAGAATCTGCTATCCAACGTGCAGGACATCGCCTTCAGCCTGGGCCGGAACGCCGCGAAATCCGAAGGCATCCTGAATTCCATCATCTCCGAGTTCTCGTCGCCCGATGGGCGGGGAGGTAAGGATGGCTGACCTCTGCGCCAGGGAGCGCGAACTCTTCATCGAGGCGGATCACTTCAATCTGGCGCACCATGGCGAAAACCTGGCGGGCGACGTGTTCCTGTCCCGCAAACTGGGTGATGGCGAACGGGTGGTTACGGTGCTGGCCGATGGCCTGAGCTCCGGTGTGGAAGCGGCGGTGCTGGCCTCGGTTACGGCGTCCATGGCGCTCGAATACGTGGAATGGAATATCGACACCGCCAAGGCCGCGACCATCTTGATGGATTCGCTGCCGGTGGAGGCGCGAAGGCACATCAGCTATTCGACCTTCACCATCGTGGATGCGAGGGCGGATGGTGGCACGCGCGTTTTCGAACACGGCAATCCCCCCTTCGCGCTGGTGCGTGATGGCCGCGTGATGCCCGTGGAGCGCCGCGTGCTGAAGCGTCCGCGCTGGGGGAACCGCAAGCTGCAGGTGTCCGAATTCCAGACGCGCATCGGCGATCGCATCGTTTTGTGGTCCGATGGCGTCAGCCAATCCGGGATCGGCAGCGAGGCGCTGCCGCTGGGGTGGGGAGAGAACAACGCGCAGGGCTTCATGCTGGACAAGCTGCGCCGCCATCCGGATCTCTCGGCCCGCCGGCTCAGCGAATTGATGGTGGATCGTTCGCTTTGGAACGATGGCGAAGCGGCCGGAGATGACATCACCTGCGGCGTGATCTATTTTCGGCATCCCCGAAAGCTGCTGATCATCACCGGGCCGCCCTTCGACGCAAAGCGGGATCACGAATTCGCCCGGCTGGTCGATGCGCCCGGCGCACGCAAGGTCATCTGCGGCGGCACGACTTCCAATATCATCGCCCGCGAGCTGAATCGCGAGATGGACATGGATCTTTCCGAATACGACCGCGAGGTGCCCACGCCTTCGCACATGGAGGGCGTCGAGCTGGTGACGGAAGGCTGCCTGACCCTGGCCAAGGTCTCGGAAATGCTGGATTCCGGGGCAATCCCGAGGCGGCGGAACGCCGCCACGCGCCTGGTCGATCTGCTGCTGGAGAGCGATATCATCGAGTTCAAGGTGGGCACTCGCGTGAACGAGGCCCATCAGGATCCGGCCCTTCCCATCGAACTCGATATCCGGCGCAACATCATCAAGAAGATCGCGGGATTGCTGGAAGGCAGGCATCTGAAGAAGACCCGCATCACGTACTACTGAAAGCGGCCGATTTCGGAGGGGACATGGACAAAATCATCGTGACGGTTTGCGCGGGCACCACATGCGTGGTCATGGGCGGATCGAATCTCATGCTTTTGGAAGAGGACCTGCCCGATGTCCTGAAGGATCGCGTGGTGGTCAAGGGCGCGAGGTGCCTGGGCCTATGCACTCGCGAACGCGCGGACGGTGCGCCGTATGTGAAAATTGATGATGAAGTGATGGGTGCGGCCACCGTGCCCAGGATCATTGAACGTCTGGAGGCCTTGGAAACGATCCAGGCATCCGAAAAGGATTGACGATTGGCTTACGACAACAATTCCACCCGCATTCGCCGCGAGTTGCTTGTGAAGCTGGCGCGGCTGTATTTGAACGGCGCGTTGCTGGAGAACATCGACCGGCTGCCTTTGGAGATGCGCCCCAAGCGCTACCGCCTGCAGCACCTGCGCTGCTGCATCCACACGGAACGGGCGATCATCAAGTACCGCCTGATGACCCTGCTGGGGTTCCTGTGCGAAGACGAAACCGATGAAATGAAGCCGCTCTCGGCCTACGCGCGAGAGGCCATGGCGCGCAAGACGCAGGATCCAAGGCTGCTCAGCGTCATCGACGACGCCTGCAGCGCCTGCGTGCAGAGCAAATACTTCGTCACCAACGCCTGTCGCGGATGCATGGCGCAGCCCTGCATCCTCAATTGCCCCAAGAAGGCCATCACCATGGATCAGGGGCATTCGAAGATCGACCCCGAGGCCTGCGTGAACTGCGGAAAGTGCAAGGACATGTGTCCTTTCCACGCGATCCTCTACGTGCCGGTGCCCTGCGAAGAAGCCTGTCCCGTGGGGGCGGTGACGCGTGGAGAATCTGGCAAGGAGATCATCGACCACGAGCGCTGCATCCACTGCGGCCGCTGCGTTCAGGCGTGCCCCTTTGGCGCCATCGTCGAACCCTCGCAGGTGATGGAGGTGCTGGGCGCGCTCACGGGCACGGACAAGACGGTGGCGCTCTTCGCGCCGTCGCTGGCCGCGCAGTTCGACGGATCTGTGGAGAAGGTGGTGGGCGCGCTCAAGGCGCTGGGCTTCGATGAGGTGGTGGAAGTGGCCTCCGGGGCCGATCTCACCACGGCCCACGAGGCTGAAGAGCTGGTGGAGCGGCTCGAAGCTGGAGAGGCCTTCATGACCACGTCATGCTGCCCGGCCTACACGGGCTTCGTGGATCGCCATCTGCCGGAACTGCGCTCGCAGGTCTCGGATACGCCCACGCCGCTCGCCTACGCCGCGCAGTTGAGCGCCGAGCGCACCCCGGATGCGAAGCGCATCTTCATCAGTCCCTGCATCGCCAAGCGGCGCGAGGTGATGGAAAACCCCCAGGTGGATTACACCCTCACGTTTGAAGAGCTGGGCGGCCTGCTGGTGGCCAAGGGCATCGATGTCGCCACGTGCGAAAGCGAACCCGCCGCGTTCCCCGCATCGGGCGATGGCCGAGGATACGGCGCCAACGGCGGTGTGCGCGACGCGGTGGCCCACAAGGTCGGGGATCGCGTTGAGATCCGATCCGAGCTGATCTCGGGCCTGGGGCCCGAGGCCATCAAGCGCCTGAAGCAGTATGTCGCGGGCAAGGGCGAGGGCAACTTCGTGGAGTGCATGTCTTGCGAGAACGGCTGCATCAGCGGCCCCGCCGTGCTCGCCAACCCGAGGCTATCCCGGCGTAAGCTCGAGGCGATCGTGAAGGCTTCGGACTGAATCCTTATCGTCCGGCTTCGCGCTTGGGAAACAGGCGCGCATGGGGGAGAGGCCGCGGTTGCAGCAGATCCGTGCGATCGGCCCCGCGCTCTAGTCCGACCGGCTCGCACATGGCCTTCACGCTGGGATATTCTTTCGATTTCCGTGGAAACAGGTCTGGCGTTTGCGCGGTATCGATGGCTATCCAAGGAGGCGGAATGAAGCCATTGAATGGGTTATATGTGACAAGGACACTTGAAACGAACAGGAGCTCCGAAAGGAGCTCCTGAATCTGGACGTTGCCAAGAATCTGGGTCTATTGGATATCAGCGCGTGGCGGCCTGCACCGTGTTCATCATCAGGCCCGCGCGGGTTAGCAGGCCAACGCCACCGGGGACGGGCGTGACCGCGGAGGCGATTTCCATGGCTTCGGCATAGCGCACATCGCCGCACATGACGCTGCCCTTTGTTCGAAAGGTTTCGAATTTCTTCGGGTCGTGGGCAAAGATGCGCTCGGCGGTCTCCAGATCATCCACGCGGTTGATGCCCACGTCGATGACGATGGCCCCGGCCTTGATCCAGGATCCCTCCACCATGCCGGGACGACCCACGGCGGCGACCAGGATATCGGCCTCGCGGCAGATGGCCGGCAGATCCACGGTGCGGCTGTGGGCAATGGTCACCGTTGCGTGGGCTTCCAGCAGCATGAGGGCCATGGGCTTGCCCACGATCTCGCTGCGGCCCAGCACCAC
>DAOPYE010000138.1:0-4913 GCA_035352715.1 Holophaga sp. | reverse complement strand
GCGGAAAACATGTGCAGGCGGTTATCGCCCTCCTCGGCACGCGCTTTCAGTTCGCGCAGTCGCTGGTTATACCGGATGAGGCTGGCGATCAGCAGCAGGACCAGCGCCATGAGGGACGCAACGAGGGCGAGCTGCCAGCGATATTTCTTCCAGATGTCCTTCAGGTCGAAGGCCGGTGCCTTGTCGAAGGGCGGCTGCCGGAGTGCCATGAGCACTTCCGTGACCGGATGGTAGTCCATCGGGACGTTGAATCCGTGGATGCGCGCCTTCTGGGTCGTCTCACCGTCATGGGGCATGCTGAGCAAGGCCGCGGCGAATGCGTTGGCCAGGTCTTCGTCCATATCGGGTGCCGCGGCGATGGGCCATTCCGGGTAGAGCCGCGTGGACAAGGCGAACGGATGGTCGTGGACATTTTGTGGATTGAGGGTGCGCAACTGGCCCTTGGTGATCTTCCCCTCGTTGAGCATCTCCTCGATCAGTCCGCTGCGCACGAAGGCGGCATCGGCCTTATCCGATAGCACCTGTTCGATGGCCCGGTCGTGCGGCATCCCGGTCTCGATCAGACGATGACCTTGCGGCAAGGCGATACCTGCCTTGTGAAGCTCGTACGCTGCCATCAAATAGCCGCCAAAGGACTGGGCGCTTGCCGTTGCGACGCGCTTTCCCGCCAGATCCCTCAATTCCCGAAGATCGCTGCGTGTCGCTTTCACCGCGATCACACCGCCGAAGGTGCGCACCGGCATGCCGTTTTCCATATTGCACAGCGTTGCCAACGGCGACGACAAGCCGAAGCGGGTACTGAGGTAGACGTAGGAAGCGGGCTGCGTCAGAACGAAATCGACCTTGCGTTTCGCAACGGCCTCTTCCAGTTCCGGATAGGTCAGCGCGACGAGGGTTACCGGCCGGTTGTTGAGCGACTTGGCAAGGTAATCCGCCACGGGTCGCCACTGTGCCTCGGTGATCGGCTTTGGACGGAAAGCCAGAACGCCCAACCGGATTTCCCGTTGCATGGGCGCATCGTTGGCAATCGCCATACCCGTCGCGGCAAGCCATGCGCTGGCCAGGATTATGAGGCGAAGAATACGGCCAAGCATCGGCACCTGCCCCCCACGCCTGAACGGATACCGAATACCGAATACCGAATGTTGATGGACCAACACTTGCGAGGCTCCTTCCATTGCGTCAGGACCCGAGCGAGTCCAGACATCGTTGCGACGATTCCAGAGGAAGGTTCTTGGAGAGCTTCCTGATCTTTCATATCGTTGGTTATTCAACGTCAGTTTATGAATAAACGTATTTCTCAATGCAAATATAGTCAATATTTCAAACCCAAGCCGCGACGACCCCATTCCAGGCGAGAACGTGTCGATGTTGAAGATTTGCTGCGATGGGATAAATTAATCCCGTATTCCCAGGCTAGACAGGAAGCAACTTAGGCTGCATTAAACACATAGCCGTTCGAGCAGAACCCAGGTGAGGATCAGGATGGATGCGACGGGTGGGGCGCAATCTTCGGGCGACGACTTGACGGCGCAGCCAGAAATGCATGTTGTCTCCTCTGGGGAAGGCGCCCTTTCCCATGGACGGTTTGTTCCAGGAACGGTGATCGGAAAACGGTTCCGAATCGTTTCGCTGCTGGGGCGGGGGGGCATGGGCGAGGTCTATCGCGCAGAGGATCTCCGGCTTGAACAAGCCGTCGCGCTCAAGTTCCTGCCCGAAGCCTGGTCGGAAGATCCCGGACGGCTTTCCCGATTGCTTCGAGAAGTCCGCTTGGCGCGCGAGATCACCCATCCATCCGTCTGCCGCGTTCACGATTTTTTCGATCTGGATGGGCATCGGTTCGTTTCCATGGAATACGTGGATGGCGAGAACCTGGCCATTCTGCTGCAACGCATCGGACGGCTTCCTCAGCCAAAGGCGCTGGAAATCGCCCATCAAATCCTGGCGGGCCTCGGAGCCGCGCACCTGCGGGGCATTCTCCATCGGGACCTGAAACCCGAGAACGTCATGATCGATGGGCGCGGACATGCCCATTTGATGGATTTCGGCATCGCAGCTTGGCGCCAGAAAAGCCACGAAGCCGACGATTGCGAAGGGGTGATCGGCACACCTGCCTACCTTGCACCGGAGTTGCTGCAGGGACAAATGCCTTCCGAACAAAGCGATTTGTACGCCATGGGCATCGTGTTGTTCGAGATGTTCACGGGAGAAAAACCATTCAAGGCCCCGGACTTCCACCGGCTGTTCAAAAAACACCTGGATGAACCGGTGCCCTCGCCTCGAAGCCTCGTGGCCGACTTGGATCCAGCCGTGGATTCCATGATTCTGCAATGCCTTGAGAAGAACCCTGCTCGCCGCCCCGCCTCCGCCCGTGCGGTGGCCCTTGGGTTGCCTGGCGGAAACCCCCTGGCGAATGCGTTGGCCGCAGGTGAGACGCCTGCCCCCGAAGTGGTGGCAGAGGCTGGGAATCGCGATGGGGCATCGTTCCGCTGGCTTCTCTTTCATCTGTTCGGTTTTCTCGCGCTGCTGGCCCTGTTTGCCGGGCTATCGGGCAAGGCCACGCTGATGGGATGGCTTCCCAGCGCCAAATCCGTGGCCGTGCTTGAAGATCGGGCCGAGGCGGTGACCCAGGCCAGTGGCTGGCCGCAAAAACCCTGTTCTGCCCGCTACGCCTATCACGTGAATCCCCTTCATCTCTACCAGTTGGCCCATCGCGGCGCGGGCCGACCAGACTGGGCCGCTCTGGACCAGGGCGATTCCCCGTTATTGTTCCATTATTTTCGAACGACGAATGAAGGACGTCCCATCAACTGGACGCCTTCAGATCTGGATCAAGTGGTTCTGGATCACCGGGGAAACCTGCTCGAACTGGCGCGATCTCCCTGGCAGCCCGAAGGTTCAGGTTCTGGCGAAGACGCGAACCGGGAGCCGGATTGGCCTACCCTTTTCCGGCTGGCCGGTCTGAAGGAACAGGACTTTGTGCTGGAGAACCCCGTGTCCTCCGGCAGTCCCGACCCGCAGCGAATCTGGTCCCGACGATCCGGGGCTCCTGGAGAGCCCCAGAGGATCACGGCCCAGGTTGTGCAGGGCCAGCTCCTCACCTTTCGCGTGGGTGCCTATTTGCGCACCCCTGCGGGTGAAGATCGCGGGATGCTGCGGTTCTTGAGCTGGGGATCCCACGTGAGAATGGCAGCCTACGTCTTGGCGATTCTCATCGCCATGTTCCTGGCGCGCACCCACCTGAGAGGGGGGAAAGCCGATCGAAAAGGAGCCCTTCGCCTGGCCTGGAGCATCGGGCTGGCCCAGCTGGTGTGCAATCTCCTGGTGGGGGGAGACTATTCATTCCGGTCCGATCCCATCCCGGCCATCTCGAATCTGATCGGAGAACCCGTGGTGGATGGTTTCCTGGCCTGGGTCATCTACCTGGCGGTGGAGCCATCCCTGCGACGCCAGTGGCCGCTGAGCCTGGTCTCCTGGGTTCGTTTGCTGGCCGGACGCTGGAAAGACCCCTTGGTGGGACAGGATGTCCTGGCAGGCATGGGCGTGGGGGCGCTGGCCGCGGTGCTGGTCGCCGCGCTGCGCCTGATTCCCTTTCCCCACGGCATGCTCAATCAGTTCCCTCTCTACCCGTGGCCCGACTCCCTCAGCTCCATCAGCGCCATGCTTGGCGTCATGGTGCGAACGTGGGTTCAATCCGTGGGCGTGGGCCTGGCCATCCTGTTCGGCGTAGTGATGCTCTGGCGCCTGACCCGCAGCCGATGGGTGGCCTTGATCCTGGTCTACCTGATTGTGCTCATCCCGTTTTCCATCATGTCTGGGGCCTCGATTCCCGTGTTCCTGCTCGTGCACGGATTCATCCTGGTTTTGCCCATGCATCTCCTCAAGCGTTCGGGCCTCCTGGCCTTTGTGATGTTCTATTTCACGCTCATGAACCTGTCTTGGGTCGTGGGCACTTCCCACTGGGATTCCTGGATGGGAACCCATTCGCTGGTGGCCCTTGGGGTGCTGGGGGCAATGGGCCTAGCCGCCTTTCGCCTAGCGTGGGGTTCCCGTTCCTGGATTCAGCCCGAGGGATGAGGGCGGGCTCCGTTATCGGTTCATTGCACACCTGCATGTCCCATCACCCATGGATCAATGCCCGAAAGAACCCTGGATTGCCATGGGCTCGGGACCGAAATAGCTTTCGGGAAGGGGTCGATCGTTGATGATGACCGTCTGCAGAACGATCCCTGGATCCACCATGGAGATCTTCAACACATGGGGACCCGCAGAGGCCAGTTGGTGCGACCAGGTAAGGCGCCGCGCATTGTCGCGAGCGGCCCGTGAACTCCAATTTCCACCCAGGAATGTCTCTGCCGCACGATCGGCAAAGATATCCAGCACCTGGGGGGGCTGATCGTCAAACGCGACAGCGATGCGGAGGCCGCGATCCGGCACAAAATCCATCACCGGCCCGAGCACGAGGGTGACCGTGTAGGTGCCTTCCCGCGGGAGATAGACCGGGTATTCGAGGGTCGGTGCCGCAGCCGGCGGCAACACGCTCGCAGCGGTGACGGGATGGATCGTCATCGCCGCTTCGACGCGGCCGTAGTCGGGTAGCACCATCCAGCGCACGCCGGCAACCTCCGTTTGTTTCGTCACTGCGGAAGCGGCAATGGCGATCGGGCCAGTGAGGCTGGCGAAACGGCCCTGCGCCGCCGCGTGTTGAGCCGGAGTGGCCTTTATCACCGGCACCTTCACCGCCACCGTCCGGGAGCCTTTGACAAGAATCTCCCCGGTTGACGCACCGTCTGGTGCCTTCGCCCAATCGATCGAAACCCAGTAGCGCCGATCGCGCCCGGGACCTTGCTGCTGCTCAAGCACGATCCAGGGCTGGGCGGCGGTGATCGTGTATTCGATGGGCTGGGTTCCGA
>DAOPYE010000137.1:0-4945 GCA_035352715.1 Holophaga sp. | reverse complement strand
CGGGCCGTTCCTTGCCGTGCATCCCGCCTGGACTCGTCGCGGGCGACTCTTATTTTTACGGACTAGCTCTTAGGTCTCTGATAGCCACCGCGACAGCGCGATGTCTTCGTCCTGGATGTGAGCCGTGATCCACAGGGACACGAAGCGCAGCATGGTTGCGGGCGCATCGGGATGCCCTTCGCGGAAGGCTCCCAGGAAATTGGTGAGCCGGTTGGCAAAGGCTTCGTGCTCGCTCTCGTGGCGGATGCGATCGGGGTATTCATAGGTCCGCATCAGGCGGGATTCCCAGGCGAAGTTGCCGATGGCATGGGCATGCAGCGCGCGCAGCAGGGGACCGACGACCTCTCGCCCTGGGTTCCCGTGGATGATTTCGCTGGTATTCGCCAGCCGTTCAAACAGGTGCTGATGGTGCAGATCCATGGCCAGGATGCCCGTTTTGAACGATGCATCCCAAACGGGAACGTCTGAATCCGCATGATGGAAAGAGAGGGACAAGGCGTCGCCATCCTTCATGTTGAACGACTCCGAAAGGCTTGAGGGATCGAGACAGGGCAGCAGCGGACGACGTATTCCATCCGCCGCGCCATCGCCTTCTTGCGCGGGCTGGGGGGGGGCGCATTGGTCCTCGCAGGTCACGGAACGCAGTCTCCAGCTAATGATGAGATTTGTATCGGAATGCGAATGGATGTCTTTATTTGTTGCTTTATTCCATGTGTTGTTGCCTAACTGAGCGAATCCGCATGGGGGATCGCATGTGCCTCACGGCAAGTCGAAGAGGAGGATCTCGGAGTCTGAAAGCGCGTGGATGTGCAGCGCATATTCCAATTGGATGGCAACGCCATCCCCCGCTTTCAGAGGCGGGCGGCCTGCTTCCGATTCCAGGCGCACCTCGCCGCGGGCGACCTGGATCCACGCGTGGCGTTTGGGGGCGAGCTCGGCTTGCAAGATCGTTCCCGCATCCAGGCGTCCGATGCTCAGGATTGCGTCCTGGTGCCAGCTCGCGGAGCATTCGCGGCCGTCCGGGCTGGCGACGACGGTCAGCCGGTTTTTCAGCGCTTCATCCGGGAAGGCGACCTGCTCGTAGTCGGGTTCAACCCCCATTTGATTTGGCGATAACCAGATCTGAAGCAGATGCACGGGCGTTTCCGCCGAGGCGTTGAATTCGCTGTGCCGGATGCCCATGCCCGCACTCATGCGCTGGGCTTCGCCGGGGCGAATGATGCCGGCATGGCCCAGGCTGTCCTGGTGCTGCAGCGCGCCAGAGAGCACCCAGGTGAGGATTTCCATGTCCCGGTGCGGATGGGTCCCAAAGCCTTGCCCTGGCTGGATCACGTCCTCGTTGATGACGCGCAGGGAATGGAAGCCCATATGGGCGGGATCGTGGTAATCGCCAAAGGAAAAACTGTGGCGTGTGTCCAACCACCCGAAATCGAAGTGGCCGCGTTCCTCGGAAGGGCGAAGCGTGAACATGACGGGCCTCCAGCAAGGTTGGATGCCAGGAATTCATGACTGGTCCATTCCAGATTCAGCCCTATCTTTCCGGGGTACGGAGGTGTCCCATGATCCATCGCGTGATTGTTGGTATCGACTTCTCTGATGCTTCGCGGCTGGCTTTGAAAAGGGCGGCGGCATGGGCCGCCAAGGTGGAGGCGCCCCTGTTGGCCATGCATGTCCTTCAGCCTCCCGCGCCGATGCTGCCCGAGGCGCAGATCTCCTTTGCGGATCCCGATTGGCTCGCCTCCATGGAAGCCCATGCGCTGGACCAGCTTCAGAAGTTCGTGGCCGAAGTGCCCGATGTGACCTGCATCGTGCGCTGGGGCAGTCCGGCGGAAGAGTTGGTCTCCGAAGCGACCGCCGACAACCTGCTGGTGGTGGCCCAGGTGGGGCATAGCGGCATCGAGCGCCTGCTCTTTGGATCCACGGCGGCTCGCGTAGTCAAGCACGCGCCCTGCGATGTGCTGGTCGTGCGCGGGCCCCAGCGCGCGAAGAAATCATGATGCTGGACTGAACGGGATGTCCCGCTGAACTGCCAAGGCCCTGAAGGGATGCGCTTCAGGGCCTTGGCTCATGTCTGGGAGGCCGCCGGGGCTGATAGACAAAGGGCCGGGCTTGCCACGGCACTCGGGGGAACGACTTAGGGCTGCTTCTTCCGACCTGACCCGGTTCATCGCACCCCGATGCATGGGGCCCGGCTTGGATTCATCGTATCCGAGAGGTCGGTTTCTGACCATGGGCCCTGGGCGCGCCCTTTTGTTTGCCCGGAAAACATGGCTTTGCGGGGATCCCCCACAATTGGGCGCTCCTTGCCTCTTGACGCCCCAAGATCTTGGGGTGATGCTTTCAGTCCAGCACAACCCATTGAGGTTTTGATCCACCCTGGTCCCACAGGGCGGAAATCTCACTATGACACGCGGTTAGCCAGGGCACGATGGGCTCTGGCGTCGCCATTGATTGAGGCAGCCATGCAGATCCAGCGCCATTTCACCAAGGCGGGGCACGATCCTTTGGAGGGGATTCCCTTTGTGGCGCGCGCCAGCCGTATCACCAAGCTGGATGGCACCGTGGTCTTCGAAGCCAAGGATGTGATGGTGCCCGAGAGTTGGTCCCAGGTGGCGGTGGACATCCTGGCCCAGAAGTATTTCCGTCGCAAAGGCATTGACGGCGCCAATCCGGAGAAGGGGACCGGTGGCGAGAAGGACGCGCGCCAGGTCTTCCATCGCCTGGCGGGCTGCTGGCGCTTCTGGGGCGAGAGTCACGGCTACTTCAAAACGTCGGAGGACGCCCAGGCGTTTTACGACGAACTGGTCTACATGCTGGCCAATCAGATGTGCGCGCCGAACAGCCCCCAGTGGTTCAACACGGGGCTGCACTTCGCCTACGGCATCACCGGCCCGGCCCAGGGACACAGCTATGTGGATCCCAAGACGGGCGAGCTGAAGAAGTCCACTTCCGCCTATGAGCGTCCGCAGCCCCACGCGTGCTTCATCCAGAGCGTGGAGGACGATCTGGTGAATGAAGGCGGCATCATGGATCTGTGGACCCGCGAAGCCCGCATCTTCAAGTACGGCAGCGGCACGGGGACCAACTTCAGCCGGGTGCGCGGCTCGGAAGAGCCCCTCTCTGGCGGCGGCCGCTCTTCGGGCTTGATGAGCTTCCTGGCCGTCGGCGATCGCGCGGCGGGAGCGATCAAGAGCGGCGGCACCACGCGCCGCGCCGCGAAGATGGTCTGCCTGGATCTGGATCACCCCGATATCGAGACCTTCGTGAACTGGAAGGTCACCGAGGAGCGGAAGGTGGCCATGCTGGCCGCGGGTTCGATGCTCGTCGCCAAGCATTGGGACGCCATGTGCCAGGCCGTTGAAGCCTCCACCACCAAGGACGCTGAGCCCAAGACCAATGAGAAGCTGCGCAAGGCCTTGGCCCACGCCAAGAAGGATGGCGTGGCGGCGGGCCTGCTGTCCCAGTGCCTCTCCCGGCTCGCCCAGGGGGATTTCGATCGCGACCTGAAGAGCTACGACACGACTTGGGATGGTGAGGGCTACGCCACCGTCGGCGGCATGAACTCGAACAACTCCGTGCGCGTGCCAGACGTCTTCATGCGGGCCCTGGAAAATGATGGCGAGTGGGCGCTGCTGGCGCGCACCAACGGCAAGCCCACCCGCAAACTGCGGGCCCGGGATCTCTGGAAGAAGGTCAACTACGCCGCCTGGGCCTGCGCGGATCCCGGCATTCAGTTCGATAGCACCATCAACGAGTGGCACACCTGCCCCGGCGATGGCCGCATCAACGCCAGCAACCCCTGCTCGGAATACATGTTCCTGGACGATACCGCGTGCAATCTGGCGTCCCTGAACCTGTGCAGCTTCCTCACGGCGGATGGCGGCTTCGATCTGGAAGGCTACCGCCATGGCATCCGGCTCTGGACTATCGTGCTGGAGCTCTCCGTGCTCATGGCCCAGTTCCCCAGTGAGAAGATCGCCCAGTTGTCCTATGAGTTCCGCACCCTGGGGCTCGGTTACGCCAATCTGGGCGCCCTGTTGATGCGCCTGGGCATCCCCTACGACAGCGAGCTTGGCACCCAGTGGTGCGCCGCCTTGACCGCCATCCTGACGGGCGACGCCTACGCCGCCAGCGCCGAGATGGCGGGCGAGCTTGGGCCCTTCGCCGCCTATGAGCGCAATAAGGAATCCATGCTGCGCGTGATCCGCAATCACCGCCGCGCCGCCTACAACGCTCCCGAATCCGAATACGAAAGCCTTTCCATAAAGCCCCAGGGGCTCAAGGGCCACGGCATTCCCCGCAGCCTGGTCGAGGCTGCCCGGGAAAGTTGGGACAAGGCCCTGGCGCTGGGTGAAAAGCACGGGTACCGCAATGCCCAGGTGACGGTGCTGGCGCCCACGGGCACCATCGGCCTGCTGATGGATTGCGACACCACGGGTGTCGAGCCGGATTTCGCCCTGGTGAAGTTCAAGAAGCTGGCGGGTGGCGGCTACTTCAAGCTGGTGAACGGCGCGCTGCCCGAGGCACTGGCCCGTCAGGGATACAGCCCCGACCAGATCCGCGACATCGAGCGCTACGTGGTGGGTTGGCAGGAAATCACCGACGAGACGCCGGGCATCTCGCGCAAAGACATGCTCGCCAAGGGCTGGACCGAGGCCGAGATCGCCGCCATCGAGGCGAAGCTGCCCGCAGCGTTCGATCCTTCGTTCGTCGTCAATCCCGAACGTCTGAAGGCCGCCTTCGGTGATGACGTCACCGCCGCCTTCATCGACGCCTTGGCGGGCGCCATGACAGTTGAGGGTGCGCCCCATCTGAAGGACGAGCACCTGCCTATTTTTGATTGCGCCAATAAGTGCGGACGCAAGGGCAAGCGCTACATCGAGCCCATGGGCCACCTGCGCATGATGGGAGCGGCCCAGCCCTTCCTCAGCGGCGCCATCAGCAA
>DAOPYE010000136.1:0-4978 GCA_035352715.1 Holophaga sp. | reverse complement strand
GGCCGCATTCGGCGAGGGCGCGGCTTTCTGCCTCCGCTTCCGTGAGATCCGGTTCCATCCAGGCTAGGCGATCCAGTTCGCGCTGGATGCGCTTGCTCGAATCCCACAGCGCGTCCTGGATCATCGCCCGGTCGCAATCCGCCATGGCGGACTGAAGGGCCTGCAGGTAGTTCTGGATGGCGGTGGACATGGGAGCCTCGGTGGTCCTCATTCTAAAAGCCGTTTCACCCCAGTGGCCCGGAATCGGCTTGCGCTTGATGGGGATCGGCGGACAGCGGGCTGGCGCCGGTGGATAATAGCCTTCCCCTGGAGGTTTCATCTTGGAGGTTTCGTGAACCTGGATGCCGCGACGGAAGATCGTGCCGCGCTTGAGGCCAAGCGAGGCGCTGGCATGCGTCTCGCGTTGCTGCGTCTTTCCGCGCTGGGCGACATCCTGCGCGTGCTGCCCGCCTGGGTGAACCTGCACGAAGCCTTTCCCGACGCCTTGTTCCAGGCCGTTGTGGAGGATCGGCACGCCTTTCTGCTGGAGCCTTTTCCCTGGCTGAAGCCCGTGGTGGTGTGCCGCAAGCGGCTCTCCAGCCCGATGGGTTTCCTGGCCGAGACCCGGCGCGTGGCGGATTTGATCCGGGGCGCGGATGCCAGCCTGGATTTCCACGGCATCCTGAAATCCGCGCTGATCCCGCTCCTGGCGCGCATCCCCGAGCGATGGGGAGACGGCGTGACCAAGGAGGGCGCAGGCTGGATGCAGACCCAGCCGCTACCCTTCCGCTATCAGACCCGCTACGACCAGGCCCTGGGGCTCGCGCAGGCCTTCGGCGAGCGCCACGGCGTTCCGGGCCTGGGGCGATTCCGTCCCGTGTTGTGCGATGCGCATTTGCCGGACCCGGGAACGATCTGGACCCAGGACGCGCGGCCGCGGGTGGTGCTGGTGCCTGGGGCGTCGCGCCGGGGCGCCATCAAGCGCTGGCCGCTGCGCCATTGGATCGCGCTGGCTGCGATGCTGAAGGATCGCTGCGAGCTGCGCTGGTCCCTGGGGCCGGAGGAAGCTGAGCTGCGCGAATGGCTGCCGCGGGAGACAGGGATCCCGGCGCTGCCGAAACTCGGGCTATGGGAACTGGCGGCCGCCCTGCGCCAGGCGGATCGCGTCATCGCGCCCGATACGGGCCTGCTGCACCTGGCTGTCGTGCTGGGGGTGCCGACGCTGGGGCTCTACGGCGGCTCCGATCCCGTCATCGCGGGCCTGCCCGAAGGCGCGGGCGCGGTGCTTCGCACGGGCATCGCCTGCTCGCCGTGCCGCGAACGCAAGTGCCAGCGGCGACAGTGCCTGGAAGAGCTGCTGCCCGATCAGGTCGCCGCGCACATCTGATCCTGCGGAGTGCACGCAAATCCGTGATCTGTTTTCCCCCCGGATTCCCGTAGAATGGAGGGTTCGGAGGCAGGGATGCTGTCGGTTCAAAACGTGTCGATGCAGTACGGTTCGAAAATTCTCTTCGAGGATGTCACGACCACCTTTACGCCCGGGCGGCGCTATGGCCTGACGGGCCCCAATGGCGCGGGCAAATCCACATTCATGAAGGTGATCTCGGGCGAGCTGGAGCCGCACAAGGGATCGGTGATCCGGCCCCGCAAGATGGGCATCCTGAGCCAGGATCAGTTCGCCTTCGACGCCTTCCGCGTCATCGACACCGTGATCATGGGCAACAAACCCTTGTGGGAGGCGCTGCAGGAGCGGGACGCCATCTACGAGAAGCCGGAGATGACCGACGAGGACGGCATGCGCGTGGCGGAGCTTGAAGGCGTGGTGGCCGACGAGGATGGCTACACCGCCGAGAGCGAAGCCGCGATCCTGCTGCAGGGCCTCGATATTTCCGAGGAGCTGCACGAGCGCCAGATGAGCGAACTGCAGGGCGGACAAAAGGTGCGCGTACTGCTGGCCCAGGCACTGTTCGGTCATCCCGAAGCCCTGCTGTTGGACGAGCCCACCAACCACCTCGATCTGGAATCCATCCACTGGCTGGAGGAATTCCTGAACCACTACGACGGCAGCGTCATCGTCATCAGCCACGATCGCCATTTCCTGAACGGCGTCTGCACGCACATCGCCGATATCGACTACCAGACGATCATCCAGTACACCGGCGGCTACGACGACATGGTGATGCAGAAGACGCAAATTCGCAGCCGTCTGGAATCCGAGAACAGCCAGCGCGAAAAGAAGATCGAGCAGTTGAACGAATTCATCCAGCGCTTTGCCGCCGGCACCCGTTCCAGCCAGGTGGGCAGCCGCAAGAAGGAAGTGGAGCGGCTCCAGCCCCAGTTGCTGGCCCGCAGCAACATCCAGCGGCCCTACATCAAGTTCGAGGTGGGCAAGCCCGGCGGCCGCTACGCCGTGGAATTCGAAGGACTCGCCAAGAGCTACGAGACGCCCGATGGCCGTCTGGAGGTCATCAAGAACGCCACGGCCATGGTGCAGAAGGGCGAGAAGGTCGCCATCCTGGGCCGCAACGGTGTGGGCAAGAGCACGCTGCTGAAGGCCCTGCTGGCCGATGCGCCCGCCGTGACCGAGACCGATCGCGGCCGCGACGCCGGCACCGTGAAATGGGGCCACGAGGTGAATGTCGGATACTTTGCCCAGGATTTCCGCGAGAGCATCCCCGATGGCTGGACCCTGGTGGATTGGCTGCACCAGTTCGATAAGGAAGCCACCGTGGAGCAGATCCGCGGCGTCATGGGCCAGATGCTGTTCCGCGGCGAAGAAGGCAACAAAATGACCGAGGTGCTGAGCGGTGGCGAGGCCTGCCGCCTGATGTTCTGCAAGCTCATGCTGCAGAAGCCCAACTTCCTGGTGCTGGACGAGCCCACCAACCACCTGGACCTGGAAGCCGTGGTGGCCCTCAACGACGCCCTGCAGCGCTACGACGGCACGGTGTTCCTGGTCACCCACGACGAGGACTTGATCGAAGAGGTCGCCACTCGCATCTGGAGCCTGAAGGATGGCGGCATCGCAGACTTCCAGGGCACGTACGCCGAATACCAGACCGGGCATTGATCTTCGACCCGATGGCTCCCTCGCGCCGGACATGCGAGAATGCCTCTTCCCCTGCTTTTGGGACACTGGTTCTGTAGCTCAGGTGGATAGAGCATCCGCCTCCTAAGCGGAAGGTCGCGCGTTCGAGTCGCGCCAGAACCACCAACACCAAGCCCCGTTGCGCCCAGCGTTGCGGGGCTTTTCACTTTTGATCACTGGAGATCCGGCGATGGGGACTGCTAGATTCGGGATGCAGCCTTCAATGGATATCCATGCAAACCACTCAGACTTCCAAGCCCCACTATCCCATCCTGGATGGACTCCGTGGGGTTGCAGCCCTTCTGGTGGTGATCTTCCACTTCATGGAGGCCCACTTCCCGGTCTATGCGCAGCTTCCCGTTCATCACGGGTATCTGGCGGTGGACTTCTTCTTCCTGCTCTCGGGCTTCGTGGTGGGATACGCCTACGATGACCGCTGGGGGAAGATGAGCGTCTGGGCCTTCTTTCGCACGCGCCTGATCCGCCTGCATCCCATGGTGATCTTCGCCATCCTTCTGGGCGCGGTCTGCTTCTGGTTCGATCCATTTCTGGTCAAGCCCGCAGGATTCCATCTGCTGAAGCTCATCGGCTTCACGCTGCTAGCGCTCACGCTGCTGCCTTCGCCGGATGTGCGTGGCTGGGGCGAGACCCATTCGCTGAATGGCCCCTGCTGGTCCCTGCTGCAGGAATACATCGCCAACATCGCCTACGCGTTATTCGGTCGAAAACTGAACCGCATCGCCCTGTGGATCCTGGTGGTGCTCAGCGGCGCGGTGCTTACCGCCATCGCCGTGAAGCGGGGCGATGTGGCGGCGGGCTGGGGTTTTAGCAGCTTCGGGATCGGCGTGGCGCGCATGGCCTTCCCCTTCTTCGCGGGTCTGCTGCTGTTCCGGTCAGGGCATCGACTCAAGGTTCCCGCGCCCTTCGTGCTTTGCTCCCTGGCCCTGGTGGTGCTGTTCATCCTGCCCACCACCCGCTTCAACGGCCTTTATGAATCCGCCTGCATCATCCTGGCCTTTCCCCTCATCGTGGCGGCGGGCGCCAGCGCCGATGTCAAAGGATCCATGGCCAAGGTCTGCCAGTTCTTCGGCGATATTTCCTACCCGCTCTACATCACCCACTACCCGCTCATCTACCTCTACACCGGGTGGATCTACCGCCATCATCCCAAGCCCCATCAGATCGCGCTTGTGGCCACGATCCTTGGCATCGTCATGATCGCGCTGGCCTACGGGGCCATGAAGCTCTACGATGCGCCGGTTCGCGCCTGGCTGAAGCGGCGCCTGGAACCAAGATCCTCGGGCGAGCGGGTCGGCTCTCCGACGATCACCACGCCCTGAAGCCAAGGTTCGCCTGGATTCGAGGGCCTTCGCTGATGTCTTCGCCGCCTGGCGGCTTGTCATGGTCTTTTTCCATAAATGTGGAAAATCGTCGACGGAACAGCGGGATGCGGCTTCGCCTTGGGGGGCAACGGGCCTGCACGGTCGATGGGAGCCGTTTTCTGGGTTGATCTTTATCGCGTGAATGGTCGGATATGTTAATCTCGCGTATTCATTTCCACGGATTCAGTGTTTCCTGCGCGCAGCTTTTTCGGATTGCCGAACGGTCACCTGAATCCGGACCCAGACCTGGATGCCTTGCGGCGATCCCTTCTCTTGGAGCCATGAGCATGCGTGGATTCATCTTCGTGAAGACGGCCATATCGGCAGCTTTGCTGGGCCTCATGCTCACGGCCTGCGGGGGCGGTTCGAGTGCTTCGACTGGATCCACGGGAGCTTTGCCGACTCCGACAGCTACACCAACACCGACACCGACACCGACACCGACACCGACACCGACACCCACACCGACACCGACACCCACACCGACACCGACACCGACACCGACACCCACACCGACAACACCTTCTGG
>DAOPYE010000135.1:0-4980 GCA_035352715.1 Holophaga sp. | reverse complement strand
GCCCATCGGCGAGGTGATTCCGTTGCGGCTGGGGCTCACCATCGGACGCGGCTCCGGCAATGATCTCCACCTGTCGGACCCCGAGGTAAGCCGGAACCACGCCCGCTTGGAGATCAGCAAGCAGCGCGATCATCGCTCCAGCATCTTTGTCCAGGATCTGTGCTCCATGAATGGAACATTCATCAACGGGCGCAAGCTGGAAGCCCCCCGGATGCCTTTTCCCCTGAATCACGGCGATGTCCTTCGGGTGGGAGGCCATGCGTTCAAGCTCAAGTGCATGGATGAGGCCGAATGGCAGTACCACGAGGCCATCCGCGTGCAGACCAGCACGGACCCCTTGACGGGACTGGCCAACCGCTCTGCGGTGCTGGCTTTCCTGGGTAAGCACATGGATCTGGCGCGGCGGCATAACCGCACGCTGTCGCTGGTGCTCAGCGATCTGGACCACTTCAAGGAGATCAACGATCGCTTTGGCCATGCCACGGGCGATGATGTCCTTCAGCGCTTCGGGGATATCGCCGCTAGGCGCTTGCGATCCAGCGACCTGATCGGGCGCATCGGTGGGGAGGAGTTCCTGGCGGTGCTGCCGGAAACCCAGCGGCATGAAGCGGTCAGCGTTGCCGAGGACCTGCGTCGTGCGCTAGCCGACGAGGTCTTCGCCTCGCGACTGGGCGATGAGACCTTCCAGGTCACCTGCTGCTTTGGCGTCGCCCAGTTCCGGCCCCGCGATACCGATGACGGGTCCCTGCTGGCGCGGGCGGACGTGGCGCTCTACCGGGCGAAATCCCTGGGGCGCAATCGCGTGGAAGCTGATGAATAGTTCTGTTCCGCGGATGATTGGGGGCGTGCGGGTGCGGGAACGCATCGGCGAAGGTGGCATGGCGGTGGTTCACCGCGCCGAGGACCCCTTCCGGCCCGACAAGCTTCTGGCCGTGAAGTTTCTGCGCCCCGAGGCCGGTGCGGATCCTGAGCTGGTGCGGCGCTTTCTGTTGGAGGGTGAGATCCTGAAGCGGCTGCGGCATCCGCATCTGGTGGAGGTCATGGGTTTCGGAAAATCCGGCACGACGCCCTTCCTGCTCATGGAGCTGTTGCCCGGCGGCAGCATCAAGAACTGTCGTGGCGAAGCCCCCGCCTCGGTGATCCGACGCCTGGTGCCCGTGACGGAAGCGCTCTTTGTCGCCCATTCTGCGGGCGTGATCCATCGGGATCTTAAGCCTTCGAATCTGCTCTTTGCCATAGATGGGCGTTTGAAGGTCACCGATTTCGGCGTGTGCCTGTGGGAAGGCGGTGAAGGTACGCGACACACGCAAAGCCGCATGGTGGTAGGTACCATCGGGTACATGGCCCCCGAACAGCACGGCGATCCCCGTCGGGTCGACGCGCGGTGCGATGTCTACGCCATGGGCGCGATCCTTTACGAATTCACAACGGGTCAGCCCTACAGCTTGGTGCAGCTGCCGCCCGCGAACGTCCGCCCCGGCTTTCCGCCAAGCCTGGCGGGCATTCTCATGCGCTCCTTGGCCCCGGACCCATCCAAGCGCGTGCCGAACATGGACGTGCTTGGACAGGAACTGTCCAATTGGTTGGAGAGCGCCGCCGCCGCGGGTTGGGGTGAAGATCCTTTACCTGGCTTTAGCGCGGAGGAATTGTCCCAACCCACGGTGAGCCGCCTGCGCTCCGTGGATGAGAACGATGGCCCGAAGGAACGTCTGGGACCTTATCTGGATGCCCTGCGATCGGGCGACGTGGGCGCTCGGCGTGGCGCGGCGGAACGCCTACAAGCCAGCGTGGGGGCTGGTGACGAGGAATACCTGTTGCAGCAGCTCGCCCTCTGCCCGGAAGGCGCCCGGTTCGCATTGGTCCAGGCCCTAGGGACCATCGGGGGAGAGACTTCCCTGTCCGCGTTGGCTGGTTATCTATCGGACCCCTTCTCGCGAGCCGAGGCGGCCGACGCCCTGTCGCGCATCGCCTGCCGCATTGGCGAAACCCCCCGCACGACGGAGATCCTGCGCGAAGAGGGCCTGGGCTCGCCCTGGCGATGGACACCCCGGGCGCGCCTGGGCGATGAAGCCTGGCTGCAATCCCTGGAGCAGACCTGGGACGCGCTTTCCATGCCGCTGCGCCTCCAGACTCTGGGGGCGGCCCGCCATCTGCCAGAGGCGATGCGCGCAAGGCTCTGCCGCGCGACGGAGGCTTCCGTCCTCGCGGGGGGAAGCCTCCGTCAGGCCTGGGAAGCGCTGCGTTCCTGAATCCTAACGCAAGGCCATCATCTCGCTGATGCTGCGCCCGCCGTGGATGCGCAGGATGGCGTCGCCGAACATGGCAGCCGTGGAGAGCACCTTCAGATTGGGCAGGGCTTCGCGCTTGGCGGCGGGGATGGGGATGGTGTCCGTGACGACGATCTCGTCCAGCT
Source organism: Holophaga sp. (assembly GCA_035352715.1). Taxonomy (GTDB): domain Bacteria; phylum Acidobacteriota; class Holophagae; order Holophagales; family Holophagaceae; genus DAOPYE01. The sequence continues at coordinate 2,567 of DAOPYE010000135.1, read as the reverse complement.
CGGCGTTGCCAAGCGTTTCCAGCACGCGGCCGGAGAACACGGCGTGCGTCACGCCCACGCGCACACGACCGGCGCCGAAGCTCTTGAGGATGCGCGAGGCTTCGGCAATGGAGCCGCCGGTGGCGATTTCGTCATCAAAGATGATGCAGTCCTTGCCCTTCACATCGCCAATGAGCGCCACGCTCTGGGCTTTCTCTGAATCGTCCGAGCGGCGCTTGTCGATGATGGCCATGGGCACGCCCAGGCGCTTGGCGAAGTTGCCGGCGATCTTGGCGGCGCCAGCATCGGTGGCGGTCACCACGGTGTCGCTGAGATCCGATTGCTTGAAGTAGTTGGCCAGGATCGGCGTGGCGAAGAGCTGGTCCGCAGGGGTACGGAAGAACCCAAGGATCTGGGGCGCGTGCAGGGTCATGGTCAGGATTCGGTCGGCCCCGGCGGTCTGCAGCAAATCCGCCATCAGGCGAGCGGTGATCGAAATGCGGGCTTCATCCTTCTTGTCGCTGCGCGCGTAGGGGTAGTAGGGCAGCACCGCGGTGATGCGGCGCGCCGAAGCGAACTTCAGCGCGTCGATCAGGATCAGCAGCTCCATGATGTTGTCGCTCACGGGCGAACAGCTGGTCTGAATAACAAAAACGTCCGATTCCCGGACGTTTTCTTCGATTTTCACCTTGATATTCTCGTTGGAAAAACGGTTGAATCGCACCTTTCCGAGGGAAAGTCCCATGTGGGTGGCCACGGCGGACGCGAGTTCCGGATGGCTCGAACCTGAAAAGACCTTCATTTCACTGAACATGAATTCTCCCTCGTCTTCAGTCTACCGTGACGCACAGCGCGAGGCATCCCGTCGCCGGGCTGGAGGACCTCGGCGCGCGGTGTGATTGGCCTATGCATATCTTCAGGAATGCCGGGTGTGCCACCAGGCCTGACCATTCTGGACATCCTTCGCGATCTGGGCCCGCAGCGCTTCGATGCCATCGAATCGCTGTTCGCCCCTCAGGCGATGCAGGAAGGCCAGCTCCAGGCGCGCGCCGTAGAGGTCGCCGCTGAACTCGGGCAGATGGGTCTCGACGGTGAGTGTGCGGCCCTGGAAGGTCGGCTTTTCGCCCACGTTGGTGAGCCCCATCCAGGCGTTCTCGATGTGGCTGCTGCGGACGTGGGTCACGTAGACGCCCATGGCGGGCAGCTGTTCCTGCTCCCAGGCCAGGTTGGCCGTGGGAAAGCCCAGATGGCGTCCGCGCCGCTCGCCCTCCACCACGATGCCCGTGAGCTCGAAGGGGCAACCCAGCAGATCGGCCGCCAGGGCCACGTCGCCGGTGTCCAGCGCCTCACGGATTCGCGTGGAGGAGAGTGTGCCGCCGTCCGAGGCCCGGAAGGCGCAGGGGTGGATGCGGCATCCGTTCTCGGAGCCCCACTCCTGAAGGGTTTCCAGTCCTCCACTGCGCCGGTGGCCGAACCGGAAGGCGGTGCCCACGTGCAGCTCCACCGGGGCGATGGCCCGGCCCAGCTGCTCGAGGAACGCCCGGGGCTCGATCTCGGAGAACGGCCGGGAAAAAGGGATGATCCAGGCCAGATCCGCCCCGGCCTCTCGGAAGGCGGTCAGGCGCTGATCCAGGGTCATCAGCAGCTTCGGGCGGTGTTCGGGGGCCAGCAGAATCGTGGGATGGGGATCGAAGGTGAGCACGGCCAGGGGCAGGCCGCGCATCCGGGCGGCGCTGGCCGCTTCTTGAAGCAGCTGGCGATGCCCCTGGTGGAATCCGTCGAAGATGCCCAGCACGGCCACACAGGGGCCGTAGGTCTGTCCGGCCTGAAGCGCGCTGTCCAGCGATGGGCGGCGCAGCTCCATCAGGCATCCTCTTTCGGGGGCCACAGCAGGCTGGCCGTCACGCAGGCGACGAGCACCACCGCGATGAAGATCAGCGAAGCCTGGATGGGGATTTTCACCCAGTGCGCGAGGGACATCTTCAGCCCCACGAAGGTGAGGATGATTGCGAGCCCGAGCTTCAGACGGTGGAAGCGATCCACCATCTTGGCCAGCAGGAAGTAGAGGCTGCGCAGGCCCAGGATGGCGAAGATGTTCGACGTGTAGACCGTGAAGGGATCGCGCGTCACCGCCAGCACTGCGGGGATGGAATCCACGGCGAAGACCAGATCCGTGCCTTCGATGACCAGGAGCACCAGGAGCATGGGCGTCATGAAAATCTTGTGGTCGTGCCGGACCAGCAGGCGCGCATGCCCCGCCTCGGGATCAAAGGGCAGGTATTTCTTCAGCGTGCGCACCAGGGCCGAATTCTTGGGGTCGCTCGGCTTATCTTCGGCGAAGAACATGCTGATGCCGGTGTAGACCAGGAAGGCGCCGAAGACGTACATCATCCATTCGAAGCGGTTCAGCAGCGCCGTGCCCGCCAGGATCATCGCCGCGCGCATGATCAGCGCGCCCAGGATGCCCCAGTACAGGATCCGGTGCTGGTGGCGGGGCTCCACCTGGAATGACGAGAACAGGAGGACGAACACGAAGAGGTTGTCCACGCTGAGGCTCTTTTCCAGCACGTAGCCCGTGAACCATTCCG
>DAOPYE010000134.1:0-5008 GCA_035352715.1 Holophaga sp. | reverse complement strand
ACGAGGCTACCGGCCATCAGCCAGGGGTTTCACGCACGCTTGCCGTCATCTCACGCCTGAACCCTATCGAGTCACCCCGCGAGCTGGGCCTGCTTGTCCAGGCTGCCCAGCCAGTCATGGGATTCGCACCCCAGGGGAATGCTGCCACTCCCCAGCAGCAGGGCGGGATCGTCGTCCTCGCACAGCACCAGGACAGGCAGGCCATTCCATTCGGCCAGCTCGCGCTCCAGCACGCGCAGCGCCGCCAGGGGCTCGCCCACCGATCCCCCCAGCGCCAAATCGACCAGCATGAGGCTGGGCCTGCGATCGGCGGGCTCGCGCAGGGAGGCGGTCCGGATCGCCTTCAGATGGTCGAACAATTCCAGTCGGCCGAATCCGTTCTCCCGCAGATGGGCAGCCACACGCTCCCGGCGCTCGCCGGGAACCATGGCAAGCCCCAGCCGAAGAGTCCGGCGCGCCAAACGCCTGAGGGGACCGGCTTCCACGCGCTCGGCCTCCAGGCCCACTTCGCCCTCTTCCGCCTCTGGAGGCAGCGGCGCCTCCATCTCTTCCTCCGCACGTCCCTCCAGCCGATGGGCGCCAGATTGCGTCACGCGGTGGGCTCCACTGCCCGCACCCAGGCTTCTTGAAGCCCCCGTGAGGTTCTCCCGAAACCCGATCACCTCGCCCAGCGCCCGGGCATCCGCCTCCTCGATCTGGGTGAACTCGAAGGCCAGGGTGATCTCGCCGCCGCGTTCGGCCACATGGGCCAACACGCCGCGCGCGCGTAGCGAGGGCAGACCCGGAAGATCTTGGATGTAGAGCATGGGAAAGACCTTCCCGCGATCAAAGAGCGCGGTGTTTGGCTGCAGACGCAGGCCGTCGTCCAGGCGCACGATGCGATCCAGGCGCATGGCGAGCCCGCCCATGGACAGATTGATCAAGGGCCCCGCGATGCCCATGCCGGGCAGGGTGCCATCCTGGGCCACGACGAAGACCTTCTCGCGGGGCCGGAAGGGATAGCGCTTGTACTTGCGCCGCCCGATCTTCTTCAACCTTTCCGGCGCATCAAAGCGGTACTGGAGGTAATCCGCCCGCCCGCGAAAGACCAAGCCACATTCAAAGCGATCGCCCAGGATGCCGAAGACGGCCCGGAATTTTGCGCCTTCCGCCAGTTCATGGGGCAGCGGGCGGACCAGCTTCAGCACGCATTGTCCCTGCTCCGCGTCGATGGCGACGAGCACCGCGGCGTAGGGCGTGGTCTGCGCGCCCGCGACCTGGATGAGAAATTCGGCGCCCGTCCGCTGCAGGTCCTCCATGGCCGCCCGCGATTCGGCGGCGGGATCAGAGGCCGGACTGGAAAGCAGCTCCCCCAAAGGCGCACCCAAAGTAAAAATGCATGAAAAGAATGCCGCATCCTTCCGGCGGAACCAAGCATTGGCCCAGCCACCGCCGTTCGGGGCTGCTTTTCTCGCATTTGCGGGAAGCGGCCTCCGAGGTCACTATCACTAGCATGAGCGATGTGCGCAGCGAGCAGGATGCCCTAGGAACGCGCGATCTTCCGGCTGGAACACGGCACGGGATCCACACCGCACGGGCCCTGGAGAACTTCCCCCTGCTGGGCCACCCCGTACATCGCGAACTGGCCCGAGCTTTCGGCGCGGTCAAGCTCGCCGCCGCCCGGACGAACCACACCCTGGGATTCTTTCCGGAAACATCGAAATATGCGGCCCTCGAGCAGGCCTGCCTCGAACTGATGGACGGCGCCCTGCGGGACGAGATCCGCGTGGACGCCCTCCAGGGTGGCGCGGGCACCTCCACCAACATGAACGTGAACGAGGTGCTGGCGAACCGGGCGCTGGAGCTGCTGGGCGAACCGCACGGAACCTACGATCGGATCTCGCCGCTGGATGACGTCAACCGGCATCAGAGCACCAACGACACCTTTCCCACGGCGCTGCGCATCGCTTCCATCCGGGGCCTGAACCGCCTGGAACGCGAGGTCGTCGCCCTCCAGGAGGCCTTCCAGGAAAAGGAGAAAGCCTTCGCACACATCGTGAAGGTGGGCCGCACGGAACTCCAGGACGCCGTACTGGTGACCCTGGGCCGCGAGATGGGCGCCTACGCCGAGGCCCTGAACCGGGATCGCTGGCGCCTGGCCAAATGCGAAGAGCGCCTGCGCGTCGTGAACCTGGGCGGCACGGCCATCGGCACGGGACTGGCGGCGCCACGCCAATACATCTTCCGCGTGGTGGACGAGCTGCGCGATATCACGGGCCTGGGCTTGGCCCGCGCCGAGAATCTGGTCGAAGCCACGCAGAATGCGGATGTCTTCGTGGAGGTCTCGGGCCTGCTGAAGGCCCTGGCAACCTCCCTGGTAAAAATCTGCGGCGATCTGCGCCTCATGGGCAGCGGCCCGGAATGCGGCCTGGGCGAACTGCGCCTGCCCGGCCGCCAGGCCGGAAGCAGCATCATGCCCGGCAAGGTGAACCCGGTGATTCCCGAAGCCGTGACCCAGGCGGCCATCCTGGCGATGGCCCACGACCAAGCCATCGCGTTCGCCGTCTCCCTGGGCAGCCTGGAGCTGAACCCCTTCCTGCCCCTCGTGGCCCACAGCCTGTTGGAGAGCTTCGATTTGCTGGGCAGCGCCTGCGGCATGCTTCGCCGATTCTGCATCGAAGGACTGGAAGCCGATGAAGCCCGATGCCGCACCCAGGTCGAGAACGGCACCGCCGCCGCCACCGCCCTGCTGCCCCTGCTCGGCTACGAGGCCGTTTGCGATCTCGTGACCCGCGCCCAGACCGCCGGGTGCTCCCTCCGCGCGCAGGGGATCTCCGAAGGCCTGTTCACGGCAGAGGAGTTCCAGGAAGCCACCAGCACCGAAGCCGTTAACCGCCTTGGTTCAAGGAATCCCTACGCGTAAAAAGCCGTCCTTCCATCCACCCCGAAAACCGCGATACGATGTTGCACCGCGCCTCGAATCCCCGAGGCGCACGTTTTTTTATATCTGGTTTGATGTCTGGTTCTTCCGTTGCAAGTCCAACCATCCAGCATCGCCTGGAATACGTCGCCTACCGGATCGTGGAAGGTTCGCTGGCCTGCGTCTCCTGGAACATGGCCCAACGGCTCGGCCGGGGGCTGGGATTCCTGCTGCGCATCCTCGACGGCCGCCACCGGCGTATGGTGCGCGAAAACCTGCGCAACTCAGATCTGTCGCTGTCCGACGCGGAACAACGCGCCACCCTCAAGGCCTGCTTCGCCCATTTCGGCGCCATGTTCGCCACCTCGCCGCATCTGCTCCGCATGACGCCGGAAGCGCTGGCGAGCCGCGTGCAATTCGAGGGACTGGAACACTGGGACGCCGCGCGGAAAACCGGTCGAGGCTTTGTGGGACTCACGGGCCACTACGGCAACTGGGAAGCCATGGGGCTGGCCCTTTCCGCCACGGGCCGCCCGCTCTACATCGTGGGACGCATGTTGGACAACCCGCTGTTGGCTAATCGCTTGGCCGCCTTGCGGGGGCGATTCGGCAACCGCATCATCCCCAAGGCCGGCGCCGCCCGTGAATCCCTGAAGCTGCTGCGCCAGGGTGAATGCGTGGGCGCCCTGCTGGATCAGGACGCGCTCACATCCGGCGTGTTCACGAAATTCCTCGGACGCTGGGCCTCCACCTTCCAGATGCCCGCGACCCTGGCCATCAAATACGACCTGCCGGTGCTGCCCATCTTCAGCCATCCCGAACCCGACGGCACCCTTCGGGTGCGCATCTTCCCGCCCCTGGAGATCCCGCGCACGGGCGATTCGCAGCGGGACATCTGGGTGGCGACCCAGATCATGACCAGCGCCATCGACGCGCAAATCCGCAGGGATCCCCGCTACTGGTTCTGGATGCACAACCGATTCAAGACCCGCCCCGACGATCCAGGGCCTCCGCCCGCCGCCAGCCTTCCTCCTCGTGAATGGATCGACGCCATTCCTGCAACCACCACCCAGGGCTAAGCCCATCACTCAGGAAATCCGATGCCCAAGCACGTCCTTGCCAAGCTCGAGAACGAGCTGAAGGTCCTCAAAAGCACGCTTCTCGTGGATATCCCCAAGGAGATCGCCGCGGCGGCATCCCAGGGTGACCTTTCCGAGAACGCGGAATACGAGCAGGCATTGTCCAAGCGGGACATGTTCCAGGCCAAGGTCGTGGCAATGGAAAAGCGAATCTCGGAGATCGCGAGCCTGGATGTGGGCCGTCTGCCCAAGGACAAGGTGGCCTATGGTTCCCAGGTGACGCTGCTGGATCTGGACACGGATAAGGAAGTCACCTACAAGCTGGTGCTTCCCGAAGAGTTGGGCGCCACGCCCGAGCAGCTGAGCATCAGCTCACCCATCGGCATGGCCCTCGTGGGCAAGGCCGAAGGCGATGAGGTCAAGATCAAGATCCCGGCGGGCACCAAACGGTTTGAAGTCCTGTCGCTCGTCACGATTCACCAGCAGTAGACTGAGCGTCGCGCATCGGAGGCGTCATGCAGCAAAAAACCAAGAAGGATCAGCGCTGTTCCTTCTGCGGCAAAGCTCCGCACGAAGTGGAGCAGATTCTGGCGGGCCCGAGCGCGTTCATCTGCAATGAATGCGTGGAAGCCGGACAGTTGCAGTTGCGCATGAGCCGCCAGGATCGGCCCACCGCCAAGCACGAGGAGAAGCTGGCGCGGCCCAAGGAAATCAAGGCCTACCTGGACGACTACGTGATCGGCCAGGAAGCCGCGAAGAAGCGGCTCTCCGTGGCCGTCTACAACCATTACAAGCGGATCCTCGCGCCCAAGCACACGCTGGGCGGATCCGAGGTCGAGCTGACCAAGAGCAACATCCTGCTGATCGGCCCCACGGGCACCGGCAAGACCCTGCTCGCGCAGACCCTGGCGCGGGTGCTGGACGTGCCCCTCGCCATGGCCGACGCCACCACCCTGACGGAAGCGGGCTACGTGGGCGAGGACGTGGAGAACATCCTCACCAAGCTGCTGCAGGTGGCCAACTACGACGT
>DAOPYE010000133.1:0-5051 GCA_035352715.1 Holophaga sp. | reverse complement strand
CGGACATGGCTCCGAACAGTTTCCCGATCTCTTCGATCGTGCCGTCGTGGATGGATGGGCTGGCCATAGAATTCACCATACAACCAAAAAGTAATATGGTTATAAAGTTTGTCAAGGCGCGTTTTTTTAATTGAAACGGATTTTCACCAGTCGCAACGATGCATCACAAAAGTTCAACGAAGCCCCCCTCCTGGCTCCGCTCATATCCAGGCAGGCTCACGCCGCAGCACATCCTCAACCCGCATGGAACCGATTGCCGGGAATCCCTTACCGCTTCGTTCCTCGGGCCTGCCAACGGGCTTCCAGGGATTCAAGGGTCTTCTGATTTTCCAGCGCGTCGGGGTTATTGGGATAGATGGCCAGGGCCTGCCGGACGGCACTCTTGGCCTCGGCACAAGGTTTCATGGGATCCTCGCCCCGCTCGAGTCGACGCTTGGCAACCATTCCGAGAACCTCCGCCAAGTTGTTCCAGGAAATCAGCTCGGGGTTGAGCTGGGCGCACACTCGAAAGCCTTGAACAGCCTGTTCCAATGCATCCACATTCTCCTGGCGATGCTTTTCCTGGGCATTGGCCTGGTCGAGCCAAAGCAGGCCCATCGCCATGTAGGTCTCCCATTGGGCATGACCTTCAGCGATGCCCTGACGGCAAATGGAAAGCCCCGCCTGGATGAAGGGTGAAGGATCCTGGTTACGGGTGATCGCCTGATCGGCTCGCATGTGCGCGATGGAAGCCAGACGCTCGATGGCCAGGATCCGGACCCGCTCGGAGTAGGAGCCGCGACCACGAATCGGTGCATCCACAACCTTTCGCATAACCGCTTCGGCTCGAAGGAAGTAGGGCTCTGAATCACCTCCGTGCTGGGCCACCGCCATAGCCATGCGACAGAGGATCCTCGCGTGGTTGTTCAACATGTCCGTGCGCTCGCTGTTCATGCGCATCATCGCCTCGCTGGCTGCCAGGGAACGTTCGAGGGAAGCCCACGTATCGAGCCCGCGCAGTTGAAGGCCGGATCCCATCTCCCATACGAACTTCAGGACATCCTGGTTCGTATCATCGCTGGGAGCGAGGCGCACCGCCGTATCCATGAGATCCAGCACTCGCTCATAGTCGGCCTTGCCCTCCTTGATGCGCCCGGATTGGATCTCCTTCCGCCCGCGGTAGGCCAACGCCTTGGCGAGGTAGAAATGGGCCCTGCCATTCCAGGGCTCGGCTTCCACGGAAGCCTGAGCCAATCGCGTCGCCTCATCCAGACGGTCCTCCGCGATGGCGAGACGGACTTCCGCCACCAGAGGAAACAATCCTCCCCGTTCCTTTCGGGCCTGGGCCAGCAGGGAATGCCCGCGATCCAGCATGTTTCGCTTCAGCTCGGCCTTCTTCGCCTCACGCGCTTTTGAATCCAGGATGCTCTCAGCCTTGGGGATTTCATCTTCGTATTGCTGCACGAGGATCAAACCCAGAGCCAGCGCGGATTCAGGCGACCGATGGCCCAAACGCCATGCCTCCTCCAGATCGCGCCGCGCGGCTTCCGCATCACCCAACATCAGTTCGCCCTGAGCCAACACAAAGTGTCCCGCGCCTCGGCTCTGGGGGTTCCTTTGCATCTCGTCGCGGATGTGATCTATCTGCTGGCGCACCCATCCCAATTCCCGCGCAATATCGTGCGGGGGCAACATCCGCCCGAATTGCAGGATGTTCTCCATGTGCAGCGCTTCGCGGCCAAAGCGTTCGGCCCAGTAGGCACGGGTCTGCGCGCGGCGCTGTTGGATGTCGTAACCAACACCCGCCCCTAGAACGGCCAGTGCGACCAAGGCGATCAGCGCGCTGGCGAGGCGGTTCCGCCGAATCCAGCGCCCCATGCGCTCCAGATGCGAAACCTGTCGGGCCTTGATGGGCGCGTCATCCAGCAGACACATCAAGTCGTCGCGAAGCGCTGCCGCGCTGGGATAGCGCCGCGCGGGGTCCTTGGCCAAACAGGTGGCCACCACTGTTTCCAGATCCCGGGAGGCATTCGGGAGAAAGGTGCGCAGGCGAGGCGCTTCTTCGCTTTGGACCTGCACCAGAAGTTCGGCGACCTTGCCAAGAAAAGGCGGCCGTCCCGTCAGCACTTCAAAAAAAGCCGCGCCCAGGCCATAGACATCGGTCCGCACATCCACCCAGCCCGCCAAGGCCTGTTCGGGCGCCATGTAGGCGGGGCTGCCGAGCAGCGTGCCCGCATTGGTGAGCGTTCCTTCGGCTTCGTCCCTCGCCAAGCCGAAATCCATGACATAGGGGTGCCAGCCTCCGGCGCCATCGGCCTCGACCATCAGATTCGAGGGCTTCAGATCCCGATGGATGAGCCCCTGTCGATGCGCGGCGTGGACCGCGTCGGCCAGGGCCGCGAAGATTCGAAGCTTGGCCGCAATGGAAAGCTGCGACGCGATCTGATCCAGCGTCGTGCCCTGGATGTACTGCATGACCAGGAAGGGGCAGCCCTGCCATTCGTCCACTTGGTACAAACGGCAGACAGCCGGGTGCTCCACGCGCGCGTGCAGGTGGGCCTCCTGGCGCAACCGTTCGATGGTGGCGGGTGTGAGCTGTTTCAGCCATTTGAGAGCCACGCGCCGTCCCAGGACGGAATCGAAGGCGAGAAAGACCGTGCCCATGCCGCCTTCACCCAGGCGTTCCAGGATCCGGTACGACCCCACCTGCTCAGGCGGTTCTTGGGGGAAGAAGCCATCAGGCATGTCCAGCACCTCGAAGAGGATCCAGCGCCCGGCGGAGCAATTCCAGGGCCTTGCGCGCCTCCACGGGTTCAAGCTGGGCAAAACCCAGGCGAAGCCCGGGGCCAAAACCCGAAGACGCCAGACCCTCAAAATCGTAGTGCGCGCCCGGATGCACCCGCACGCCTTCTGCCAGACAGGCCTGCGCCCACCGGCGACCATCCAGATCCGGGGGCGTGGAAAACCAACAGGCCAATCCACCATCGCAAGGCATCACCTGGAATTCCGTGCCCAGAATCTCGCGCACAAGGTTTTGAAAGGTGTCGCAACGAGCGCGCAACTGTTTGCGGGTGCGCGCCAAGTGTCGTTCCAGATCCCCGTCCCGAATGAGATCGGCCATGGCCCATTCGAGCACGCGATCCCCCTGAAGATCCAGGTGCTGGCGCAGCCTGGCGAGGCGATCCACCAGGGCCGAAGGCGCGACCAGGTAGGCCAGACCAAGCCCCGGCGCCAGCAGATGGGCGAGCGAACCCAGATGAACCACGCGACCTTGCGAATCCCCTGCGGCCATGGGCAGAGGAGGCGCGCCTTCCCAGGTGATCTCGGCGTCGGGATCATCCTCCACGACAGCGAAATTGAACCGCTTGGCCAAACCCATCACGGCTTGGCGACGTTCTTCAGAAAGGGGCACCGTCGTGGGGAAGTGCCGCCGGGGCGTGAGGTGCAGCAGGGCGAGATCCACCCGCTGGGCCAATGATTCGAGCGCCTCCGGCCGCAGCCCTTGTTCATCCACCGGGACGGGATGCAGACGGGCTCCCGTGGCCCTCAGCGCCTCCCAAGCGGCGGGACTGCCGGGGTTCTCGACCGCGATCTCGCCTCCCTTGGGCACCAGGGCCTGCGCAATCAGAGTCAGGCTCATGGTGGTGCTGCGCGTGATGAGCAGATGTTCAGGTTCCAGGACCATCCCCCGGGCATGACGCAGATGTCCGGCCAGTTGCTCCCGAAGGGAACGGTTGCCCTTCGGCTCGCCCCGCCCCAGCAATTCATCACCGTGGCGCTGGATGGCGCGATTGTAGCCCTTGGCCAGGGCCGCTTTGGGCGCCATTCGGGCGTCAGGGAAACCGTCCGTCAGATCGATCACCGTGGAAGCTAGGCTCGATACGGGAAGGAGGCGACTCGATAATTCGAAGGCTGGCTCTTCCGGAATGCTGCCCCGTTCCGGTTTCGCACCCCAATTTTTCGGAAACTGGGTGGGCGGCGCGCTGGCAACGTACGTCCCGCTTCCGGCCCGGCTTTCCACCCAGCCCTCCATCTCCAGTTCGCGCAACGCAGACATCGCCACGTGCCGCGAAAGGCCCAGATCCTGCGCCAAGGTCCGGGAACTGGGCATGGCTTCTTCTGGCCGCAGACGCCCCGCCAGGATCTCCGAAGCGAGAAGCCGCGCAAGCTGAAGGGCGAGGGGCTCAGAAGCATCAGGGACGAGGCGATTTGCGAGATCGAGGAGTGACATCAACAGGGGTCTAGCGAGATGAGAAACTGGTTGCGTACGAATGTTCGGATCGGTCGGTGGAATATCTACAGCGTACCGTACGTTCGGCGAACTATTCCGTCTTCGAACCATAGGAATGAAGCATTTCTACCCCATGTGACACGAAACACATCATCCCCCGATGGAGACGTGAAGCCCTAAATGCCACAGAGACACAAGAAGCTTGGCTCGCGGCCAAAGTTTACGGCAGGGGCTTACGACAACGACTAAGGGTGGCCTCTCACCTCAACTGGTTGAACCCGAATACGCCAACCGGCTGAAGAACGGCGAGCCACCGGCCGTACGTTCGGACTGCGAACCCAATCCTGGTCCGCGATCCCCAAGGAGATGTCGTGCCCTTTTCCGTGCACTCGTCCATTCTCGTCGCAGCTGCCTCACTCGGCCTGCTCACGGCTTGCGGCGGTTCATCCGATGCGACAGCAAGCCCCTCGAATCCCCCCCAGCCATCGAAGCCCACTGTCACCGATGTCTATGTGGCGGGCGCTGAAACCATCAACAAGATCAATGTTGCCAAATACTGGATCGGTGATCAGCCGGTGCTTCTGGGCGATGGCAAAACCGAATCCACTGCGAACGCCATCACCATCGATGGCGGCAAGGTCTGGGTTGCGGGATCCGTTGGGGGACCAGGCGCATCAAGAGCCGTCTTGTGGCTGAATGCGAAAATGACAGAACTGTCCGATCCTGATCATGTGCCCAACGCAAATGCGTTCGCCTGGGGCGTCACAGCCGCCAATGGCAAGATCTGGCTCTTCGTCATTTCATGTGGGTAGCGCGTTTAGCGTGGGCGCGTTATTGAAGT
>DAOPYE010000132.1:0-5185 GCA_035352715.1 Holophaga sp. | reverse complement strand
CCCTGGACCGGCGCTCGGGTCGCATCCCTGCGTTGCCCTATCCTCCGTCCAGGCGGTGGAGACGCTACCATGACCCCGGCTCATCAGGACGAGTCGACCTTCCTTTACAACCCCATCAACCCAGACCCGAACTTTTCAGTTGGTCCCAAGGTTGGGGAAAGACCAGAGACGCGAAAGCCCAACACTACCTGGGTGGTTGTTATACCTACGGTGCTGGAGTCACGAAGGATTTAGCCGAAGCGGTGAAATGGGTTCGCAAGGCTGCTGAGCAAGGGCATGCGGAAGCCCAAAACAACCTGGGTGTTTGTTATCTCAAAGGCGTTGGACTCTCGAAGGACCCAACTGAAGCTGTGAAGTGGTTTCGCAAGGCCGCTGAGCAAGGATTGGCTCAAGCTCAATGCTACCTGGGGGTTTGTTATGCCCAAGGCGATGGAGTCGCGAAGGATCCAGCCGAAGCGGTGAAATGGGCCCGCAAGGCCGCTGAGCAAGGGCATGCGGAAGCCCAAAACAACCTGGGTTTTTGTTATGCCCAAAGCGTTGGAGTCACAAAGGATCCAGCCGAAGCGGTGAAGTGGTACCGCAAGGCCGCTGAGCAAGGGCATGCGGCAGCTCAATGCAACCTGGCTGTTTGTTATGCCCAAGGCGATGGAGTCGCGAAGGATTTAGCCGAATCGGTGAAGTGGTACCGCAAGGCCGCTGAGCAAGGAGACGCTCAAGCCCAAAACAACCTGGGTGTTTGTTGTGGCCACAGTGATGGAGTCATGAAGGATCTAACCGAACCGGTGAAGTGGTTTCGCAAGGCCGCTGAGCAAGGGTATGCGGACGCCCAAAACAACCTGGGTGTTTGTTATGCCCTAGGCGTTGGAGTCACGAAGGATCCAGCCGAAGCGGTGAAATGGGCTCGCAAGGCCGCTGAGCAAGGGCATGCGGAAGCCCAAAACAATCTGGGTGCTTGTTATTCCTACGGCGTTGGAGTCACGAAGGATTTAGCCGAAGCGGTGAAGTGGTATCGCAAAGCCGCTGAACAAGGGCATGCGAAAGCCCAATACAACCTGGGTGGTTGTTATGGCCACGGCGCTGGAGTCACGAAGGATTTCGCCGAAGCCGTGAAGTGGTATCGCAGGGCCGGCGAGCAAGGAGACGCTCAATCTCAATTCAACATGGGGACTTTTTATTCCCAAGGCGATGGAGTCACGAAGGATTTAGCTGAAGCCGTGAAGTGGTTTCGCAAAGCCGCTGATCAAGGATTGGCTCATGCCCAATTCAACCTGGGCATTTGTTATGCCCAAGGCGATGGCGTCACTAAGGATCCAGCCGAAGCCGTGAAGTGGTATCGCAAAGCTGCTGAGCAAGGAAACGCTCGAGCACAGAAGAAACTCCAAGACCTCGGTAGTGATCCGAAAAATTCGAAATAAGCGCTTGTGAGGCGCGGCCCAGCACCACGCAGCAATGAAGCGCACTTGGTTTGCCGCGGCGTTGTAGCAGGTTTGTAGCAGACGCAAAAAGCGCCACCCATGCGAGTGGCGCTAAGTGCTGTATTGATTGGTGGCTGGAGACAGACTCGAACTGTCGACCTAGGGATTATGAGACCCTCGCTCTAACCACCTGAGCTACCCAGCCGGGAAGGGCTAGTCTAGCTAAGTTTTGCCCCAAGGTCCACGGTGGTTTTCGCGGGGGAGAGGACGCGTTCGTAGATCGCTTCGTACTGATCGATGATGGGGCCCTGGGCGAAGGCGTCGAGGGCATGAGATTTTGCGGATTTGCCCATGCGGCGTCGCAGGTCGGCGTCGCGCAGAAGGGTCAGGGCGTCCTGGGCCATGGCTTCCACGTCGCCCAGGGGTTCCAGGTATCCATCCATGCCGTGGCGCACCACTTCGGGCAATCCGCCCACTCGACTGGCGATGACGGGCACGTTGTGGGCCATGGCCTCCAGTGCGGCTAGGCCGAAGCTCTCGGTGGCCGAGGGCAGCAGAAACACATCGGAGCAGGCCAGCACGGCGCCCACGTCCATCTGCTTGCCGGTGAACTTGACGTCATCCACGAATCCCCGCTCCCGCGCGTAGGCTTCGGCTTCGGCGCGATCGGGGCCGTCGCCCACCATCACCAGGCGGGCGGGGGTTTCCTGCCTCACGCGCTCGAAGATCCGCATCACGTCCAGCACGCGCTTCACGGGGCGGAAATTGGAGATGTGGGTCAGGATGGGGGTGGCGCAAGGGGATAGCCAGGCCCGGCAGTTGCAGGGCGGCGTGGCGGGGGGTGCGATGAAGTTCGGCACCACGTCGATGGGGCGATCCACCTTGAAGGTCCGGTACGTCTCGTCGCGCAGGAAGCTCGATACGGCCGTCACGGCATCGCTGGCGCGGATGGCCAAGCGCACCATGGGTAGGTAGCTGGGATCGGCTCCGACCACGGTGATATCGGTGCCGTGCAGCGTGGTGACGACCTTCACGGGGTTCTCCACCGCCATGCGGGCCAGGAGCGCGGCGCTGGCGTGGGGGATGGCGTAGTGGGCGTGCAGGATCTCCAGGCCGTGGTGATCGGCCACGTCGGACATCTTGGAAGCCAGGGCGATGGAGAACGGCTCGGCCTCGAACAGCGGATAGGGGCTGGCCGTGACTTCGTGGAACCACACCCGGTCCTCAAAGCCCAGCAGGCGCGGGGGCACTGAGGGGCTGAAGAGGTGAATCTCGTGGCCGCGGAGCGCCAGCGCCTTGCCGACTTCCGTTGCGACGACGCCGGAGCCTCCGAAGGTGGAATAGCAGGAGATGCCGATGCGCATGGGTGCCCTCGTGAGGACCATTGTGCCGTCTCAAGGCCGGATTGGGGTGTTTCCCGCGCGAGTGCTTTATCATGGGCGATTCGAGGTAGCTGCCGTATGCCGTTTCTTGTGGTGCTCGTCAATTGGGGGATCAGCCTTCTGATCCTGGTGTTGTTCATTTCTGCGATCCTGTCGTGGTTCAATCCCGACCCTCGCCATCCCGTCATCCGCGGCATCCAGGCCATCGTGGATCCGATTCTTCGGCCCATCCGCGCCATCATCCCGCCCATGGGGGGATTCGATCTCAGCCCCCTGATCGCCTTCCTGGTCTTGCGTCTGCTCCAATCCCTGATCCGGGATGCCATTCTTCGAGGTGTTCAATGAAATTCACGCCTCTCGATATCCAGCGCCGCGAGTTTGAGAAGGCCTTTCGGGGCCTGGATGAGAACGAGGTTCGCGGATTTCTGCACGAGGTGGCCGCCGAGTGGGAAGAGATCGTCCACGAGAACCAGAAGTTCCGGGATGAGCTGGTGGATCTGCGCGAACGCCTGCAGCAATACCAGGAGCAGGACCGCATCTTCCGCGAGACGCTGTTGCACGCGCAGCGCACGCGGGAGGATCTGATCGACGGCGCCAATCGCGAGCGCACGATCATCCTGAAGGAGGCCGAGTTTCGCGCGGACGAGATTCTGCGCGGTGCCCAGGCCCAGGTGGCCGAGCTGGAAGCCCATGTGCGCGCCCTGAAGATGGAGCGCCTGCGGATGCTGCAGGACGTGGATTCCCTGCTGGCGCGCACCAAGCGGTTCCTGCAGGAAGAGGCTCCGGAACTGTTCCCGCCCGCGGAGGTGACGCGGCGGATGAGCGACGAGGAGAGCGAGCGCCTGGATCAGCTGTGAGGGGCTGCGAAAGGGCTTGAACACGAAAAGGGCCAGCTCGAAGCTGGCCCTTTTGCACGGTGGAATCAGGATCGGTTCAGAGTCCCAGCAGCATGCGGGCTTCGGCTTCCATGGCATCCAGGGCCGCAGCGCCGGTGCGGCTTTGCAGGTAGACCTTCAGCTTGGGTTCGGTGCCGCTGGGGCGGAAGGCGGCGAAGGCGCCGGACGCCAGGCGGAACTTCAGCACGTTGCTCTTGGGAAGCGGCTGGGCGATGGCGCGCTGATCTGGACGATCCAGAATGGCGTCCGTGCTTCCATCGGCCTGGTGCAGCTCGCCGCTCTGGAAATCCTCCCAGGAGACCACCGCTTCGCCCGCGAAGGTCACCAGGCCTGCGCTGCGGATGCGTCCCATGGCTTCGGCGAAGCGCTGGGCGCCGCCGGGGCGGGGATCCTCCAGGTTGACCAGGCGGTTCGTGAACGCGCCCACCTTGGCGTAGAGCGCCTGCACCGCGTCATACAGCGTCATGCCCTTGGCCTTGTAGTGTCCGATCATCTCGCCCACCAGCAGGGCCGCGGTCACGCCATCTTTGTCGCGGATCGCGTCGCTGATCTGCATGCCGAAGGATTCCTCGGCGCCGAAGAGATAGGCTTCTCCCCGCTGCTGCAGGCGCTCCATGGCCAGGCCGATCCACTTGAAGCCCGTCAGTGTCCAGATCACCGGCAGCCCGTGATGTTCTGCGACCTTCGCCACCAGATCGGAGGTCACCACGGTCGTAACCACGGCGCCTTTCCGGCGGCTTTGCGTGGCGATGTAATCCAGGGTGAGGGCGCAGAGATCGTTGCCGGTCATCAGCTGCCAGGCGCCCTTGTTCTTGGCGATGACGCCGATGCGATCCGCGTCGGGATCATTGGCGAGGATCGCTTCGGCCTGAATCCGATCCGCATCCTCAATGGTCGCCTTGTACGCGGCGATCTCCTCGGGGTTGGGCCGGGGCGCGGTGGGGAAGGCGCCGTCCTGGATCGCCTGCGCGGCGCAGACTTCCAGCGGAATGCCCGCGCGCTTGTAGAACTCGGGCACGTGGGCGATGCCGGTGCCGTGGAAAGGCGTGTAAAGGATCTTCGCGGGCTCGAATTCGGTGGGCTTCTGGAGGAAGCCCAGGCCCAGCTTCAGGTAGGCTTCTTCGATCTCCTTGGGGATGGGGATGATGCGGCTATCGACGTCGGGACTGGGCACGGGAGGGACCACGGGCGTCTGTCCCACGGCGGCTTCGATCTCCGCGTCCCAGGGCGTCACGACCTGGCCTCCCAGGTTGTCGTAGGCCTTGTAGCCGTTGTACTCCTTGGGATTGTGTGAGGCCGTTACGATGACGCCGGTGCCCGTCTTCAGTGCGCGCATGGCGTAGCAGAGAAAGGGTGTGGGCAGTGGGCGGTCGCCCAGGTAGACGGTGTAGCCCGCTTCGGCCAGCACCCGGGCGGTTTCCCGGGCGAACACGTTGGACTGCAGGCGGGTGTCGAAGCCCACGATGGCGGTCATCTGATCGGGGGCGTGCTT
>DAOPYE010000131.1:0-5413 GCA_035352715.1 Holophaga sp. | reverse complement strand
TGCCAGTCCATATCGAAGAACAGTTCGCAGTGGGGGAAGGGTTGGGCATAGACGATCTTGTCCAGCAGATGCTCCAGCAGCGTTTTCAGGGCTTCGCGCACGCGGGCTTCCGGCCAGGCGCGCAGCAGGGCGGTGTAGGCCTCCAGCACGTGCAGCATCGTGTTGTAGGACTTGGGTGAATTCAGATCCTTGTCGCTCAGGCGCATGTCATCAAGCGTTCCCCAGTCGCGGCTCAGGGCTTCGATGTATCCGCCCTTCTCGAAATCCCGGGCGCGCTTTTCCAGGATCTCGAAGAGTTCCTTCGCGCGTTCCAGCGCCGCGGTCTCGCCGGTGGCGTGATGCCAGGACACCAGGCCGTACATCGTGAACGCCTGCGCGTAGACCTGCTTGCGATCCGAGAGCGCGCTGCCATCGGGGTTCAGGCTCCAGTAGACGCCGCCGTTCTCGCCATCCCAGAAGCCGTTGTTGATGAGCGCCAGGGCCTTGCGCCCCGTCGCCAGCCAGCGCTCGTCCGGCACCAGGCGCTGGGCCTCGGCAAAGGTCCACAGAATGCGCGCGCAGAGCACGGAATGCTGGGGGATGTTTTCGAAAACACGGAGATCGTTGGCCACGATGCCGATGAGCGCGCCCTTGGCGTTGAATCCGTGCCGCGTCCAGAAGGGCAGCACGTTCTGCGTCAAGTCAGCTTCGGCGCTTCGGCGGAGTTCAGTGATGGAGAGGGTCGGTTTCGTCATGGCCTGATTATGCCAGGGCAGGGCGGGGCCGCTTCAGCCTGAAGGGCTTTCGGTGCCTGCTGAAGGTGGGCGGCACCTGATGGCCCGGAAAATGACGACGCCTTGATCTGGGAGAGAATGGTGGGTTCCTGATGAACGTCTCTCTGAACGTCTCTCTGATCGTTGCCAATCGAACCATCTTCAAGGCTCCTAACTCATGGAGCAATCCGCCTGGATGCTGCTTTTCGAACTTCGGGCCGATTGTGTTTATTTGCTACGTTTTTAATGTCCCAGTGTTGCTTTTTGCTTTATGTCGGAATAGTGCACAAATGGATTGCAAAGATGTAATCTGGTCTCCCCAATAAGGAGCAATGGTATGGCGAATGCGTATATCTCAGACGTTCTTTCCCAGGTGAGGGCAAGGAACGCCAACGAACCTGAATTTTTGCAAGCAGTTGCAGAAGTTCTCGACACGCTTGAACCGGTGGTTGAGCAGATGCCGGAATTGCAGGCGAACTCTATCCTGGAGCGCATGGTCGAGCCCGAGCGGGTCATCATATTTCGTGTGCCTTGGGTGACCGATGCCGGAAAGATCGTGGTCAACCGTGGATACCGCGTGCAATTCAATAGCGCCATCGGCCCCTACAAGGGCGGTTTGCGCTTCCATCCTTCCGTTAATCTTTCAATCCTCAAGTTCCTCGGATTCGAGCAGGTCTTCAAGAACAGCCTGACCACGCTGCCCATGGGCGGCGGCAAGGGTGGCGCGGACTTTGATCCCAAGGGGAAATCCGATGCCGAGGTCATGCGTTTTTGCCAGAGCTTCATGATTGAGCTGTATCGCCATATCGGTGCGGATACGGATGTTCCCGCGGGCGATATCGGGGTGGGTGGACGCGAGATCGGTTACATGTTCGGCCAGTACAAGCGGCTGTCGAACGAATTCACCGGCGTCCTGACCGGCAAGGGACTTCCCTACGGCGGTTCGCTCGTCCGGCCCGAGGCCACCGGTTACGGTTGTGTTTACTTTGCTGACAACATGCTCGCGGTGAAGGGTGATGGTTTCACTGGCAAGACCTGCGTTGTCTCCGGATCCGGAAACGTCGCGCAGTACACCGTCGAGAAGATCAATCAGCTCGGCGGGAAGGTCGTCACCCTGTCCGATTCCGGCGGGTATATCTACGACGCCGATGGCATCGACGCCGAGAAGCTTGCGTTCGTCATGGACCTGAAGAACGTCAAGCGCGGGCGCATCAGCGAGTACACCAAGAAATTCCCGAAGGCGACCTACACGGCGGGACAGACCCCCTGGGGTGTCCCGTGCGACTGCGCGTTCCCCAGCGCGACGCAGAACGAGATTTCCGGCCAGGATGCCGAGACGCTCGTAAAGAACGGCTGCCGCCTTGTCGCCGAGGGCGCGAACATGCCATCGAGTCCTGAAGCGATCGCGGTTTTCCAGAAGCACAAGATTCTCTATGCGCCAGGCAAAGCCTCGAACGCGGGCGGCGTCGCGACCTCCGGACTTGAGATGAGCCAGAACTCGATACGCCTGTCCTGGACTCGCGAAGAAGTCGACGCACGACTCAAGGGCATCATGAAGAGCATTCACGATAATGCCTTCGCGGCCTCGAAGCAGTTCGGGCACGAGGGTGACTACGTGATGGGCGCGAACATCGCTGGGTTCCTGAAGGTTTCCAGTGCCATGATCGCTCATGGGGTTGTCTAGTCCTCTGAATCATTGATCTGTATTCAAGAAAAGCCTTTCGTTCCCATGCTTTGGGGAACGGAAGGCTTCTTTTTGATCTATCTGTTCGTATGTGTATTGAAATATCGGTTGATTTTATCTTGTTGTTTTATTCCTAGAGTCGGCCCCAGGCTTCCAGCACCTGTTGGGCGTGGGCGATGGGGCCCCGGTCGCTGCCCAGGGTCGGGAGGGCGATGGTGCCATCGGGGCTCATGTGGGCGTCCTTCTGGCTTTGGACCCAGCCCATGAGCTTCATGGGATCCAGCGGCGTCTGCGGGCTTACGCGGATCTTCAGGCGGCCCTTGTCGAAGGCGACCTCGCTCACGGCCACGGCCTGGGCCAGCAGCTTGGTTCGAAGCAGTTCGAAGAACCGGGCGCTGTCCTCGTCGTCCGTGGGGATATGGCCGAAGCGATCCTCCAGTTCCAGGCGGTACAGTTCCAGATCGCGCTCGGTGCGCAGCCTTGAGGCGCGCTTGTAGGCCACCAGGCGCTCGGCGGCGAGATCGATCCAGCGCTTGGAAAGCTGGGCGGGGCCTAGCTCCAGCTTCACCTCGAAGGTGCCGCTGGGCTGTCCCTGGAGTTCCTGCAGGGTTTCCTCCAGCAGCTTCACGTAAAGCTCAAAGCCGATGTCGTGGATCTGGCCGCTCTGCTCGCCACCCAGCAGGTTGCCTGCGCCGCGGATCTCCAGATCCATGGCGGCCACGCGGAAGCCCGAGCCCAGGTCCGAGAAGTCCTCCAGCGCCTGGAGGCGCCGGCGCGCGTCGTCGGTGATCTCGCCCTTGCCGGGGATCAGCAGGTAGGCGTAGGCGGGCACGTCGCTGCGGCCCACGCGGCCGCGCAGCTGGTAGAGCTGGGACAAGCCGAAGGTGTCCGCCCGGTGGACGATGATCGTGTTGGCGTTGGGGACATCCAGTCCGTTTTCGACAATAGTTGTCGAAATCAGGACGTCCAGCCGGCCCTCCATGAAGGCGAGCATCACCTGTTCCAGGGCCTCGTCGCTCATCTGCGCGTGCCCGACGCCCACGCGGGCGTCGGGCACCAGGGTGCGCACCCGCTCGGCGATGCTGGTGATGCTCTCCACGCGGTTGTGGATCAGGTAGACCTGGCCGTTGCGGCGGAGTTCAAACTGGATGGCGCTGGCGATCAGTTCGTCGCTCCAGGCCGTCACAACGGTTTCGATGGCCAGTCGGTTTTTGGGGGGCGTTTCGATGAGGCTGATCTCGCGCAGGCCAGTCAGGCTCATGTGCAGCGTGCGCGGGATGGGCGTGGCGCTCATGGCCAGCACATCCACGTTGGCGCGCAGCTTCTTCAGCTTCTCCTTGTGGCTGACGCCGAAGCGCTGTTCCTCGTCGATGACCACCAGGCCCAGATCCGAGAACTTCGTTCGTGCGCCCAGGATCTGGTGCGTCCCGATGACGATCTCGACCTTGCCGTCCGCCACCTCCTGCTGGATGGTCTTGGTCTCCTTTGCGTCGACAAAGCGGTTCAGCATTTCCACGCGCACAGGGAACCCTGCGAAGCGTTCCTTGAAGGTTCGATAGTGCTGGAAACAAAGAACCGTTGTCGGGCAGAGCACCGCCACCTGTCGGCCTTCCAGCGCGACCTTGGCCGCGGCGCGCATGGCGACTTCCGTCTTGCCGTAGCCCACGTCGCCGCAGAGCAGGCGATCCATGGGCCGATCGCTTTCCAGGTCCGCCTTCACGGCCTCGATGGCCTCCTGCTGGTCCGCTGTCGGCTCATAGGCGAAAGATGCGTCGAACTCGGCCATTTCGGGCCCGTCGGGGGCGCAGGTGCGTCCCTTCTCCATCTTGCGCTGGGCGTAGAGTTTCAGCAGTTCCTCGGCCATATCGCGAATGGCCTTCTTGGCCTTGCGCTTCACCTTGGCCCACGTGCCGCCGCCCAGCTTGTCCAGGGGCGGGACCGTGCCTTCGGGTGAGACGTAGCGCTGGATGAGGTCGGCGCGGTCCAGGCTTACGTTCAGCCTGCCGCCGTCGGCGTAGCGCAGCTGGATCACTTCGTGGATTTCGCCACCGACGGTGAGGCTCTCGAATCCCGTGAACTCGCCGATGCCGTGATCCATGTGGACCACGCGATCGCCGGGCTTCAGGTCGCGGAGATCGCTGAGGAACGCCGCCACGCGGCTCTTCTTCGGCGGGGCGGGCATGGCCTTGCGCCCGAAGACCTCGCGCTCGGTCAGCACCAGGATGCGCGGAGCCTTCAGGTAGACGCCGGAGGTAAGGGCGAGGAAGACGCTTCGACATCCGGTGTCCAATCCGTTCGAGACGGGCAGCTCGTATTCCTGGATCAGCTCTGCCAGGCGATCGCGCATGCCCGGCGTCGATCCGGCCAGGAATACCCGGTGGTTGGTCTCCATGAGCTCACGCAGGTAGGCGGCAAGCTCGCCCTGGCGGCCCTGGAATTCGCGGGCGGGCTGGGATTGCAGGCTGACGCTGGCTTCGGATTGGAACTCTGTCAGGTGTCCCGTGACCCGGCTGGGGTCGGTGGCCAGGAAGCGGTCCTCGAAATCCGGGCAGACCACGCCGCCGCGCCGCAGCACCTCGAGTCCCTGCTCGATCCGCGCCTGCTCACGCTCGCGCAGGGCCTCCGTCCAGGGGGCATCCAGCTTCAAGCGCAGGCAGGGGGGCATCCAGTGGGCGAGCTGGCCCGGGCTTTGATCCAGCAGGGGGTAGAACAATTCCTCGCCGGGGAAGCGCCCGATGCTCGCCAGGCGCTCGCGGCGGAAAGCGAGATCCTCGGTTGGATCCAGGGTCTTTGAGGCACGCGATTCCACGGCCGCCATCAGGGCGCCCGTCTGGCCGCGATTGCCCTCGAAGCGCGGATACAGGGTGAGCGCATTGAGCTCTTCTCCCGTGCGGCGCTGGCTGCCCGCATCGAAGGGGTTCAGGCGCTCCAGCTCATCGCCGAAGAACTCCAGACGCAGGGGATCTTCCAGATGGTC
>DAOPYE010000130.1:0-5419 GCA_035352715.1 Holophaga sp. | reverse complement strand
TCACGGAGCTGCCCTACCAGGTGAACAAGGCCACCCTCACCGAAAAGATCGCCGAGCTGGTGCATGAGAAACGCATCGAAGGGATCGCCGATCTTCGGGACGAGTCGGACCGCGAAGGCATCCGGCTGGTGGTCGAGATCAAGAAGAACGAACCCACCGATATCGTGCTGAACCAGCTGCTGCACCAGACCCAGCTCCAGAGCAGCTTCGGCATCACCATGCTCTGCATCGTGAATGGTCGCCCCCGGATCTGCTCGCTGAAGGAAATCCTTCAGGAATTCATCGGCTTCCGCCGCGAGGTGGTCACCCGCCGCACGCTCTTCCAGCTTCGCAAGGCCGAGGAGCGCCATCACATCCTGCTGGGCCTGAAGATCGCCCTGGATTGGCTGGATGCCGTCATCAAGCTGATTCGTGCCGCCAAGAACCCCGAAGAGGCCAAGGCAGGCCTCATGGCGGGCGATTTCGCCACGGCGGCGGCGCTGAAGAAGGATCCGACCCTGGCCCTTTCGGATCGCCAGGCCCAGGCGATTCTGGATATGCGCCTGCAGCGCCTGACGGGCCTGGAGCGCGAAAAGATTCTCGAAGAGCTGGCCGATGTGGAGAAGACCATCGCCTACCTGAAGAGCATCCTCGCGGACGATAACCTGCTGATGTCCGTAATCAAGGGCGAGCTGCAAGCTATCAACGAGCAGTTCGGCGACGCGCGCCGCACGGAGATCGTCGCGTTCTCCGGTGAAATCCGCATGGAAGACGTGGTCGCAGACGATCCCATGGTCGTCACCATGTCCAAGGCGGGCTACATCAAGCGCACGGAACTGGCTGCTTATCGCCGCCAGAAGCGCGGCGGCAAGGGCAAACTGGGCATGAAGACCAAGGACGAGGATTTCGTCGAGAAGCTCTTCCTGACCAAGGCCCACGACACGCTGCTGGTCTTTACGGACCACGGCTATGTCTATGCCATCAAGGTCTACGATATTCCGGAAAGCGGCGCGGCCAACCGAGGCAAGCACATCAAGAACCTGGTCAGCCTCAAGGACGATGAGAAGGTCGTCACCCTCATGGCGCTGCGCGATTTCCCCGAGGACCACTACCTCTTCTTTGCGACCAGCCATGGCACCGTGAAGAAGACCAGCCTGAGCGCCTACGGCAACATCCGCTCCAACGGCCTGATCGCCTTGAACATCGATGATGGCGATAGCTTGGTGGCTGTGCGCGTGTCCAGGGGCGTCCAGCAGATCATCCTCATCAGCGCGCAGGGCAAGGCCATCCGCTTCCAAGAAGAGGATGTCCGAGCCATGGGACGCGTGGCCACGGGCGTGCGCGGCATGCGCCTGTCCACCGGGGATCGCATCGTCGGCTTCGAAGTCGCGGATCCCCTGCCGGATCTGCCCGAGGGCGAAGAGGCGGACGAGAGCACGGCCGAGCACGGCATGTTGCTGACCGTCACCGAAAAGGGCTACGGCAAGCGCAGCCTGCTGCAGGATTACCGCCTGCAGGGACGAGGCGGCTCGGGCGTGATCAACATCCGCGCCGGTGTCCGCAACGGCCAAGTGGTGGGTTCCGTTATGGTGAAACCCGGAGAAGGGTGCCTGCTCATCAGCCAGGAAGGCATGGTCATCCGTTTCGCCATCGACGAAGTGAGGAAGACGGGCCGAGCGGCCCAGGGCGTCCGCCTGCTCAACCTGCCTTCGGAGGAGGATCGCGTCGTGGGTCTTGCCATGATCGACGCCTCTGCCCAGGCCCTGGAAGAAGAGGAAGAGGATCTCGATCTGGTGGGAGAGGCTCAGACCGCCGAGCCCGGGCCTGACGAGACCGGCCAGCAGCCTTCCCTGGGATTGGAATAGCGCCAAGGCGGCGTCTGGGGAAGATTCCCGGACGCCGCCTGTAGCACCTCGAAGGTGAAATCGTGAACGTGCCTGAACAAGCCATCTGGATCCGCTTTCCCAGGTTCTTTGGCGACGCCATGATGATCCACGCGGCCATCGCGCCCCTGCGGGCGTCCGGTGTTCCGCTGATCGCCTGGGGTCCCGCCTGGATCCTGGATCTGGTGGAAGGATCCTCGGATTACGCGGCCTGCGTCGCAGATCCAGGGCGCAAGTACAGCCCCTTCGAAGCGGCCAAGCTGTTGCGGAGCCACCGACCAAGGGCTGTCGTCAATTTCCCCAAAAGCCTGCGCCCCGCCATCGCCGCTTGGCTGGCCCGTGTGCCGCTGCGTTTGGGGTGCGCCGATGGGGGCGGGTGGTTGTTCTACACCCACAGCGAGCGCTTCTATGCCCAGGACACGCCCTTTGTCGAGCGCTACGCCTCGGTGGTGCGCAAGGCCTTTCCCGAGTTTCCCGAAGCTCCGTTTACGCCGTTTCGCCCACGAAAGGCTGCTCTGGATCAGGTCGCGGAAGAGCGTCAGCAGTTGGGCTTGAAGGATTACGTCGCCCTGGGTCCGGGCGCGAACGCCCACAACAAGCGACTGCCGGTGCGCACCTTCATCGAATTGGGACGTCGCCTGGAGGCCTGCGGTCTCAAGGTCGTGATCCTCGGCGGGAAGGGGGATGATCAGGTCCTGGCCCACGCCATCTGCGAGGGCCTGCCGACGGCGATCGATCGGAGCGGACAGGGGGGGCTCGCCTATTCGGCCGCCTGGATCGCGGGCGCGAGGGCCATGGTCGGCGTGGATTCCGGGCTGGCCCACATCGCGGGCGCTTCGGGCATACCGACGCTGGGTGTGTTTGGCCCGACCCGGCCTCGACACTCGGCGCCCTGGGGCCCCAAGGTGCGCACGATCCGCCTGGAAGGGTTGTCGTGTCTGGAGTGCATGGCCTGGAGCTGTTCGGTCGAAGGCCATCCCTGCATGGAAAACCTAGATATGAACCAGATGTGGGAAGCCGTGCGAGAACTGCTCGGTTGAATCCTGCCCCTGGCCTTTCCACAATGAAAACCTGTCTTTGAAGGGGGATGCCATGTCCTGCGCCTGCAAATCCGCCCCGGCCCTTGGGCCGGTGGGTCAGTTCATCAAACACCACTACCGGCACTTCAACGCCGCCGCCCTGATTGATGCGGCAGAGGCCTATCGGGTCTACCTCGAAAAAGGCGGCCGGATGATGCTGACCATGGGCGGCGCCATGAGCACCGCGGAGCTGGGCCTTTCCCTGGCGGAGATGATCCGGCAGGACAAGGTCCACCTGATCACCTGCACCGGCGCGAATCTGGAAGAGGACATCTTCAACCTGGTGGCCCATGACTTCTACGAGCGGGTGCCCCACTACCGGGATCTGACGCCCGAGGACGAAAAGGCCCTGCTGAACCGCCACATGAACCGCGTGACGGACACCTGCATTCCCGAAATGGAGGCCATGCGTCGCATTGAAAAGGCGATGCTGGATGTCTGGATGAAGGCGGACCAGGCGGGAGAGTCCTACTTCCCCCACGAGTTCTTCCAGCAGCTTCTGAAATCCGGCGTGCTGGAGCAGCACTTCCAGATCGATCCCAAGCATTCCTGGATGCTCGCGGCCCTTGAAAAGAACGTGCCCATCGTGGTTCCCGGTTGGGAGGACAGCACGCTGGGCAACATGTTCGCCGCCGCCGTGATCCGCGGCGATGTGAAGAATGTCCACACGGTCCGCACCGGCATCGAGTACATGACCTGGCTGGCGGAGTACTACTCCAAGACCACGGCGGATGCGCCCCTGGGCATGTTCCAGATCGCCGGTGGCATTTCCGGCGACTTCCCCATCTGCGTGGTGCCGATGCTGCACCAGGACCTGGAACGTGAAGCGCCCCTGTGGGGCTACTTCTGCCAGATCAGCGATAGCACCACCAGCTACGGCTCCTACTCGGGCGCCGTGCCCAACGAAAAGATCACCTGGGGCAAACTGGATGTGAACACGCCCAAGTTCATCATCGAAAGCGACGCCACCATCGTGGCTCCTCTGGTGTTTGCCTACCTGCTGGGCTGGTAGTCAGAGATGGTCCAGGGCGGCTGTTCCACGTGGAACAGCCGCCTCTGTCTTACCCCTCGGCCAGGTAGAGGCTCCAGTCTCCGCCGGGCAGTTCCACCGCTTCCCGCTCCAGGCGCGGCAGCCGGTCTTCCGGAAAGAGGTAGACCCAAGCATGGAATTCCTGCCCGCTCTCCAGGCGGACCGGCAGGATCTGGCGCACGAAGAGGCCTTCCTCGACGCCCTCCAGGGCATCCAGATCTGCCAGGGCGGAATCCAGGTCGCCGTCGTCCTCGTATCCGACAAACTCGCCGTACACTCGGCTCTCTGAAAGCGCGGCCACCATGGCGGGGTAGCCCTCCAAGGGAAGATGGAACAATCGGCCGGCAGCGGTGGCGCGGCACGCGCCGACCGGGTGGGTGCGATTCAGCCAGGCGTGGTTCGAGCCGCCCTCGCGAAGGGTTCCATACACAAAGATGCCGTCTGCTTCCGTCATGCGGGGAGGATACCGCGCCGAAAGCTCCGGCTGTGCGAAACTAGTAGCCCGCGTTGGCGGCTGCCCAGGTGAGTCCATGTCCATTCTTCCGCCCCACGATCTCCCCGAGCTGGAGCACTTCGAACACCCGCTGTCCTCGCGCTATGCCAGCAAGGCCATGGTGCGCCTGCTTTCGCCGCTCTATCGGATGCGCGTCTGGCGCCGCCTGTGGATCGCGCTGGCGGAAAGCGAGCAGGAGTTGGGACTGCCGGTGACGCAGGCCCAGGTCGACGAGCTGAAGGCCACGCAGGACTCGGTGGATCTCCAGGCGATCGCCCGGTTTGAATCCGAATTGCGCCACGATGTCATGGCCGCCATTCACGCCTGGGGCGAGCAGGCGCCCACCGCGCGGCCCATCATCCACCTGGGTGCCACGAGCTGCTTCGTCACGGACAACGGCGATCTGCTCATCTGCCAGGAAGCCCTGAATCTCTTGCGTTCGCGACTGCAGGACGTGATCGAGGCACTGGCGAAGTTCGCCAAGGATTGGAAGGATCAGCCCACCCTTGGGTTCACGCACTTCCAGCCGGCCCAGCCCACCACCGTGGGCAAGCGGGCGAGCTTGTGGATCCAGGATCTGCTGCTGGATCTGGAGGACCTGAACCACCTGATCGCGACCACCCCGGTGCGCGGCATCAAGGGCACGACGGGCACCCAGGCCAGCTTCCTGGAATTGTTCGATGGGAAGGGCGAGCAGGTCGTGGCCCTGGAACAGCGCTTCTGCGAAAAGGTCGGCTTCCCGGCGATCCCGGTCAGCGGCCAGACGGCCACGCGCAAGCTGGAGGACCGCATCGGCCAGGTGCTTTCCGGCATCGCGGCCAGTGCCTCGAAGTTCGCGTGCGATCTGCGCCTGCTTCAGCACCTGAAGGAGGTGGAAGAGCCCTTCGAGAAACACCAGATCGGCTCCAGCGCCATGCCCTACAAGCGCAACCCCATGCGCAGCGAGCGCATCAAC
>DAOPYE010000129.1:0-5432 GCA_035352715.1 Holophaga sp. | reverse complement strand
ACGCCTACCTGTTCGGCGTGAAATACCCCATCGCCCACATCATGGGCTACTTCGTCTCGGTACTGCGCCAGCGCATCGCCAACTTCGAGGCACCCGCCGCCAGCGATGGAACCCCGGCGGTGCAGACGGGCATCTCCATCAACGATCTGCGCAAGAACCTGCGGGATCTCAATGAACATATGGACAAGGAGTGCGCGTGTTCCGCCGGACGCTACGGCATCCAACTGGACGCCTCGCTCATCACCGCCATCGACCCGCCGCCCGAGGTGGAATCGGCGCTGGCGGCCATCAATACGGCGCATAACCAGGTCTCGTCCGATATCAGCCTCGCCCAGGCCTCGGCGGACCAAAAGATCGTCCAGTCCAGGCGGGCGGTGGAAATCGAGACCCTGAAGGCACAGGCCGAGGTGGAGCCGCTGACCCTGCTGGCCTACCAGCTCTCCGAACTGAAGACTAACGGCGGACCGGGCGCGCTGGACGCCTACGTGCGCAATGTCCGACTGGGCCTGTACGGCCAAGCCGCCCGCGTCGTGCTGGAGGTGAAGTGATGGAAACCCTGGTCGCCGCCTTCGTCACCTTCCTGGGATGCTTCATCCTCGTTCCCATCCTCCTGGGCATCACCAAGCTCTTCGGGGTCTACGTCGTCGTGCCCGAGCGTCGATGCTACGTCTACGTGTTGTTCGGAAAGGTCGTCGCCACCCTGGACGAGCCCGGCCTGCACTCGCTCTGGACGAAGATGGGCCTGCGGGCCTTCTTCATCAACTGGATCGGCCGCCGCTACGAGATTGATCTGCGGCTGGATCAGGAATACCTGCGCAGTCAGCCGGTGAATAGCGAAGAAGGCGCGCCCATGGGCATCGGCATCTGGTACGAGATGTACATCAGCGATCCCGTGGCCTACCTGTTCAAGAACACGGATCCGCGCGGATCCCTTGCCGCCAACGTCAGCAATTCCACCGTGCGCTGCCTCAGCAACATGCCGCTGGCGGACATGCTTTCGACACGCCACACCATGAGCCAGACCGTGCGCGCAGAGGTGTCGCCGCAATCCCACGACTGGGGCTACAAGCTGGGCTCCGTCTACATCCGCAAGGTCCACTTCCGGGATCACGACATGATCCACCAGATCGAGAGCAAGGTCGTGAACCGCCTTCGCCAGGTCACCAGCTCCATCAAGCAGGATGGCGCCAATCAGGTGAACGTCATCACCAGCACCGCCGAGCGCCAGGCCGCCGTGGAGTTCGCCAAGGCGGGCGCCGTGCGCCCCCAGGTGGTCGGAACCGCGCTGGATCAGGTGTCGAAGGATCCGGAAGTCTCCGCGGCGCTCTTCGCGATCCTCGAGACCCGCGCCCTGCTGGAAGGCGGCGCGAATCTCACGCTGATCCCGTCGAACCCAGGCCTGTTGGCGGATCTGCTGGCTTCCTCGCCCGCCGGAAGCCCGAACCGACCGGCCGCGAAGCCCGCAACGGGTGCGCCCCGAGCCTGAGCGCAATCACAGAAATCCGAGACGTCGTTCTGGCACGGCAATCGCCTCTCTCCCGGCGAATGTCGGGAGAACGTCTTGCTCAGACGAACTTTTTTATTCATCTCGTTGCTCGTCGCCATGGGCCTTCAGGCCCATGCGCAGACGCCTCCGCCGGGGCCTTCGGAACGGGAACTGCAGGCCCCCCTGACGCTGGGTGACGAAAAAACGGCGCAGGGTCGGCCCTATTCCGAGCCCTCCGGCTGGCGCGCCCTGGGCTCCATCGTCGTGGTGCTGGGGCTGGCGGGAGGCGGACTGTGGGCCTTCCGCAAATGGGGCGTCAAGCATCTGCCCGGTACCGGCGGAACCCGACTGAAGATGGAAGAGACCCTCGCAATGGGGGATCGCCGCCACATCTCGATCCTGCGCGCCGATGACGAGCAGTTCCTGGTGGCGTTCTCTCCCCAGGGCATCCAGCTTCTGGCGCGCCTGGACGGCGTGAGCCATGCCCCCACCGAGGATTTCGGCGCCGCCCTGGATCGCAACGTGAACCGCAACGTGACCCTGGATCGCCCCATGCCCGTGAAGGAGATGGAGGCAATGATTCGCGGAGACAAGCCATGAGGGGCCTCATCCCGTCTGGCCTCATCCCGTCTGGCCTGATCCAGCGCGCGTCCAAGCTCGCCTTGCGCCTCTGGCCCGTCCTGCTGCTCCTGCTATTCGCGGGCACGGCGCTGCACGCCCAGCAGGCCCCGGCAGCCCTGCCCTCGATCACGGTGGATTTCGGGAAGACGCCCCAGGGACCGGCGCTCAGCTCGACCCTGCAGGCCATGCTCGTGCTCACGGTGCTCACCGTGGCGCCCACCATCCTGATCACCTGCACCTGCTTCACGCGCATCACGGTGGTCCTCTACTTCATGCGCCAGGCCATGGGCACGACGCAGACGCCGTCGAACCAGGTCATGCTCAGCCTGGCCCTCGTGCTGACCTTCTTCGTCATGGCTCCCGTGGGGCGCGAGATCAATTCCACCGTGCTCCAGCCCTTGAACCGCAATGAACTGACGACCGACCAGGCCATGGACCGCGCCGCCGCGCCCATGAAGGTCTTCATGCTCAAGCACACGCGCAAGAAAGATCTCGCGCTGTTCCTGGGCATCGCCCACGCCCCCGCGCCGCGCACCAAGGCCGATGTTCCGCTGGAAGTCCTGGCCCCCGCCTTTCTCATCAGCGAGCTGAAGACGGCTTTCCAGATCGGCTTCCTGATCTTCCTGCCCTTCCTCATCGTTGACATGGTGGTGGCCAGCATCCTGCTCAGCATGGGCATGATGATGCTGCCCCCCGTCACCATCTCCCTGCCCTTCAAGGTGCTGCTGTTCGTCATGGTCGACGGCTGGTACCTGCTCGTAGGCAGTCTCGTGCGGGGATACACCGGATGAACGAGCTGGTCCTTGTCGGCATCGCGCGCGAGGCACTGAGGACCGCCATGTATGTGGCGGGCCCGGCCCTGATGGTCTCCATGGTCGTAGGCCTGGCCATCTCGATCTTCCAGGTCGTCACCAGCCTTCAGGATCAGACCGTGGCCTTCGTGCCCAAGATCATGGCCGTCATGGCCGTGGTGGTCATCACGTTCCCGTGGATGGTCCGCGTCATGGTGGGTTTCACGGCCCACATGTTCACGGATTTCAACGAGATCGTGAAGCAGCTGCCCTGATGGCCAGGCCCTCGGCATGAACGGCATCCTCACCAACCCCTCCGTATGGATCTTCACGCAGGCGCGCGTGATGATGTGGATGCTGGTGCTGGTTCGCATGACGGGTCTGCTGTCCATGCTGCCGGGCTTCGGCCAGGGACGCGTTCCCGTCCAGGTGAAGGCGGCGCTGGCGGTGCTCGCTGCCATGATCATCGCGCCCGTGGTGCCCACCCCCGCGCATATACCCACGGGCATGTGGGACATGGTCGGGTTGATGGTCTCGGAATACGCGACGGGGCTGATGCTCGGCCTTGCGGTGACATGGATCGTGGACGCCATTGGGTTCGCGGGGCACCTGATGGATTTCCAGATGGGCTTCGCGTTCGTGCAGTTCATGGACCCGACCAGTGGACAGCCGGTGTCCATTTCCGGCGCCATCCTCACCCAGCTCACGGTCCTGTTCCTGTTCATGTCGGGCCTGCACCACCAGATGATCCTGGCCTTGGTGGAATCCTTCCGGGTGCTGCCCATGGGACAGGGCCTGCACGGCGCGCCGCTGGAAGTGGTGATGCTGGTGGGCCAGATCCTCATCCGCGGCTTCCAGCTCGCCTTTCCGGTGCTGTTCGCGCTCTTCATCGTGGATGTGCTGGAAGGTATCTCTGGCAAGTTCATGCCCCAGCTCCAGCTCATCCAGCTCAGCTTCCCGATCAAGATCAGCATCGGCCTGGGCATCCTGGGCTTCATCCTGCGCGAGTTCGGGAATTGGCTGGAGCCGTTCTTCGAAGCCGCTCCGCGCGTGGCTCTGCATCTGATCCGGTAGCGCCATGGCCAACGATCCCTCACGCACCGAAAAGGCCACACCCAAACGCCGGGCCAAGGCCCGATCCGAGGGCATGGTCCTGCGCGTGCAGGATCTGGACGCCACGATCATGCTCTGGGGCAACTTGTTCCTGTTCATGGGCACCTGGAGCGCCATGTTCACCCTGCTGGGGCAGCAGCTGGCCTTCTACCTGGGGAAGACCGGCGAGATCGACTATCTCTCCGACGGCAATCTCCACAACCTGGCCTGGGACCTGTTCCGCATCACCCTGCGGGTGCTGCTGCCCTTCCTGGCGACCAATTTCCTGCTGGCCCTAATGAACCAGTTCTTCCAGCACGGATTCAAGCCGGAATTCGGCCAGCTCTCCCTCAAGTTCGAGCGCTTGAACCCGGTGCCCGGGTTCAAGCGCATTATCTCCGCCAAGTCCATGGTGGAAATCCTCAAGAGCGTCGCCAAGTTCCTGATCCTGGGCGGTGTGGCGTACGCGGTGGTGGTCCCCCGCATCCCCATGATCCTGGTCACGCTGCGAATGCCTCTGAACGATAGCATCCGCCTGGTCCAGGAGACGCTGTTCATCCTCTACCGCAACGTGATGATCGCGATGCTGGTGATGGCCCTGGCCGACTTCCTGTATCAGAAATTCCAGTTCGAGAAGGGCCTGCGGATGACGAAGCAGGAAGTCCAGGACGAATCCAAGGACGCAGAGGGGAACCCCGAGATCAAGCGCCGCCAACGCAATCTCCAGATGCAGGCGGCCATGAAGCGCATCGCCACCCAGGTGCCGAAAGCCACGGTGGTCATCACCAACCCCACCCACTTCGCCGTGGCGCTGCGCTACGACGAACAGACCGCCGCCCCAATCTGCGTGGCCAAGGGCCTGGATCACTTGGCGTTGAAGATCCGCGAAAAAGCCACGGCCTGCGGCGTAACCATCGTGGAGAACCGCCCCCTGGCCCGCGCCCTCTACCGGAGCGTGGATCTGGACAAAACGATCCCTGCAGAGCTCTACCAGGCCGTCGCCCAGGTGCTGGCCTACGTCTATCGCCTGAAGGGCGCAGCCTGAACGCAAGTTCGCGGACAGCACCCAACATCTTTTCGTGATCCTCGTGAGAGATCGACACGCCAGGCCACTGCACCCCATATCCGAGGGCACGACGGGCTTGATCCAGAATCTGTTGCGGATCCTTGGGCTCGGGAACGGTGATGACCGGATCCTCCAGTGCGGGGTCCAGATGGACGCGCCCAGCAGGGGCGATGGCTTGTTCCACCACCGAAGGATTCAATGGCTGTACATCCCCAGATTCGACGCTAATGGATGGGCTGAAATCGGGCACGGAAGCCTCCGGAATCCAAATGCCAGGATATTCCCATGTAATTTATCGGACGCGGATGCGGGGCGTGGATAGGCAGCCGTCCTTTTCCAGTTCTTCGCGCACAATCTGCTCGAATTTTCGGATGGA
>DAOPYE010000128.1:0-5456 GCA_035352715.1 Holophaga sp. | reverse complement strand
GGTGATGAAGGCCACCAATGTGGATGGCGTCTACACCGCCGATCCCAAGAAGGATGCCAGCGCGACGAAGTACGACCGCATCAGTTTCCAGGAAGTGCTGGAGAAGAATCTGAAGGTCATGGATGCCGCAGCCATCGCGCTTTGCCGGGAAAATAAGCTGCCCATCCTGGTCTTCAATATGAACAAGCCCGGCAACCTGATGGCGGCGGTGTGTGGCGAGGTGGTGGGCACCGTCGTCGACTGATCTTTGCGCGGGCGGTGTTGGCGCAAATCTGTGGGATGCGGCATCCAATCAATCATTCACGGTCCGGGCCGAATGCGGCCCGGACGTTTTTTGAGGTGGCCATGGTTGAGCAGGTGTTCGAAGGGTGTCCCCGCATTCTGATTCTGGGCGGTGGTTTTGCGGGCTTGGCGACGGCCAAGGCACTGGCTTCCGCCCCCGTGCGCGTCACGCTGGTGGACCGCAAGAACCATCACCTCTTTCAGCCGCTGCTCTACCAGGTCGCATCCGCAACGCTTTCGGGCCCCGATATCGCTGCGCCCATCCGCCATGTGCTGCGGAACCAACCCAACGCCACGGTGCTGATGGCTGATGCTGAGCGCGTGGATCTCGAATCCCGCCGCGTGTGCTTCACCGAGGGTCCCCCGCTGGATTACGACTACCTGATCGTGGCGACGGGAGCGCGGCACTTCTACTTCGGCAAGGACGCCTGGGCCGCCCACGCGCCCGGACTGAAGAGCCTCGAAGAGGCCGTGCAGATTCGGCGGCGCTTTCTGATGAGCTTCGAGGAGGCCGAGCGCACCGAGGATGCGAATGACCGTCAGGCCATGCTCACCTACGTCATCGTGGGCGGTGGGCCTACGGGCGTCGAGATGGCGGGCACCTTCAAGGAAATGGCCCGCCTGACCCTGGCCCACGAGTACCGCCGCATCCGGGCCGATCGCGCGCGCGTGGTGCTGGTGGAAGCGGGTTCCCGGATCCTGCCCACGTTTGGCGAGGGGCTTTCGGAAAAAGCCCTGAAGGCGCTGGAGGACATTGGTGTGGAGGTGCGCCTGGGCCAGCCCGTGACCGATATCAACGAGCGCGGCGTGCAGTTGGGGGACGAGTTCATCCCGGCGCGCACCGTGCTCTGGGCGGCGGGTGTGGCCGCATCGCCCCTGGGGGCCACGCTGGGCGTGCCGCTCGATCGCCAGGATCGCGTGATCGTGAACGAGGATCTCTCGGTGCCAGGACACCCGGAGGTGTTCATCCTGGGCGATCTGGCCTCCTTCAGTCACGGGCTGGATCGGCCGTTGCCCTCGGTGGCTCCCGTGGCCATCCAGATGGCCCAGCGAGCCGCAGCGAACATCCGCGCGGATCTCAGGCGCAAGCCCCGCAAACCCTTCCACTACTGGGACCGCGGCAGCATGGCCACCATCGGCCGAGGCGCGGCCATTGCGCAGGTGGGCCCGATCCGCTTTTCCGGCCTGCTGGCCTGGTTCGTCTGG
Organism: Holophaga sp.; assembly: GCA_035352715.1. Lineage (GTDB taxonomy): Bacteria > Acidobacteriota > Holophagae > Holophagales > Holophagaceae > DAOPYE01. The sequence continues at coordinate 3,968 of DAOPYE010000128.1, read as the reverse complement.
CTGCTGCTGCACCTGATGTGGCTCGTCGGCTTCCGCACCCGCGTCTTCGTCTTCTTTGCCTGGCTGTGGTCCTATCTCACCACCCAGCGCCAAGCTCGGCTGATCCTGGATCTGCCGAGAAAAAGCTGAGCGAAGTTAGGGCCTACGCCTCGGGGCAGATGATGGCCCTTTTCCGCCCCTGGGTCTTGGCGCGGTAGAGGGCCGCATCCGCCTGGGCGACGAGGCTTTTCAGCGTGCCAAGGCCGCCTTGTCCGCAGGCGGCGCCGATGGACACGCTGACCGTGGGGGCGGCTCCCGACGCCTTGTGGGGAATGGCGAGCACATCTATCGCCACCAGGATCTGCTCACAGATCTGCTTGACAGCCTCGGGGCTCAGCAGCGGGAAGATGTAGGCGAATTCCTCACCGCCGTACCGGGCCAGCAACTCCCCGCCGCGTCGGCTGAAGTGTGTCAGCACGGCAGCCACCTGCTGAAGGCAGGCATCCCCAGCAGGGTGTCCATAGGTGTCGTTGTATGTTTTGAAAAAATCGATATCAACGATGGCAACCGCCAGGGCGCTGTGGTGCCGGGTGGCACGCTGCCATTCCTGCTCCAGGTGTTCATCAAAGGCCCGGCGGTTCGCGACACCGGTCAGCCCGTCCTCGCGGGAGAGGTTGAACAGGCGTTCGTTGGTGGCCCTCAGCTCTTCCTCGAGTTCCTTCTCGTGGGTGATATCCGCCGAGATGGCCTGGAATCCATAGGCCTCGCCCTGCTCGACCAACTGCTGGATCCGCGTCAGCGTGTGGCGCATCTTCCCCACGCTTCGGTACCGAATGACCAGACTCCGGGATTCCTCCTCGGGAGCCCAGGGCTGCTCCAGGGCGGGAACATCGTCCTCGTGGATCAGGGTCCGGAAATCCATGCCCTTCAGTTCCTCGGGCCTGCGCTGGGTGAGCTGCAGGAAGCCGGGGTTGAGGGTCTGGAGCCTGAAGGTCTTGTCGCAGATGAAGATGGCATCCGGGCTGTGATGAAAGAGTCCTTCATACAGCTTCAGCACACTGGCCGTGCTGCCTTTGGATCTCGCAAAGCCGATCCGCTCCATGAAGATCAGGGCTGCGGCGACGACGGCCGACGCAAGGAGGGCCGGCAGAATGCGGTTGCCCGCCATTTCGAAGGGGAGGGTGGCGAACAGCCCGATGATCACTCCCAGGCCGTTGACAAAGAAGATTCGCCGATCCCTGGATTCCAGCGAAGGCATCAGGGTGATGAGGGCCCCCATACTGGTCGAAAAGATATCGAGGTTGAGCCCGAGGGCGATGGCAAGGCCCCAGACCAGCAGGTTCCGGATGCCCCACAGCCGATGGCGGATGGCCGGGGTGAATTGAAAGGCTCCCGGGAGCGACGCGAGGACGCTTCCGAAGGCCAGCGCGATGCTGGCGCTCAGGGTGCCGGGGTCTCGTCCATGCCCGATGATGATGGACCAGTAGATCAAGGTGAGCAGCAGGGACAGGCGACTGGTGAGGGCGGCTCCGATCAGGCCATTGGGGAAATCCACGCTCATCAGCTGCTTTCCAAATCCCCCGGCCAGCGTGCTCAGGAGGGCCAGGGCCAGCAGCCCGGTGCATCCCAGGATCCAGCGTCGGTGGGGATCCCAGGTCATCCGGATGCTCTGGATGTCCAGGCGGAAATCGTCTCCAGGCAGGATGACGATATCGAGCTGGGCCAACTTCTGAGGCTGTATGATCTTTGCGTTGCCCAGGGTGGCGATGTCCTGGAATTGCGAGGGCTGGAACTCCGTGACGGCGTAGAGAGAGCGTTCCCAGCGCATGCCGTCGATGGGGTCTGCCGTCCTCGTGAAAACAGGCCCCAGGCGACTTCCCGGCTTGGCCTTCTCGATCAGGTTCAGGTCGATCCGGTTGGCGGAGTTCCTGGCGCGCCATCGCAGCTCGAGCACGCCCGTAGCGTCCACGGACATTTTGCGGAGCAGCGCCGCCCCCAGGACTTTGCTGCGGGAAGGGTCCTGTGTCCGGATTTCGTACCACGCCTCATGGCCCTGGTTGATGCGGCCGATCGACATGCGCTCCGTATCGAAACAGAAAATATTCAGCTCATGAAGGCGCAAATGGGGATCGTGGGCCGCGGAGAGCGCTTCCAGGGCGACAGGGCGTTCCAGGCCATGAACGCGCTGCCACGAGGCATAGCCGGCACCCAGGATCGACCCGATCATCAGGATGGCAAGCCCCGTCATCCATAAGATGATTCCGTGTCCAAGGGGGCTTGGGGACTCGTGTCGTTCCATGGATTAGGTTTCGGGGGATGGTCTTGGTTGGATGAGTTCTTCAATGGGGACAATATTTCCGATTGATTGAACCCACGGATGGGGCATGGGACAAGGGGGGATTATCCGGTGGCCGCTCACCTTCGCCGACTGTGATCCCAGGCACCTTTCGGTGCCAGACGAGGAGGCTCCCGGGCTTGCCAAGAAAGGCCTGGAAACCGGGTGCTGGATTCCGGGCCTTCGCCCTCTCACACTGGGGATATGGATGTCTTGAACCGTATTCCCGAAGCCACCGTGCTCAGGCTGCCGGAACAGCTGGAGGCCTTCCGTCTGGATGAGTCTCACATCGTGGGGGATCTGCCCCTGGCCGTGGTGAAACCCCATGGCCCGGCGGCCCTGCGGGAACTGGTCCGTCTCGCCAAGGGCGAGGGCCTGACGCTGGTGCCGCGGGGAACGGGTACGGGCAAGGCCGGGGGCTGCACGCCTCTGGGCCGCGCGATCGTGGTGGATATGGGCGAATGGCCCGGCGCCATCCAGGTCAGCCATTCGGATATGGCGCTCACCGCGCCGGTCAGCGCGATGCTGCGCGACGTGAAGGCCGCTGCGCTGGCGGAGCGGCTGTTCTACGCGCCGGATCCCAATTCGTGGGATCAGTGCTCGTTCGGGGGCACGCTGGCCACCAACGCGGGCGGCCCCTGTGCCGCCAAGTACGGCATGACGCGCCATTGGGTGCTGTCCGTGGACGCGCTGATGGAGGATGGCGAGATCCACACCTTCGGCATCCCCACGGTGAAGAACAACGCGGGCCCGAATTTGGCGCAACTGCTGATCGGCAGCGAGGGCATCTTCGGGATCATGACCCGGGCCACCGTGCGCCTGATGCCGCGGCCCACCCAGCATCTGACCCTGCTGCTGCCCGTGAAGGAATGGCGCGCCCTGCTGGATCTTCCCGCCGCGCTGCTCGCGGCAGGGTACCTGCCTTCCGCGTTCGAATTCTGGGATCCGGCCGTGCTGGATCTGGTGCGCCGGTTCGGTCCCGAGGCCGGTCGCCGCATGCCCGGCGAAGCCCTGGCCCTGCTGGAATTCGATGACACCAGCTGCCATTCGGAGACCTTCCTGGAAGGCCTGCTCGATGTGCTGGGCCCCGTGGCGGAGGAACTGCAGACCGCAACGGACGAGCATCAGCGAGAAGCCCTCTGGTCCGTGCGCCGCATGACCTCTGTGGTCCTCAAGGAGCAGTTCCCGAGAAAGGTCAGCGAGGATATCGTGGTGCCGCGCTCCCAGGTCCGCGGGTTCTTCGATCAGGTGGCGCGAGCGGGGCTCCCCGTCGTTGCTTACGGACACCTCGGCGACGGCAACCTGCACGTGAACCTCCTGGCGGCGGGAGAAACGGACGCCACGATATTGAATGGACAGTTGATGTCTATTTTCCGCGCGAGTGTCTCCCTGGGCGGAACGCTCACCGGGGAGCACGGCATCGGTCTGGCCAAGCGCGACGCCTTCCTGGAGCTGGCGGATCCCTTTCACGTCCAGATGCTGCGCAGCATCAAGCGCGCGGTGGATCCCAGCGGCATCTTCAACCCCGGGAAGGTGATCGTTTGATGCCGGTGGGCGTTCCGTCTCGCTGAGACCTTGAGCTAGTCCGTAAATAATAACTGCCCGCGCTGGGAGCGCCGGGCGAGCATGGGAAGGAAGGCGCCGCAGGCCGTAG
>DAOPYE010000127.1:0-5689 GCA_035352715.1 Holophaga sp. | reverse complement strand
GATCAGGGCCGAATCAAGGCACAGTTGAGCCCGCGGCCTTCGGCGGCACCATGCCCAGGGCCTTGATGTAGCCGAGGTTGGGCTGGATGTTGGCGAAGCGGATCTGCTCCAGCAGATCGGCGAAGGATTCCTCGATGAGGATCTGCGCCGGGCGAACAGCCAAGGTCTTCTCGGCCTGTCCGGTTCCCGTGGGCGCCTTGGCAAAGGCGGCGATGGCATCCCAGTGGATCGGGTGCTTGAACTGGGCGATGCCGGATTCGCCATCCATCTTCTTGTAGGGCCAGAACGTCCACCCCACCTGCTGCTCGTCCAGCAGCTTGCGGAAGGCGGCCACCCACTCGTCCTTGTTCTCGCCGGATTCGCCCATCCACATGGGCACGTTGTAGCGATCGCGGAAATCCAGGTATTCCTGGATGCACTCCAGGGTTGGCGGCATCCAGTAGCGGTGGAAGGTGTAGGCGAGGTTCTCGGCAAAGGGCGGGCCCAGCACCTTGAAATTCGTACCCCACTGCGCACCCGTAAGGATCAGCACGTGGTTGGGATCCACGGCGCGAATCTCCCGAACCAGCCTGCGGTAGAGCGGCTCCAGTGCCGTATTGAGCTTCGCCAGCTGGGGGTAGTGCGGGATGGGCTCGTTCATCAGATCGAAGCCCAGGATCACGGGTTCATCGCGGTAGTGTCGCGCAATCCTGCACCATGTTTCCGCAAGCTGGGCCTGGGCCCGGGGGCTTTCGAAAAGCCAGGGGTAGCCGCGGCTATCGTCGATGTTCGTGCCGGTCTGCCCACCAGGGGCGCAGTGCATATCGAGAATGAGATGCAACCCGGCCTTGCGGCTCCAGCCCACCAGTCGATCCAGCAGACGGAAGCCTTCGCCCTGCTCCGAATTGAAGAACTTGTAGTGCATCGGCACACGCAGGACGTTGGAGCCACTGCGCGCAAGGAAATCGATATCTGCTTCAGTGATGTAGCGCTCGCGGTATTCCTTCCAGAACGCCTCGGCCTTCTCGGGTCCGAGCAGCGTCTCGGTGAGGGCTTCGATCTCCCGCGGGGACTGGGCGCCGTCCAGGCGCCACATGTAGCCCTCGGGCACCATCCAGTTGCCCAGGTTGGTCCCCTTCAGGTGCAGGACCTGCCCCTTGGCGTCCACAAACTCGCGGCCCTTCGCGCGCACGAACTGGGCGGAGAGCGGAAGGCAGGTCGATAGGCACGCCACACATAACACAAGGGATGAAAGCAGCTTCATGGCAGCCTCCTTGCAGCCAGCATAGCAATGCAAAAAGCGTCCGGGGGGACCGGACGCCTTTTGCCGTTCAAGCCGTTCGAGACAGCTACTGTCCCATGCCGTGCTTCTTCATGATGTTGGCGCGCTGGGCGTCATATTCCGCCTGGCTGATGAGCTGGCTATCGAAGAGATCCTTCAGATCGGTCAGCTCTTCCTTCAGGGTCTTTGCGGGAGCGGCGGGTGCGGCCGGAGCTGAAGGGGCCGTCCCGGCCGGGAACGGTGCCTGGCCCATCTGCTGCATGGCGCCCCCCATCTGCGCGCCCATCATGTTGCCCATGCCGACGCCCATGCCCAGCCCCATGCCCATGCCGGCCATGCCGCCGGAATTCTGGGCAGCCAAGGGAATGGAATCGGCCACCTGCATCTGGGTGTAGGCACCCATGACGGGGGCCATCAGGCCCACGCTGGTGCGCTTGTCCATCATGGCCTCGACCTCTTCCGGCAGGCTGATGTTCTCGATGAACAGCTTGCTGCATTCCAGGCCCATGGTCTGGAATTCGGGATCCATCTTCTGGCGCAGCAGCTCGGAGAGCTCCTCGTAATTCGCGGCCAAATCCAGGGCGGGGATCTTGGCCTCGCCCAGCACATCCGTGAACTTGCTGACCAAGCTCTTGCGCAACTGTTCGGTGATGTCGTCCTTGGTGTAGACGCCGTTGGTGCCCACCAGCTCCTTCAGGAACTTCTTGGAATCCTTCACGCGGATGGAATAGATGCCAAAGGCGCGGATGCGCAGCACGCCGAAATCGGCGTCGCGCATCATGATGGGATTCGGCGTGCCCCAACCCAGATCGTTGTAGAGCCGGGTGTTGGTGAAGTAGACCTCGGACTTGAAGGGGCTTTCGAAGCCATATTTCCAGCCCTTCAGATCGGCCAGGATGGGCATGTTCCGGCTGGAAAGCGTGTGCGTGCCCGGCTGGAAGGTGTCCGTGAACTGGCCCTCGCTGACGAAGGTGGCTTCCTGGCTTTCGCGCACCACGAGCTGCGCATTGTTCTTGATCTCCTGGTTCCGCACGGGAAAACGCCACGCCAGGATGTCGTTGGAATCATCGAGCCACTCGATGATTTCAATGAATTGGGCTTTGCCCCAGTCCATCAGACCCATGAAGGCCTCCTTCAGCGGCACGCGGCCGAAATCCAGTGTACGCAGCCGGTCAAGGCAAGCGGGGCGATTTCGCTCAAAGGCGGCTTTCCGCCGACCATCGGCGGCGCGCCTGTGACTCAGCGGCGGCCCTTGCAGGGCGGATTGGGAATGTGCTCCTTGGTTCGGACCATGTGCGTATCGTTGTCGATGACGCAACGCCAGCCGCGATCGTCCTTGGGCATGTGGACGTCCACCTCCCAACCGCCGGAAGCAGCATTCAGCGGGATGCGGCGAGCGCTGATGGGCAGTCCGCCGGTCTCCTGCTCGGCGATGGCCTTGGCCTCTTTGGCCGAGCTGACGGGACCACTGGTGCGATGACGCCTCGGCGCGGCGCAAAGCAGGCATGGGACGAGCAGAAGCAAAGCGGTTTTGCGCATTTTTCCCTCGCTGATGATGTTCCTTGCGGATCGTTGCGCGATCTTATCCCTTGGCCTGGGAGATGTCCATGGCGTTCAGCCATGCCGCGTGATCCGACGGACGCTCGCTGCGTTCTTCCTGCCAGCGCAGCGCGACAATCCGCAGTGCGCCGTCGGCAAAGCCCAGTACAAGGCCCTCGCCCGTGTCCCGCCAGTGCCCCGGAGGGCAGGCCTCATGGGATGGGATGGCCCAGGCCACTTTCAGGACACCGCGCGCGTTCTCAAGGAACGCATTGGGCCAGGGGTCGGCCACAGCGCGGATCTGATTGAAAGCCTCCTGCACGCTCATCGAGCAATCGAGGCGTGAATCCGCGGGTTTGCGTCCACCGAAATAGGTGGAAGGCGCCAGCGTCTTCTGGTCGATGCGCGACGCTGAACCGTCCACCAACTGCGGCACCACATCTCGTACCAACTTCCGGCCGGCTATGGCGGCCTTGCGTGTCAGGCTCAGGGCCGTCTCGTCCCAGGCTATGGGCAGCCGGGCCTGCGCGATGATGTGGCCGTCATCGGGCTTGGGCGTCATGGCGTGCAGCGTCACGCCCGTTTCACGTTCTCCCTTGACCAGCACCCAGTTGATGGGCGCGCGGCCGCGGTAATGGGGCAGCAGGGAGCCATGGAGATTGAAGGCACCCAGGCGCGGCAACTCGAGGAAACGGGCCTGGATCATCTCGCGGAAGTAGAAGCTGAACAGGAAGTCCGGATTCAGGGCCTGGATGTCCTGGTAGACGCGATCCTCGTTGAAGCGCGGCTGCATGCGGACGGGAATACCGTGAGCGGCGGCCAGCGTGGCCGGCGGCGTGAACCAGGCCTCGTCCGGACCCTGCGGATAGGTGTAGAGCGCGGCCACTTCGATACCGGCTTCCAGCAGCCCCGCCAGGGCCTCGTGCCCCACGGGCGAATAAGCGCAGACGACCGCTCGAACCATGGATCCTCCCGCCTTGATCCTAACCGGCCGGAAACCCATCTGCGCCTTGTGGCGAGTCGGACATCGTCTATGTTCTAGGCACGGAGGCGTTCATGAGGCTGTTCCAGGCGATCCTGATCGGCTTCATCGCCTGCACCTTGGCGGCGAGCGATCCGGCCGTCGCCCCGCCTCCATCCACCACCCCGCCCATCACCGATCCTCTGGCCGCGCCTCCCCAACTCATCGAGTTCGCCCGGAAGGTGGCGCGCTCTGAACCAACCAGCCAGGCGCGCCTGAGAAAGCTGATCGCAACACTGCAGGAGGCGCCGGAATCCGGCGGCCTGGGCATGCGCTACGAAGCCAGTCCCACGCGGACCCTGGCGGAAGCCTGGCGCGATCGCAAGGCGAACTGCCTTTCGCTCACGGCGATTTACATTGCCTGCGCCCGGGCCATGGACATGAACGCCCAGTACGCCGAGGTGGAGAACAGCCAGCGCTGGCGGCGCGTGAACAACGTGATCCGCTTTGAACGCCACATGGTCGCCGTGGTAAGGGATGGCGCCAACGGGGATCTGGTGGCTGACTTCCTGCCCCAGCCCCGCAAGCGATTCGGCGTCTACGTTGTCACCATCCTGCCCGAATCCCGCGTACGGGCGCTCTACCACAGCAACCGCGCCGCAGAACTCCTGGAACAGGGAGACAAGGATGGAGCCCTCCTTGAAGCCCAGGCTTCTTTGGATATCGACCCCACTTCCAGCGTGGGATGGAACACGCGCGGCGTCGTCATGAAGACCAAGGGCGAGAAGCTGGAGGCCGAGACCTCGTACCGCAAGGCCCTGAAGCTGAACGCCAGGGATATTTCAGCCCTGGGCAACCTGGAAAACCTGCTGCGGGAACAGGGGCGGCTGCGCGAAACCGCCGAGATTCGGCGCATCACCCTGAAGCTCAGACGCCAGGATCCCTACTTCCACGCCTTCCTGGCCGAAGAATCCCTCGGATCCGGGAAGCTGGACGAGGCGCTGGATCACATCGCCGACGCCCTTCGTCTCCAGAAGCACGAACCCGAATTCCAGTTGGTCCTGGCTCGCATCAAGCTGCTCCAAGGCAAACGGGATGAAGCCATGAAGAGTCTTGAAGAGGCCCGCCGCCAGGCTCAGCCCGGTGAGCGGGAAATCTACGAGGACGCCCTGCGCCTCTTGAAAGAGACCGCTCCATCACCATGACGCGCGCCTTCGTGGGCAGCGCGGTCAGTCATGGGCCCCAGCTCATCGGCAGCGGCCAAACGGGAATGTTTGGACGACTTCCGGGCCTTGGGTATACATTTCATCCACACCCGAGTGGTGGTCCATCCAGTGGAATTCCCCCCTGATGGACCGATGCGTGGAGGCTCCTTTGCGGTTGAGGCACCTGTTCCCCGCCTGTCTGTGCGCCTTGATCGGCTTGTTCTCGTTCCAGACGCTGCACGGGGAAGAAGACACCTTGAAGCTGCCCCTGGAGCTTGAGCTCTTCGCCCAGCGCGCCATGGCACCGCAAACCGCGCGCCAGTATTCCTCCCGCCACAGCCAGCTTCAGCTGCTGATCCAGGCCATCCACGCACCCGTGGAGAAAGGCGGGCTGGGCATCCAGTACGACTCAAGCTACACCCGAACCGTCCCCGAGGTCTGGCGGGACCGAAAGGCCAACTGCCTCTCCCTCACGGCGCTCTACGTCGCCTGCGCGCGCAAGCTGGGATACAAGGCGAGCTACGCGGAGACGCTGAACACGCAGCGCTGGCGCAGGCGCGGCGGCGTCATCCGCTTTGAACGGCACATGGTGGCCCTGGTCCGAGACTTCCCCAACAACGATCTGGTGGCGGACTTCCTGCCGCAGATTCAGCAACGGTGGGGAACCTACATCGTGAAACCCATCCCTGAATCCAGATTCCTCGCGCTCTTCCATAGCAACAG
>DAOPYE010000126.1:0-5773 GCA_035352715.1 Holophaga sp. | reverse complement strand
AACCCGCGCCCCAATTCCTGAGCATGGAAGAGGCGCGCCTGCACTTCAAACGGGGCCTGGGCATCTGGCACTGGGCCGGGACCGAGGTCGCCGGAGACGAGCCCGATGTCGTCATCGCTTCCGCGGGCGACGTGCCCACGCTCGAAGCCCTGGCCGCAGCGAAGATCCTGCGCGAAAAGCTTCCCCACCTGAAGGTCCGCTTCGTCAACGTCGTCGACCTCATGCGGCTGCAGGATCCCAAGGAGCATCCGCACGGAATCAATGACACCGAGTTCGACGCCATTTTCACCGTGGATAAGCCCGTCATCTTCGCGTACCACGGCTATCCCACGCTCATCCACAGGCTGACCTACCGGCGCAACGGGCACGAGAACATCCATGTCCGCGGCTTCAAGGAAGAAGGGGGCACGACGACGCCGTTCGATATGGTCATGGTGAACGACCTCGACCGCTACCGGCTGGTCATCGATGTGCTGGAGCGGGTGCCCGGCCTCGCAGCGCGCTACGCAGGGCTCATCCAGGAGATGCAGGACGCCCGTATCCGCGCCACCACCTACGCCCGCGCGCACGGCGAGGATCTGCCAGAAGTGGCCGAATGGGTCTGGGACGACAAGACCTCGGCCCAGGTGGTAACCGAAGCCACGGTGGTCACCGGGGGAGATAACGAATAAAGCCCATTGGGCTGAAACGACCTCATGCTTGGCCGCCTCGATTTTCGGAGGCGGCCAAGCTCGTTTTGGCATCTCGCGGAGGGAAGGCTAGGGCAGCGCCAGAAGGAAGCGTCAGAAGGATTCGAAGAGCAGCGTCAGGCGCCCACCCGGAAGATCCACGGATGCCAGCCGGGTCTCGCCGGTCCCCAGCAGGGCTTGGCTCTGGCGGTGCAGCGCGATGTTCAGCGCATTCTCCAGTGGCACCAGGCCGTGGCTGTGTGCGTCCAGGGCGAAGGTATCGCCCACCTGATAGGGCCATTCGCCTTTGGAGCCGCCGTCTGCCGAAGCAATCACGGCCGTCACGCCGGGCTTGCCCTGCGCCTGAAGCTGCAGCGCGAAGTGCATCCAGGGCGCCAAGCGCCCAGGCGCGACGGGCTCCAGCAGGCACGAGATCCCGGCGGCCTGGACGTGGCGCGGCGTCCCTTGCGCGTGGGCCGCGCGCGCTTCGGCCCAGATCAGCGCCTGGGGCAATTCGTCCGGCAGCTCGGGCACCGTCACCGTTTCCCGACTGGGCAGGATCCAGCGTCCCCCCTCGGGCGCAAGGCGGGTGAGCAGGACCGCATCACCGCTCAAATCACGCAGATTCGACAAGCACTGTCTCAAATCGCCCATGGCGCGCTCACCCCAAAAAGCGAACGGCCCATCCCGGAATCCGAGATGGGCCGTCGTGTGACATTCACGAACCTAGAAAACCGAAACCGTCTGACCCAGGTTGTAGGTGTACGTGGTGTAGCCCTGATTCATCATCGAGATGACGGGACCGTTATCGGTGACATCCACAGGACCGGAATACTGACGGGGGCCGGGGGACTGGAAGTAATCGGCCGAAGCCCACACCTCGCGCACCGCCTGCAGGTGCTTGAACGCGGGGGAATCGAGTTCCACCAGCGCCTTCTTGATGACGACCTTCTTCTTGGCGCCGCGCTGCTCGATGTTCATTAGGCCGGTGATGGGGATGGCCAGGCCACGTCCGCCCTTATCCAGATCGGTGACAGCGGCCATGTAGCCGGTCTTGCCCGCCAGGATCAGGCTGCCAGCCACCAGGCCCAGGTTCAGGCAGAAGGCCATATCGAACTTGGTGGGCGCGCCGCAGCGGCCCTCGTAGCCCAGGAAGTGGTTCAGGCTGCCGAACTTGTATTTCTTGAAAGCGGCCAGTTCATCGGCGCTGAAGGCCTTGATGACGGGGAAGCTCTCGGACGCGGCCTGCATGGCCTTCACCTTGTCGGCGACCAGCTCCATCAGCAGCTTCTCGGTCTCGATCTGGCTCACGGGCAGATTGCCGTGGCTATCGCGATCCAGCAGCAGCATGGTGCGGAAGGCTTCCGGCAGGCTGTCCAGCGTGGCCTTGGAGGCATCCGTCAGGCTATCGCGAACGATGGTCTTCTTCTGCTCCAGGCTGGCGCCTTCCAGCTTGTCCTTCAGGCGATCCAGGGCGGGATTCAGCTCGGCGATGAGGGACTTGAACTCGGGGATGAACTCGATGAGCCCTTCAGGGATCACGACCACGCCGTGGGCGATGCCCTTGGTGGCGCGCTGGGCGGCGACCGTCGCGATTTCGGTGACGATCTGGTCCAGGCTCTTGGCCTTGGCTTCCACTTCTTCGCTGATCAGCACGATGGTGGGGCGCACCAGCGCGGCGGCGCCCAGGGCGACGTGGGAGGCGCTGCGGCCCATGATCTTGATGAAGTGGTAGTACTTGCGGCTGGAGGGCGTGTCCTGGGCGATGTTGCCGATGGTCTCGGCGTAGATCTTGGTCGCCGTGTCGAAGCCGAAGGAGATGGGCAGATGCTTGCCAACCTGCAGATCACCGTCGATGGTCTTGGGCACGCCGATGACCTGCACGCCGCGGCCATCCGCGTGGATGCCCGTGAAGAGCTTCTCGGCCAGGAATCCGGCGTTCGTGTTGGAGTCGTCGCCGCCGACGATGACGATGGCATCGACCGCCTGTTCCTTGCAGACCTTCTTGACCAGCTCGAACTGCTCGTCCGATTCGATCTTGGTGCGATCGCTGCCCAGGAAATCAAAGCCGCCCAGGTTCAGAACGGACTTGGCGCCTTCCTCGGTGATCTCGAAGGTCTGGCCCTTCAGCAGACCGCCGGGGCCCGCCTTCACGCCAAACAGCTTGTTCGCGGGGCAAAGCGCCTTGTAGAGGCCCACCAGCACGTTGTTGCCGCCGGCCGCGGGGCCGCCGGAAAAGAGCACCAGCACCTTCTTGCCGCTGACGGGGGCCACGCCGCCCTTGACGGTTTCCAGCACCTTGTTGGCGTGGTTCTTCATGGTGTTGGGGAAGTAGGCAGAGACCTGCTCGGTATCGGGCGTGATCAGCGTCTCGCCCGTTTCCTTGAAGGAAGCGGCCTGAATGGCCTTGCCGTTCAGGAAGACATCCGTCACAGAGACGGGCAGCGCGCGCAGGAAGCGCTCGAAGGGCGAATTCCGCTTTTCGGCGTCGTGTTTCGCAAGGATGGCTTGGTCCATGGGCGATCTCCCTCAGGATGTTTCGTGGACGATGGTTCGGCTTCCTGGCTCCAGGAAACGCCGCGTCGATATTCCTGCGCCAGCCACCGGTTCGGAGCCCGGCACAGATCTTCTAGGATAGCTGAATCGGGCCCCCGGATCCCCCTCTGGATGGGAGGATGGGCCAAAACAGCCGACTCCCCATCCCCGGATCCAGCCGGATCGAGGATGGGGAGCCGAAAGCAAGGACGACGGAACTACTTGGCCGCTGGCCAGGCGTAGCGCGAGGCGAATTCAAGGAAGGTCGGCCAGTTGGGGACATTGGTGTGACCGCCATCGTGCTGCCGCCAGGCGAGGTCGCCCGAGATCAGGGGAACATTGATGGCGGGCATGGTGGAGGTGCCGAGATCCTTGGCGCCCAGCAGGCGATAGACCGGACCCGCCGCGACCGTGGCCAGGAAGGTTCCGCGCTGATCAACCCACTGTCCCTCGACATTGGGCGCGCCGCCGCCCACGAAAACCGGCCGGGGGGCGCAAAGCGCGATGAGTTCGTGAGCATCCACGGGCAGATCGTTCCACGTCAGCGAGCTTCCGTACTTGATGTAGTTGCCGGCCATCCAGTGGTACTCCCCAGCGCTGGCGAGGTTTTCCACCTTCTCGCCGAAGTCGCGCCGGTGGATCTTCGCGCCACCGCAACCGGAAGAACCGATGAAGCCGATGGCGAAGCGCTCGTCGTAGGCCATGGTCACCAAAGCAGTTTTCCCATAGCGGGAAAGCCCTTCAATGCCAACCATGCGAGGATTGACGCGAGGCTCCTTCTCCAGGCAGTCCAGGGCGCGGCTGGCTCCCCAGGCCCAGGCCTTCAGGGTGCCCCAATCATCCAGCTTCCTCGGCTGGCCCTTGTTGACCAACCCGATGATGCCGTCGGTCAGTCCACCTCCATTGTCCGCCTGGTAGGAAGTGGGATAGATCTCGGCGCTGCCCCACCCCTTGGCGATCATCTGCTCCTGCCACGAAGGTCCAGGCGGCTTGGGGAAGCGACTCATCATTGCGCGGGGAAACGAGTAGCTGAGCACCACCGGGACCGGATCCTTGGCCGCTGCCGGCGTCATCAACACCATCTCAATTTCGACTTTGATGGAAGGATAAGCCGAGTTGTCGACACGACCGAGATAGGTTGTGGTGATGACATCCTGCGCGCCCATTTTCTCGGGCTTGGAATCCACCTTCTGCCAATGGACCGCCGGGGCGTTTTCGGGGGTGCGTCCGTAGACCTCGCGATCGAAGTCCTCCAGAAGCTCCAGTCGGCGCTGGCGCCATTCCAGCGGCGTGCGCACCGGACGCCCGTCCTTGAACCGCAGGACTTCCGGCAGCGTGGGAAAGGGCGTGGACTTCGCCTCGTCATAGTTCGGCGCGTTGGGCGAATTCGGTTTGTTCGGATCCGCTCCAGGCCGCATGGTCGTGACCCCCAGCAGCTTCATCAGGCGCGCATGATCATGATCGGCCGTCAGAACGACGCGCGGCTTCTGCGCCCCCGCCTGCTCTACCGACGCCTTCGCCTCCTCAGCGACAAGCGCGCCGCCGCCGATCACCGATGCAAGCGCGGGCACCAGCAACACGATGTTCGTGAACCGTTTCATGCGAGTCATGTCATTCACACCTTTCACAAAACCCACAAGAGATTGGGTGCTGTCATCCAGCAGTAGAACCGAGCTGGACCTCTCGGCGAGACAAAATCATCCTCTCAAGGCCGGGGACGCAGGCTGCGTCGATGCTGAAGCACACGCTCCACACAAAGTCGCGGGGCATCCGATCGAAGGACTGCCGACATTCTTTTTGGGCTTCTGGGTGAACAGCCCGTATTTCAAATCAACTGGCCAATAAACACAGACCACCCGCGCCACCACAGGGTTGATCCAGAAATTGAACCCAGGACCTCGCTTGGCAAAACGCCCCCCGCACGCTATGATCCTTTTTCCCGGCGGGCTTGCCCACTGCGGATCCAGGCCGAATGCAAGCCAGTAAGCATTCAGCCAACCAGCACGCAAGGCCAACTTAGCTCAGCTGGTAGAGCAGCTGATTCGTAATCAGCAGGTCGTAGGTTCGAGTCCTATAGTTGGCTCCAGTAAATGCCCCCTGAAACCTAGTGTTGACGGGGGTTTTCGCTATCTGTCCAGTCGATGTCGAAGAGCTGGCAACACCACTCCCGTGGTTGGTTGAAGCCCCAATCTTGCCATGGAAGGTGCAACAGAGGTGCAACAAAATATCGGGCTATTTGGCTTATTTTTCAATACTTTGTTAGATTCCAACGACATCCCAAGGTGCAAGGCACTCCTCCCATCTCCCCGGGTGGGGTTTCTCGATAATCCCCAGCCTCATTCTTGGAACCCCCAGGGGTGCGGCAATTGAGCGCATGACCGCTCTCCCCCAGATCCACTGGCAGCTCCCCATGTCCCAATCGCCATCGACCCCAGCGAGCATCTGGGAGGCTGAGCGCCTATGCCATGGGGTCTTGGTGGACCTTGGCATCCCTCATGTCCTCATCGGCGAACTGGCTTTCGCCGCCCATGGGTTCCCTGTAGATGCGAAGTCCGTGGTGTACCTGGTTC
>DAOPYE010000125.1:0-5863 GCA_035352715.1 Holophaga sp. | reverse complement strand
AAAGTCGCATGGCGGCACCGCCTAAGGATCAAGAACCTATTCGGAAGTCGGCCTAATGACGGAGGGAATTGAGGAATGAGGCTGATTTGAACAGAAGGATCGTATGGAGTGTTGGACAGGGCTCTGTGGCGCTGATGGCTAGGTGGTGGCTAAATCCTGAGCAATGTGGATAAGTTTGTCGGCGATGGCGTGGATTGCGTTAAATGGTTTGGGTGCTAAAAATGTGGTGCAATCTGAGTAGAAATAATTACGGTGGCTGCTGTTTGGATGTGAGAAGTGGCGGGATAAAAAGTGCCCAATGGTATTTTCTGATTTGACATTATCAACTTCGACGCATTGGAGTAAGAAGTTGCGATAAATGAAGGATTTTGGGCTATTTGATTTTTGGATTTCAGACTCTACGGCATTGAGGAGTTTGTATAAGTCATGATCGCTAAAGTGCTTTCTGATCTTGCTTCTCGACCATTCGATGGTGCTGAGTATGGATTTTGCCGCAAGTTCTGAAGCTTGAAGGCTGAGTCCTAGTGAGATTTTACCTTTATCTGGATCTGTTTCCCGTTGATCGATCGGCAAATCTAGCTTTAATAATTGGCCAGCGATCAGGTTCATTGATCTTGCCAGACGGATTGTTTCGTGGATGGTGTTCGACATGGGATGGTCCTTGCTGACGGCGCCTGGCAAAAGCTGTTAAACACACCCCCCATTTAGCCGTGGAATGTTTGGGGACGACGTATCGAGACAAAGGAAGGATGAATTCGATACTTGTTGTTGGAATTTATATTGAACAAGGGATTGGGCTCATTGGCTAATATCTAAGTATATTTTGAATTTCGATAGAACATGTTTTGGTTGATCAATGAACCATTCTTGTTGTTGTTCCATGGCAGCACAAACAGCTTTGTGGTCGTAGTTTTCAATCGGTGGTTGATTACTGTCTCTATATTGAGATTTGGCGGCATGGTGCTTTAGGGCGCGTGAATAGATTTCATCAATATAGGCACGGATTTCTGGCGAGAATAGAAAATCGGCCTCTGCTGTTGCAACATAAAAAGAATATAGATCTGGTAGTTGAACTTTAAAGTCTTGGTTGAATTGTTGAATGTATTTAATTGTCTCTTGGTAGACCTTTAGTCTCCTGTCATATCGATCAAGGTCGACCTTACGCTGATTGGTTTTCCATTGTTGCCAGGCAATATAGGTGGTTATTACCGCTACGATCGGGGTGAGGAGGCCTTGCAGCATTTGTAGACAAACGGGCATGACCGCTCCTTGGTCTTGTATCTCGCTATCTTTCTACCTTCATCCCCAGTGTCGCAAGCAGTTGATGATCGCGGCCCTCGCCGGGGTTGGGGGTCACCAGCAGTTTGTCGCCGGTGAAGATCGAATTGGCGCCCGCAAGGAAGGCCAGGGCCTGCATCTCTTCGCTCATGGCGGTGCGTCCGGCGCTGAGGCGCACGCGGCTTTGGGGGAACAGGATGCGCGCGGTGGCGATCATGCGGATGAATTCCAGCGGCGCAGGGGGCGGCAATTCGGCCAGGGGCGTGCCGGGCACGGGTACGAGCTGGTTGATGGGCACGCTGTCGGGGGGGGGATCCAGCAGGGTCAGTTCGTGCAGGAAATGGATCCGGTCATCTACTTTTTCGCCCATGCCGACGATGCCGCCCGAGCAGACCTCCAGGCCCGCTTCGCGCACGGCGGCGATGGTGCGCAGGCGGTCTTCGAACTTGTGGGTGCTGATGATGGTTTCGTAAAAGGCGCGGCTGGTGTCCAAGTTGTGGTTGTAGACCGTGCATCCGGCGGCCTTCAGGCGCTTGGCCTGATCGGCGTTCAGCATGCCGAGGGTCACGCAGACTTCCATGTCCAGGGCGGCCACTTCGCGCACGATATCCAGCACCTGCTCGAACTGCTCGCCCTCGCGCACCTCGCGCCAGGATGCGCCCATGCAGTAGCGCGTGCTGCCGTTGGCTTTCGCGGCCCGCGCACCTTCCAGCACCCGCGCCTTTTCCTTGAGCGGCTCGGGCTTCACCCCGGTGTCGTACTTCGCGCTCTGTGGGCAGTAAGAACAATCCTCTGGGCAGGCGCCGGTCTTGATGGAATCCAGCGTGCAGAGCTGGATCTCGATCGGGTTCCAATGGGCGCGATGCACGGTGGCGGCGCGATACAGCAGCTCGGGGATGGGCAGATCGTGGATGGCGCGGATCTCTTCGATGGAGAACATCTTGCTCCCTGGTGCAAAGTTGAAAGGGTACCACGCCCCTTTGGGGGTTCCCGAGGCTGCCATGTCCGCTCCACTGCCCATCACGCTCCGCCAACTTCAGTACGTGCTGGCCGTGGCCGAAACCCGCAATTTCCATCGCGCCGCCGAGGCCTGCGCCGTGGTTCAGCCCTCGCTCAGCACGCAGATCGCGACGATGGAAGACGCGCTGGGGGTGCGGATCTTCGAGCGCGATCGCCGCGGCGTGCTGCTGACGCCCGCGGGCGAAGTGCTGGTCGCACGCTGCCGCAAGATCCTGCTGGAAGCAGAAGAGCTGGTGCGCCAGGCCCGGCAGTTCCAGGATCCCCTGGCCGGCCCCATGCGGCTGGGTGTCATCCCGACGCTGGCCCCCTATCTGCTGCCCGAGATCGCGCCGCGATTGCGCGAGGCCCACGCCGCGCTCATCCCCCTGTGGACCGAAGAGCGCACGCCGGTGCTGGTGAGGATGCTGCAGGAGGGGCGGCTGGATGGGGCCGTGATGGCGCTGGAGGCGGAGCTTCAGGATCTGGAAACCGCCGTGTTGGGCCGCGATCCCTTTGTCCTCACGCTGCCGAAGGGACATCCCTTGAGCAAGGGGCGCGGCGCGGTGCGCATGGAGGCACTGGAGGGCGAGCGACTGCTGCTGCTGGAGGATGGCCACTGCCTGCGGGATCAGGCCCTGGCTGCCTGCGGCAGCACGCGCGTGGAGGAGTTGGGCTATCGGGCGACCAGCCTTCCGACCCTGGTCCAGATGGTGGCCAGCGGGGCGGGATTGACGCTGCTGCCGCGTCTGGCGGTGGCCACGGAGACGGGTCGTGCCCCTGTGGCAACCCGTGCCATCGCCGCGCCGGTGCCGTTTCGGACGATCGTGCTGGCCTGGCGGAAGGGCAGTCACGCCGCAGATGCCTTGAAGGGGTTGGCCGCAACCCTGAAAAGTTGCTTGAAATCCTAAGGAAAAATCGCGGAATCGATTGCAAGCTGAAACCTGAAGCGCAATGGTGTCACTCTATTACGAGTGGTTTTGTATTTGCGAGGCTTCATGCGCTACATGAATCGTCCTGTGATGTTGGCTATTGCGTTTCTGGGCTGTGCTTGTGTGTTTTCTGCTGCCCATGCGAAGGGGCACAAGGTCAAGAAATCCAGCGCCCAGTCCACTGCGTCCCAGAAGCATGTGAAGCCCTCGCGCAAGGCGGCCGGGCGTCGGATGGTCCGCGGGGTCGTCTCGCGCCGCGCGAGGCCGAAGGTGAAAGTTTCCAAGGTCAGCATGATCCTGCCTAAGTCAGAGCCGGGGCGCCTGGTGCTGCAGTCCGCCTCCGTCCTGGTGCAGGACCAGGCAACGGGCAAGACGCTGGTGGAGAAACGTTCCGAGCAGATCCTCCCCATCGCATCCATCACCAAGCTGATGACGGCGATGGTGGTGCTGGACGCGCGCCAGAACCTGCAGGAAACCCTGCAGATCGAGAACGATGACGTGGACATCCTGCGGCACAGCCGGTCGCGCCTGCCCGTGGGCACGCGGCTGACGCGCGAGGAGGCGCTGGGGCTGGCCCTCATGAATTCCGAGAACCGCGCCGCCCACGCCTTGGGGCGCAACTATCCCGGCGGCGTGGGTGCGTTCGTCGCGGCCATGAATGGCAAGGCCAGGGCGCTGGGTCTGGCGCACGCCCGTTTTGAGGACCCCGCCGGATTGAGCGGCGGCAACGTCGCCAGCGCGCAGGATCTGGTGCGCCTGGTGGAGGCGGCCTACGCCTATCAGCCGATCCGGGATTTCAGCACACGCGACGAGATGACGATCCGCGCGGCGGGTCGCCGCGGCCCGCGGGAGGTCCAGTTCGTGAACACCAATCGCCTGGTGCGCGCGCATTCCTGGGATATCGGCCTGTCCAAGACCGGCTTCATCGACGAGGCGGGGCGCTGCCTGGTGATGCAGGCCAAGGTTGCCAACCGGCCGGTGGTCATCGTCCTGCTGGATTCCACAGGCAAGCTGACGCGCTTTGGCGACGCCATCCGAATCCGCCAGTGGATGGAGCGCTCGGGCGCCAAGAGCTAGGCGGGCCGCCTTTTAGGCCCTCGCCAGTCCCTCAATTAGGTCCTTACCAGGGCAGGACCCGATCCGAGAGGATGCCATCGTTGGCGGTCGCCTGCTCCAGGCTTTCGGCCTTGGCCTGGATCACGATGAACGTGAGGGGTTCGTGGCCCGTGGCGTGCCAGGCGCGCACACCCGCAGGCGCGACGCGCACAGCGCTGCCCGCCCGCAGGGGGATGAGGGTCTCGTCCACCTGCATCTCTCCGGTGCCCGAAAGGAACAGGTAGAGTTCCTCGTTCTGCTTGTGGGCGTGCATGAAGGGCGCAGACGCGCCGGGTTCCAGGCTTCCCAGGGAGACTTCCATTCCCGTGAGCTGGAGAGTCTGGCCCAGAAACACCTTGCCCGGCATCTTTCCCCGCTTGGGGTGTTCCAGGATGAACTCCGCCCACTGGGCGGGAGAGCCGAAATCGGCGGCGGTGAAGTGGCTGGATTGGCGCAGGTTTTCAGGGGTTCTCATGGGGCTCTCCAGGTAAGCGCTCGAAAATAGAACGAACGTTCGTTAATGATTGTGCCGATACGATTCCATGGCAAGGGGTACGATCCATTTTCTGAAGCAGGGCGTGGGGGGCGTGTGGCGGCGAAGGGATTGGATACGCGGGAACGAATTCTGGACGAGGCGGTGCGCCTGGCCAGCCGGGATGGCCTGGAGGGCCTGACCATCGGTGGCCTGGCGGCGGCGCTCAAGCTCTCCAAGAGCGGCCTCTTCGCCCACTTTGGATCGCGGGAGGCGCTTCAGGTGGCCACGCTGGAACGGGCGGCGGAGCGCTTCCAGCGGCGGCTCGCGGCGGGCGTGGATTCGAACGCGTCGGGGCCAGAGCGCCTGCGGGCGCTGTTGCGATGTTCCATGGACTGGATCGATGATCCGGATCTTCCCGGAGGTTGCCCCATCCTGGGGGCCTGCGTGGAGTTTGATGACCGGGAAGGCGCGCCGCGGGAGGCGCTGCTGAAGCTTCAGCGGGCTTCGCAGGCGCGCAGCGTCGCGCTCTTCGCCAGCTTCGCGGCGGCCGGACGGGATACGGAACAGTTGGCGTTCGAGCTGCGCGCCATCACGTTGGCGTACCACCACTCGGCCCGCGTGCTGCGGGATCCCAGGGCGCGGGCCTTCGCCATCCAGGCGCTGGAATCTTTGCTGGAGCGGGCGCAGCGTCCGGCGTGATCAGGCGTCCCAGTCCACCACCGGCGCCTGGGTGGCGAAGAAGGCCTCCAGCTCTTCCTGGGTGGGGAAGATGCCATCCAGCACCAGGGTCTGGTCCATGGGGCGATTGCGAGCTCGCGCCACCAGAATGCCCTTCGGGGTCTCCATCGCCTGGGCCTGAATGAACCAGCCCGCCAGCGGGCCTTCCTTCACGAATCCGATGCGCTTCAGGGGGATCATGGAAACCTCGTGGATTTCTCCCATCCTGGCAGAAGCGGGCGCGTCAGGCGATCTGCGGGCGCAGGTTGAGAAAGCCCAGCGCGGCGTCCCGCAATTCGTAGACCGTGCGCGCCTTGCCCGTGGCGCGGATCAATTGGTTACCAAAGAAGAAATTGTGCGCGTAGTAGGC
>DAOPYE010000124.1:0-6106 GCA_035352715.1 Holophaga sp. | reverse complement strand
AGCGGTTCACGGACTGGCCGCGCCCCTGGGGGGCCTGAGGCCCGTGCCCCACGGCGTCGCCTGCGCCGCCTTGCTGCCTCATGTGACGGCATTGAATATTCTGAAGCTGAGGGCGGGCGATGACCGGGCTTCCGCTGTGGGGCTGAGCCGCTATGCGGAAGTGGCCCGGATCCTGACGGGGCGCGTGGATGCCCAGCCTGAGGACGGGATCGCCTGGATTACCGCATGCGTCGAGACGCTGCGCATCCCGGGCCTGGGCCGCTTCGGCGTGCTGCGATCGGATGTGGAAAGCCTGGCCGCGAAAGGGCTTCAGGCCAGCAGCATGAAAGGCAATCCCATCCAGCTGCTGAAAGCGGATCTTGAGGCTGTCCTGCTGCGGGCGCTTTGAAGGTCGAGGCCCGGCGGGGCTAACAAGGCCTAACAAGGCCTCGCAACGTTGGTCCCTGACATGAAGGATGGGGCAGGGGCGATCGGCTCAAGTTTTCGCGCCAAGGTGTTGCGATGGATGCCCAAATCTCGTGCGGCTGCGCTATGATTGCCATCGTGGGCCGCGATCACGTGCCGCAAGTAGGCGCGTTCGAACTCCCGCATGGCCATGTCGAGGGGGATTCCCTTCCTCACCATCTCGACAACAAGCTCATGCAACTGCGTGCGCATTGGGGGTTCTCCTCATGGGTTGCGGGTCCACCAACGTAGCACTCAGGGCGCGGTCAGCGTAAGCGGGTTTTTGTGAGAAGATCTGCGTTGGGTGTGGATAAAACTGCGGAAAACCTGGCGGAAAACGCTTCGCCTCTGAAGGAGAAACGCTAATGCGAAAGACCAAGCTAGTCATCACGGTGGGCCCCGCCTCGAACAACGAGGAAAGCCTGCGTGAGATCCTGAAGCTGGCGGACGTGATCCGCATCAACGCCAGCCACAACAGCGCCGACGAGCGCGCCGTCACGTTGGAGCGCATCCGCCGGATCTCCGAGGAACTGGGCCGCAAGATCCCCGTGTTCCTGGATCTTCAGGGCCCCAAGTGGCGCCTGGGCATGTTCCAGCCTTCCTTCAACATCGCCGTGGGCTCCATCGGCGCCCTGTATCCCGTGGGCGACGCGGCTCCCCAGGACAGCAAGCTGGATTGGTCAGCTCCTCTGCCTCACCCCGAGCTCTTCCAGGGTGCTCGCGTCGGCCAGACCTGGCTGATTGACGATGGCGCGCTGAAGCTCGAAGTGGTCGACGCCAAGGAGCGCCTGGTGACCCTGAAGGTGGTCATCGGTGGCGTGCTGAAGGAGCGCAAGGGCATCCACCCCATCGGCCTGGATGTCATCTTCAACCCCCTGACCCCCAAGGATTTGGAAGACGCCAAGTGGGGCGTTGAAGCCGGCGTCGATCTCTTCGCGCAGAGCTTCGTGCGCCGCGCCTCGGATGTCGAGACGTTGCAGGAAGTCATCAAGAGCCACGGCGGCAGCCAGCCCATCATCGCCAAGATCGAGCATCCCCAGGCTCTGGACAACCTCGATGACATCATCAAGGTGACCTACGGCATCATGGTTGCCCGCGGCGATCTGGGTGTGGAACTGGGCGTCGAGAAGGTTCCCGCCCTGCAGAAGATGATCATCAAGAAGACCCGCCAGGCCTTGAAGCCGGTCATCACCGCCACGCAGATGCTGGAGAGCATGATCGAGAACGCCTCCCCCACGCGCGCTGAAGCCAGCGACGTGGCCAATGCGATCTGGGATGGCACGGACGGCGTGATGCTGAGCGCCGAGAGCGCCGCCGGCAAGAACCCCGTGGCCGCCGTCACCTACCTGCACCGCATTGCCGAAAACGCCGACGACAACTTCCAGCCCCGCATGGGTCGTCTGACGGATTCCCTGGATAGCGCCATCACCGGCCGGACGGATGTCTCCGTCGCCTTCGCCGCCTGCCGCACCGCCGAAGAGATCGGCGCCAAGGCCGTCGTCGTCTTCACCGAGGGCGGTGGCGTGGCCCGCATGGTTTCCCGCCTGTCCGCCAACGTGCCCGTCATCGCCGCGACCACCAATCCCGTGGTTGCCCGCCGCATGGGCCTGATGCGCAACGTCACCTCCATGCTCATCAACCGCGTGGAGTCCAGCGACGCGATGGTGGCTTCCGTCGAAGAGCAGTTGAAGGGCGATTTCGGCATCCAGGCTGGCGACAAGGTCGTCATGACCCTGGGCCTGCCCCTGTGGAAGTCCGGCACCACGAACACGATGAAGGTCGTCACCTACTGATGGCTTGAATCGATTTCTGGAAAAGGCGGAACATCACGTTCCGCCTTTTCTTTGTACGCTTGAAGCGTGTTCGGAGGACTTCATGGCTTGCGCACAGAACGCCAACACTGCGGCTTGCTCTTGCACCTACCCCTGCTCCAGGCATGGTCATTGCTGTGAATGCGTGGCCTACCACCGCCGCTCGAACGAAATACCTGGGTGCTTCTTCAGCCCTGCGGGTGAGCGGAGCTACGACCGCTCCCTTCAGGCCTTTTGTCGGGATCGTGAACAGAACCAAGCCCGGGGCTGAACATGAAGCGCCTGCTGGATATGGTCGGCATGAGCATCGGCGGTTCGATCGGCTGGTGGCTGGGCGATTTCGTCGGCGTCTTCACCGCGCTGTTCCTCAGCAGCGTCTTCAGCCTTCTGGGCTTTTTCGCGGTTCGCTGGCTGGAACGGGAATACCTGGATTAGCGCGGACGGATCTCCAGGTCATCCAGCAGGCGGAAGGCTTCGCTTTCGCTCACGCCGCTGAACAGCAGCCATCGGCCGTCCCCGGCGTCCAGGTGAAGCTGGCGGTTGGGGCCGAACCAGCCTTTTCTTCCGCTTCGTGCGCCCATGAGCAGGCGGGCGCCGCTGCGGTGCGCCGCGTCCGGGCGCAGGGTCGCCTCCAGTTCGCAGGCGGGGGTGGCGAGGCGCAGGGTGCCGTCGGAAAGCTTCCACGCGGCCCCCGGCAGCCTCAGAATCGTGCCATCCGGGGCGATCAGTCCGTCTCCCTCGAGGCGAAGATTGCTGGTCCAGGCGCCTTCTGGACGCCAGTTCCCGTTTACGAGGCTCAGGGTTGCCGTATCCCAGCCCAGGCTGCCCAGATCCGCCAGATCCGTGGTGCCCATCTTCAGACGCAGGGAGGAGGCCAGGGCGAGATCAAAGGTCGGATCGATGGGAATCCAGCGGCCGCCGGTTTTGAATTCGACCCAGAAATGAAGGCCGACCATGTTCTCCAGCCCCACCCATCCCACGACGCCCCGGGCTGGAACGCCCAGGCGGCGCAGAAGCGCCACGGCCAGAACGCCGTGCTCGGTGCAGTCGCCCTTGGCGTGATGGGCCACCTCCAAGGCCGAGGCGAATCCCACCGTCATGTCCTTCTGGGTGATCCAGTCGTAGACGAAATGAGTTACGCGCTGCGCCAATTCCCAACGGCTGGCGCCTTCAGGCGCATTCAGGCGCGCCAGGAGGCCATCGAAGGCGGGATCCCGGAAGGGCACCAGGGGGGTGGACGCCAGGAATGGCGCATCATCGGCGCTGGGGCTTCCCTTGATGGGGCGTTCCTCCGCTTCGGGGCCTTCCGGCAAGCTGGCGCGGCGAACGCGGTAGCAGCCGTCTGAGATCCGCGTCTGCTGGGGATCCTCCGGAAGCTCCTGGCGCTGGTTCCCATTCCAGCGCAGCGTGGCTTCGGGCATCCACAGCATGAAGGGATGGGGCGGCAGCTGGGCCAGGGTCCGTTCGAAAAGGCCGCCCTGGTTGGAGATGCGGGGATCCGGAAGCTCTGCGCGCTGGATGAGCAGGGGGATGCCGGCGAGTTGGGCCAGTCGCTTGATCTCGCCGTGGCGGGGCGAAATCCAAAGATCGATGTCCATGGCCATGCCCTTGGTTCGATCCTGGCCTTTGTAGTGGATTGCATCCGGAAATCCCGGCAGGGGATCCATCCCCACCAGATCCGCCTCCAGGCGCGTCCATTGCTGTTCCGAAAAGGCGAATTCGATCAGGCGGATCGCCTGGCGCTGGCGGGCGGCCTCGCGCAGCCGCGCCTCGGTGTCACCGGGCCACAGCAGCGCGCCTTCGGGGACGTCCAGCTCTCGCGCCTCGCCATGCTTGGGGGCCACGCGCAGCTTTCCCGGAGCCTTCGGATTCCAGTTGGCGACGCCTTCCATGGGCTCGTCCGATAGGGTCGCCTTCCATCGGAAGGTCAGCTCGCCATTGGGGCTTCGCGTCGCCGTATCCTCTTCGCCCAGTTCGATCACGGCCTTGGCGGTGGATGAATCCTGGCTCAGCGCGCGCTCCAGACGCGTCCACTGACGGGTCCGGATCTGTTCCGAACCCTCGTTACGGCTGTTCTGGATCTCCATGCCGCCGGATTCCACGCCCATCATCCATTGGCGGAACCGAATGGTTTCCTGGGTTCGCGCGAGCGTTGGCACGAACACGCTGACGGCGAGCAGGAGGACATGAACAAGTTGGGGGACGGGTCGCATACGAGCTCCGTCCCCCACTCTACCGGTTTCCCGAAACGAAATTGGTTACCGCTCGGTTTGCGGCGCAGCGGCCTGGTGCCCGCCGTCGTGACGCTCAGGGCGGGGCCCAGGCCCGCGCCAGCCACCCATGGGATGGCATGGGGCTGCGTGGCCGGAACCGAACGCGGGTCCATGGCCCATGCGGCGTCCCATCTCGAAGCCCTCGAAGCGGGCCCACTGCTCACGCTGCTCCGGCGTCAGCAGGGCGCGGATGGCGTTGCGCGTGTCCCGGTGGGCGCGCAGGATCTCGAATTGAGCGTCGGCGGCTTTTTGGTGCAAGGTTCGGAGCTGGTCGTCCGTCGTCTCCGGCTTTGCCAGCGCTTCGTGGAAGGCCTTCTGGGCTTCCTGGGCGGCCGTGAACTTGGCCTTGAGGGCTTCCGCCTGCTTTGCGCGGATGTCCTTAAGGCTCTTTTTCTGGGTCTCGGTCAGCTTCAGCCGCTTGGACATCGCTTCATCCCGGGCGGCTTCATCTTTGCCAGCAAAGCGCATGTGGTGGGGACGCGGGCCTTCCTGGGGGCCACCTTTGGCCTGGGGGGCTGCGGTTTGAGCCAGGGCCGGTGCCAGGCTGGCGCCGATGACCAGTGCGATGCGGGTGAGAGAAAAGAGGGTGTTCATGATGGCCTCCTATGGTCTGGGATTGCCCTCGTTGCTGCTATAGAGCCCAGGAATTCCGGAGGGTTGAAGGTCTATTTCACGGTGAATCCCCTGCTTGGGGAATACTGGAAATCCATGCTTCGCACCCACGCCGCCATCGTGCTCCGCCCCACGCCCTTCCAGGAGGGCGGATTGATCGTCTCGTTCCTGACGGAACACGGCGAGCGGATGGTGGGCCTCGCCAAAGGCGCCAAGAAGCCCGCGGCCAAGTGGGTCTCGGCCTTCGAGCCCCTTGGGCTGGTGCGCGTCACGTTCTTTGGCAAGGAGCATGTCGAGTTGCGCCGGATCACGCGCTGCGAGCTGCAGCATTCGCCCCTGGTGCTGGGGCATCTCGAATCGAATCTCGTCATCGCCTGTCTGGCCGATGTCTTTGATCGCGTGGCACGGGAAGGGGTGGAAGACGAGCGCCTGTTCCGGCTGCTATCCGCTTGTGCCCGGGCGCTCAAGCAGAGCCCCGATCGCGCCATGGCCATCCTGGCCTATGCGGAACACTGGCTGCTGCACTGTCTCGGATTGTTGCCCCATCCCCGGCTTTGCGGCCGGTGCGGGAATGACGCCGCCCCCCTGGTGCTGTTGAGCGACGATCACGGCTGGTGCTGTGCGGCTTGCACGCCGGTGGATCCCGCAGAAGCCCTGCCTGCCGGGGCCCGCGAGCATCTGCGGCTGCTTCGCACCCTGCCCGTGGAGAACGCGCCGGATCCCGAAGGCGACGACACCGCCCGCCGCATCACCCTGCTACTGCGGGATCGCTTGCTGCGCGAACTGAACGGTGCTCGCAGCTACGAGGTGCTGCAGCGCATGTTGTGAAGGGGGCGCCAACGATCAATCGTGACCCCGCCATGACCCGGGGCGGAGCCCTGCCCGGTATAGTGGATTCCTGAGGAACGCCATGCTTCGCCCCGAAAAACTCGAAGACCAAGTCCATTTCCTGCTTTCCACGCTGAT
>DAOPYE010000123.1:0-6149 GCA_035352715.1 Holophaga sp. | reverse complement strand
GCGAGGACGTGGAGAACATCCTCACCAAGCTGCTGCAGGTGGCCAACTACGACGTCGAGCGCGCCCAGCGCGGCATCGTCTTCATCGACGAAATCGACAAGATCGGCCGCAAAAGCGAGAACCCCAGCATCACGCGCGATGTCAGCGGCGAAGGCGTGCAGCAGGCCCTGCTCAAGCTCATCGAAGGCACCGTGGCCAACGTGCCGCCCCAAGGCGGACGCAAGCACCCGCACCAGGAATTCATCCAGGTGGACACCAGCAACATCCTGTTCATCTGCGGCGGCGCGTTCGTCGGCATCGACGAGATCGTCAAGCAGCGCGTCCGCGCCAAGGCCGTGGGCTTCGGCGCCCAGGTGACCTCCAAGGATGCGAAGGAGGGCTTCCTGAAGTTCGTGGAGCCCGAGGACATCATCAAGTTTGGCCTGATCCCCGAACTGGTGGGCCGCATGCCCGTGCTGGCGACGCTGGAGGCCCTGGACCGCGACGCCCTGGTGCGGATCCTCACGCAGCCCAAGAACGCGGTCACGAAGCAGTTCACCAAGCTTTTCGCCATGGACGACGTGGAGCTGGTCTTCGAGGATGGCGCGCTGGAAGCCATCGCCGACCAGGCCGCCACCCGCAAGCTCGGCGCGCGCGGACTGCGGTCCATGCTGGAGCACATCCTCCTGGAGCCGATGTTCGAGCTCCCCAGCGAGAGCCGCACCACCAAGACGGTGCTGCGCATCACCCGCGAACTGGTGGAGAAGGAACTGGGCATCGCCGCTGCGGATGTCCAGATCCAGGCGGCCGGCTGACCCAACATGCACGACGAGGCAACACTCGGCATTTCCACGGGGCGACGTTTGTCGCCCCTTTTTGAGTGGGATTTTCCGGCCCGCCTGCTGCCCACACGGCGCGATCCCACATCGGAACGTTTGAGCGACGCCATGGATCGCGCACTGCTCGGCGGACTGCGGGACATCGAGGCCATGCGCCGCCCCGGCGCTCCTCCGCCCGGACTCGCGAAGGCCCTGCGGACCTATCACGATGCGTTTGGACAGTTCCTGTCCTATAACCTCTCGGCCAACGGGGTCCAGATGTCGTGCGGCCGCGGCTGCGCGAGGTGTTGTCATCACTTCGTCACCTCTGTCCATGCATCGGAGGTCCTGGTCATCTACGAGGCCCTTCGCCAGCGGGAGGATCTGGAATCCCTGATCGAGCAGTGCCGGGAGCGGGCCACGGATTTCGACGGCTGGCGGGCCTTCGCGGAGGAGACATATTCAGAAAAATCGGCCAAGGATCAGGACGACCTGGCGCTGGAGCACTACTACGACGAGGGCAATCCCTGTCCCTTCCTGGCTCGCGACGGCGCCTGCGGAATCTACGAAATCCGCCCCACCACCTGCCGCATGTACATGGCCACCTCGGCCCAGCGCTACTGCGAGCCGGAGCAAACGCACGAGGACGCATCCGACATCTTCACCCTCCCGCCCGATGAAAGCATCGCGGCGCGCATGGCCCAGTTGGACCTAGCTACGGACTACTGGGGACACACCCCGGATCTGTTCCGGTCATTGGCCAAACTCCACCAGTGGCGCCTGCGCTGGGGCGAATAGAATGGGGTGGAGGTTTCTCCGCCATGTCGCCAGCCAAGACCTTGACCCTGCCCGCCATTCCCATCCGGGACATGGTGTTGTTTCCGGGAAATCGCGTGCCCTTCCTGGTCGGTCGCAAAGGCTCCGTGCGCACGCTAGAGCTGGCCATCAAGGCCGGGGATCACCTGGTGATGCTCACCCAGCGGGATCCCAAGGAGGAGGAACCCAAGCAGGAATCGCTCTTCGCCGTGGGCACCCTGGCGCTGGTGGAATCGCTCATCGCCCTGCCCAAGGATTTCTACAAGGTGGGCGTGAAGGGCATCGCGCGCGTGCAGCTGGAGCGCTACCAGGAGGACGGCGAGGTCATCCAGGCCGAGGTGTCGATCTTGAACGAGCCCGCCGCCAGCGGCGAGGCCGCCCTGCTTGAATCCTTCCACAGCGCCGCCGAAGCCTTTCTGGGCCGCAATCCGGACGCAAGCCGTATGCTTTCGATGGACCAGCTGCGCGAACTGGCCCTGGGCCGCGCCCTGGATACCCTCGCCGGGCTGATTCCCGCCGATGTGCGCGAAAAGCAGTCCGTGCTGGAGCAGCTGGATATCGAGCCCCGCCTGCACACGGTCCTGAAGCTCCTGGAGATGGACGCCGCACGGACCGCGGTGGACCGGGATCTGGAAGAAAAGACCCGCGCCCGCCTGGACGAGGACCACAAGCAGTACGTCCTGGGCGAGAAGATGCGCGTGATCCAGCAGGAACTGGGCAAGAAGGACGAAAAGGACGAGTTCTCGCGGCTTCGGGAACGGATCATCGAGACGGAGATGTCCGAGGAGGCGGAGAAGAAGGCCCTGGAGGAGCTGGGCCGCATGGAGTCCATGCCGCCCCAGAGCGCCGAAGCCACCGTCTCCAGGACCTACATCGACTGGCTGCTGGCCCTGCCCTGGAAACAGATGGCGGAAGAACATCTGGAACTGGATAGCGCCGAACAGATCCTGGATGAGGACCATTCGGGCCTGGAAAAGGTCAAGGCCCGCATCATCGAATACCTGGCCGTCATGCGCCGCCTGCGCGACGCCGGACGACGCAGCGCCAACCAGAAGTCTGAGACATCATCCGAGAATCAGCCTGCCATCGACCAGCCCGCGCCGCTGCGCGGTCCCATCCTGTGCCTTGTGGGGCCTCCGGGCGTGGGCAAGACCTCGCTGGCACGCTCCATCGCGCGGGCACTGAACCGCCCCTTCGTGCGCTTCGCCCTGGGCGGCGTGCGGGACGAAGCCGAGATCCGCGGGCACCGGCGCACCTACATCGGCAGCATGCCGGGGCGCATCGTGTCCCTGATGAAGAAGGCCGCCGTGCGCAATCCGCTCATGCTGCTCGACGAGATCGACAAACTGGCCTCGGACTGGCGCGGCGACCCCAGCAGCGCCCTGCTGGAAGTGCTGGACCCCGAGCAGAACGGCGCGTTCCAGGATCACTACCTGGATGTCGGCTACGATCTGGGCCAGGTCATGTTCATCTGCACGGCCAATGTGCGCCACCAGATCCCCCTGCCCCTGGACGACCGCCTGGAGATCATCGAGCTTTCCGGGTACACGCTGAAGGAAAAGCTCGCCATCGCCCAGCAGCACCTCATCCCCAAGAGCCTGGAACGGCACGGCATGCAGGATCTGGGCATCACCTTCGAGGACGCGGCCCTCGAAAAGCTCATCCAGGCCTACACCAAAGAGGCCGGCGTCCGCCAACTGGAGCGCGAACTCTCCGCGGTGCTGCGCAAGCTGGCGCGACACAGCCTCCAGCCGGGCAAGGGCGAGCTGGCGGGCACCGCCTTCGATCCGTGCATCACCTGCGATCGCCTGCCCAAGCTGCTCGGCCCCGAGAAATTCCTGGATACGCCGCCCTCCAGCCAGAGCCTGCCTGGCGTCGTCAGCGGCCTGGCCTGGACGCCCACCGGTGGCGATCTGCTCACCATCGAGGCCGTCAAGCTGCCAGGCAAGGGCAACCTCAAGCTCACCGGCAAACTGGGCGAGGTGATGCAGGAAAGCGCCAATCTGGCCCTGTCCTTCGTGCGCGCCCGCGCCGAGCGCCTGGGATTGAAGGAAGACTTCCTGGAGAAGCTGGATCTGCACGTCCATGTGCCCGAGGGCGCCATTCCCAAGGACGGCCCCAGCGCCGGCATCACGCTCGCCACGGCCCTCATCTCCGTGCTGACGGGCATTCCCGTGCGCAATGACATCGCCATGACTGGCGAGCTCACCCTGCGCGGCATGGTGCTGCCCATCGGCGGCCTGAAGGAAAAACTCCTGGCCGCCCACCGCATGGGCTGCAAGGCGGTGCTGATCCCATCCGAGAACGCCCGGCACCTCGACGAAGTGCCCGCCGAGATCCGCGAGCAGCTCAGCATCCATCTCGTTTCCCATATGGACGAGGTCATCCAGCTGGCCCTGGTGCGGATGCCGGAAGCCCGGAAAGCCCCCAGCGCGCTGCTCCAGGAGGCAACCGAGAACCAGCCGCCCATGGCGCAATGAGTGCTGCAACCAAGCACACGAGAAAGGGCGCCATTTCGGCGCCCTTTCTCGTGGTCCGCTAGGAGCGGTCTGCTTCGTTATTCAACAACCGCGAAGACGACCTTTTCGTTCTTGAAGCGGTCCTTGGCAAGGAACTTCACCGTGGCGCTGCTCTTATCGCCGCTGATGGTCAGCGTGTAGTGCTTGTCCTTTTCCAGGGAGCCGGGCACGACGCTCACCTTGCTGATCTGCTTGACGCCCGCTTCGGCGGCAGTGATGGTCAGGCTGTCGGCGGAGCGCAGATCCAGGGACTTGTTGAAGACACCGTCGGACCACTTGGAACCGGCGCGATCACGGGCGAAAACGGGCACGATGATGACGCCTTCGGCTTCGAGCTTCTTGCGGGCACCCACCACGTAGTGCACGGAGTTCAGCTTGGCCTTCTGGGCCTCGTTCGTGGCCGAGAGCTGGTTCATATCGTTGATCAGCTTAGTCTTCTCGGTGCGCAGGCCCTCGATCTCAGCGCTGATCTGGGCCTTCTGGGCCAGCAGATCATTGACGTCTTCCTGCAACTTCACGTTCTGGGACACGGCGACATCGCGCTCGCCCTCAACCTTTTCGCGCTCTTCGCGAATGAGATCGTTGGGCGTGATCTTAGACTTGCCCTGGGAGACCCAGGTGCCGTAGACGCCGTTGTTGTAGAAGTGGTAGACCTCGAAGCCAGGTGCCAGCTTTTCCATGATATTCACGCGGCTGATCAGACGCTTGGCTTCGCTCTCCTTGATGCCCTTCTTGCGCAGGAAGCGCAGCGCCATGGCGTAGTGGCTATCGCCTTCGCGGGCCACATCGGGCTTGGGCAGCACGGCCTTGAGCTTGGAGATCTTGTCGTTCAGCTCCCGGATCTCCTTGTCCTTGTCGATGACTTCCTGCAACAGCGCCTTGTAGGAGCTGTCCTTCTCGGCCTTGATGCGCTCTTCCAGCGTCTTCTTCTGCTCGTCGGAAAGCTGGAGAGTCTCGGCGTTGGGACGAACATCCTCGACACCAGCTTCTTTCAGCTTGCGGGACTGTTCGGAACCCGCGACGTTGGCCTTCTGGCTCAGCTTGTCAAGTTCACCGATCTTCTGGAAGGCGTCCTTGAATTCCTTGGGCTCTTCGGGGCCCTTCCTGTGGCAGGCCGGCACCATCGCCAACGTGGCGACAGCAAAGACCCCCAGCAGATGCCGTGCAATGCGATTAAAGGTCATAGGTGACTCCCTCGAAGGAGGTTGGAAAAAAGTTGATTGGAGTGCTCATCCACCATAGCCCCCCAATTTGCGACTGGCAAGAAGCCCAGGCAAGGCTTTACAACGGCGTTGCACTTGGGCTTTCCGGCGTTCATCCCGACATTCGGATGTGACGTTTTGATCGATGCCGGAATCTATTGAACGCGAACGATGACAGGAAGCATTACCCTTCCAGCCATCCCCGCCCCAAGCATTTCAGGGTCGTCGCACTCGGTTATGCTGGGTTATTCATGTGGAGATCCCATGGCGCCCGTTCGTAGGCATTTGTTCACATCAGAAAGCGTCACCGAAGGACATCCCGACAAGATTGCGGACCAGATCTCGGATGCGGTTCTGGATGCCGCCCTGGCGGGCGATGCCAAGAGCCGCGTGGCTTGCGAGACGCTCGTGACGACCGGCCTGATCATGGTGGCGGGCGAGATCAGTACCGAATGCTACATCGACATTCCCAACGTCGCCCGCGAGACGGTGCGCGAGATCGGCTACGACCACAGCGTCAAGGGCTTCGACTGCAACACCTGCTCCGTGGTCGTCACCCTGGATCAGCAGAGCCCGGATATCGCCATGGGCGTGGACACGGGCGGCGCTGGCGACCAGGGGCTGATGTTCGGCTACGCCACAAACGAGACGCCCGAACTCATGCCCGCGCCCCTGCACTTCGCGCACCTGCTGACGCGCCGCCTGGCCGAGGTCCGCAAGAACGGCGAATTGCCCTGGCTGCGCCCGGACGGAAAGTCCCAGGTGACGGTGGAATACGAAGGCAACCGAGTGCTGCGCATCCCCACCGTCGTCAT
>DAOPYE010000122.1:0-6400 GCA_035352715.1 Holophaga sp. | reverse complement strand
TGGCCTCGCAGATCAAGGCTGAACCCGGCTGGGAATTCATGGCGCCCCTGTCCCTTCAGACGCTGTGCGTGCGCCATGTCCCCAAGGGGCTTTCGCCGAAACAGGTCGACGCGCACAACCTGGCCATCGCCGATGGCGTCAACGGGGAAGGCTGCGCGTATTTGACAACGACTGTCCTGAAAGACAGGCGCGTGCTGCGCGTCAGCATCGGCGCCGAGACCACTGAGCGGCAGCATGTCGAGGCGCTGTGGGCGGCATTGCAGCGGGAAGCGAATACAATCAAAAGCACCGGAGGACTTTGATATGCCCGTTTCCACGACCGTCGCCCAGCAGCTTCAGAACGCCTCCTGGATCCGCCGCATGTTCGAAGACGGCATCAAGCTGAAGGCCGAGCGCGGCGCGGAGAACGTCTACGACTTCAGCCTGGGCAACCCCGACCCCGAGCCGCCGCAGCCTGTCATGGACGCGCTGCGCAAGGTTGTCGCCGAGAACCATCCCCGCAGCCACGCCTACATGGCCAACGCCGGATTCCCGGAAGTCCGCGCTGCCATGGCTGCGCGCCTATCGCGCGCGACGGGGCTGGATTACACGGCTGGCCACATCCTGATGACCGTCGGCGCCGCGGGCGCACTCAATACGCTGCTGAAGGCCATCTTGGATCCCGGCGACGAGGTGGTCATCCTGGCGCCGTACTTCGCGGAATACCTGTTCTACATCAGCAACCATGGCGGCAAGGCCGTGGTGGCCGAGACGCGCCAGGACTTCACCCTGGATCTGGATGCCGTTGCTGCGGCCCTGTCGCCGCGCACCAAGGCCATCCTCATCAACACGCCGAATAATCCGACCGGCGCTGTCTATTCCATCGCCGATCTCAAGGCCCTGGAGATCCTGCTCTCCGAACGGGCACCCCAGGCGCTGGTCATCAGCGACGAGCCCTACAAGGCCATTCTGTACGACGGCAACCGGCAGCCCGAAGTCTCCAGTCACATCACGCGCTCGGTGGTCGTGAACAGCTGGTCCAAGCAGTGGGCCGTGCCCGGCGAGCGCATCGGATACCTGGCCATCAGCCCGCGCGTGGCCGAGGCCGACGAACTGGCCGGTGCCTGCGCGTTCACCCAGCGCGTGCTCGGCTTCGTCAACGCCCCCGCCATCTGGCAGTGGGTGGCGCGGGAGGTGGAAGACGCCTCGGTCGAACTCGCGCCCTACCAGGAGAAGCTGGACCTCCTGTGCGAAGCCTTCTCGCGCATCGGGTACCGCTTCACGCGGCCCGGTGGATCGTTCTACGTCTTCCCCCAGACGCCCATTCCCGATGACGTGGCGTTCGTCCAGATGCTGCAGGAGGAAGGCATCCTGGCCGTTCCCGGCCGGGGCTTCGGGCGCGCCGGGCACATCCGCCTTTCCCTCACCCTGCCCCTGGATGAGCTGAAGCGCTCTCTGCCCGGCTTCGAGCGGGCCTTTGCCAAGGCCACGCGTTAGGGCCACGCGCTAGGACTGTTCGATCTTCCCTACATGCAAAGAACCCGCGAAAGCGGGTTCTTTGCATGTTTGAGGGATCCCAGCAGACTAGACCGCCGCCATTCTCTCCATGTGGGCCAGGTGCTCTTCCATGGAGATGGGGGTGTTGGGTTCGTCGTGCTTGATCTTGCCATCCAGCAGCTTGACGATGCGGTGGGCGTGCTTGGCGATGTCTTCTTCATGGGTCACCAGCACGATGGTGTTGCCCTTCTGGTACAGCTCCTCGAAGAGGGCCATGATCTCGATGGATGTCTTGGTGTCCAGGGCGCCCGTGGGCTCGTCGGCCAGCAGCAGCGAAGGGTTGTTGACCAGGGCGCGGGCGATGGCCACGCGCTGGCGCTGGCCGCCGGAGAGCTGGTTGGGCATGTGGTCGGCGCGCGCGCCCAGGCCGACGTTATCCAGGGCCTTGTGGGCCATTTCGTGGCGTTCGCGGGGCGACACTCCCGCGTAGATGAGGGGCAGCTCGACGTTCTGCGCCGCCGTGGTGCGGGCCAGTAGATTGAAGGTCTGGAAGACGAAGCCGATCTCCTCGTTCCGGATCTGGGCCAGCTCGTCGTCGCTCATCCGTGAGACCACCTTGTTGTTCAGGTCGTAATCGCCGCTGGAGGGCGTATCCAGGCAGCCGATGATGTTCATCATCGTGGACTTGCCGGATCCGCTGGGGCCCATGATGGCGACGTATTCGCCCTTCTGGATGGATAGCGAAACACCGTCGAGAGCTCGCACCTCCATGTCGCCCATCTGGTAGACCTTGGTGATGTTGGTGAGCTTGATGAGCGTGGAATCGGACATGGATACCTCGATTGGGCCTGAACCATAAAGCATGAACGGGATGTCGCCGTCTGGCCATACGTCTTCGTTAGCATCGACCCACCCGCCGGGGCCTTGGTTGAATTCCGACCACACATTTCCTTTCTGGGGAAGGCCTGGGATCCTGGATCCCTTGCGCTGAAAAGGGCTCATTCATGGTCGATGCTCCAGTCGATGTTTCAGTCGATGCTTCACTCCGGGCTCCGCTGGAGGGAGAGATGGAACAGGTCCGCCAGGCGCGCGGCAAGTTCGCCGCCATGGCCGGGGCCTACTTCCTGGGCACCTTCAACGACAACTTCTTCAAGCAGGCGGTGATGCTGCTGGCGGTGGCGGCTGGGCACAAGGCCTTCCAGGGCTACGCCGCGGCGGCCTTCACGGTCCCCTTCATGCTGTTCGCCGCGCCCGCTGGCTGGGTGGCGGATCGCTTTCCCAAGCGCAACGTGGTGATCGGCGCCAAGGCGACAGAGCTGTTGGCGGCCTTCGTGGGGCTTGCGGGACTGATGATGAACAATCTGTGGCTCATGGTGGGCATGGTGGCCCTCATGGGCCTTCAGTCCACCTTCTTCAGCCCCGCCCTGAACGGATCCATCCCCGAGCTGTATCCCGAAAGCCACGTGACCAAGGCCAACGGCGTGCTGCGCATGCTGGTGAGCGTGGGCATCCTGGTGGGCATCACGCTCGCGGGCGCGGCGCTGGGCATCGGGCATGAGCCCGGCAAGGCCCAGGGCAGGGCGCTGGTGGGCGTGAACGCCATCGTCCTGGCGGCGCTGGGCTTGATCGTGAGCCTGGGGATTCCCCGGCGGCCCGCCGCCGATCCGGGGCGGCCCTTCCCCAAGAGCGGTCCCGCGGACACCCTGCGGGAGCTGCGCGCCATCTGGGCCGACCGGCAGCTGGGCCGCATCCTCGTCGCCGATGTCTTCATCTGGGCCCTGGGCGTGCTTCAGCTCCTGGTGATCAACACCCTGGGCATCGAGCAGTTTCGCCTCGGGGAGGGGCGCACCAGCCTGCTGGTGGCCAGCCAGCTGCTGGGCATCGCCATCGGCGGCCTGCTGGCTTCGCGTTTCGCCAAGGGACAGCGCTGGTTCCGCGTGCTGCTGCCCGCGGGCCTGGGCATGGCCGCGGCCATGGGGGCCATCGCCGCGATCCCCTGCCTGCCTGGGGGCGTCCAGGTGCCCGCGCTCTATGGGCTGATTGGGCTTGCGGGCGCGGCGGGCGGGCTCTTCATGATCCCCTGCGAAAGCTTTCTGCAGATCCGCCCCGCGCCTGAGCGCAAGGGCGCCGTGTGGGCCAGCGCCAATTTCGCCGCCTTCGCGGGCATGACGATCTCCAGCGGCCTGTACATGGCCCTGACGCGTGTCGCGCCCACGGTCCTCTACGGATTTTTAGGGGCGGCCTCGCTGCTTTTCTCGCTCTGGCTGGCATCTGAATTCAAGCGTGGGGAATGGACTTCAGGGGAAAACGCATGATCAATGCCCTTTTCTTTGTCGTGGCTCGGCTGCTGCTCCGGCTGCGCTACCGCATCCGGGTCACCGGCCTGGATGCGGTGGCGGCCAAGGGTCGGACCGGCATCCTGTTCCTGCCCAATCATCCGGCCCTGGTGGATCCCGTCATCGTGATGACGGAACTGCAGCGCCGCTTCAAGACCTGGTCCCTGGCGGACCAGGATCAGATCGATCTTCCGATCGTGCGCCGCTTGGCGCCTCGCATGGGCGTGCGGCCCCTGCCCGATGTGGGTAAATACGGGGAGGCCGTGAAATCCGAGGTGCAGCGCGTCATTCAAGGCTGCGTCGAGGGGCTGAAGGCGGGCGAAAACCTGCTGATGTATCCGGCGGGGCACCTGGCGCGCGCGCGCTTCGAGGATCTGGGCGGGGCCAGCGCCGTGGAGACGCTGCTGGAGCAGGTGCCGGATCTGCGCGTGGTCGTGATCCGCACCCAGGGCCTGTGGGGCAGCAGCTTCGGCTGGGCCTCCGGCTCCGCGCCTCTTTTCATGCAGTGCTTCAAGGACGGCTTTCGCTACCTGCTGCTGAACGGCCTGTTCTTTTCGCCCCGGCGCGAGGTGACGCTGGAGCTGCTGGAGCCCGAGGATCTGCCGCACCAGGGCGGGCGGAACCTGATCAATCGCTATCTGGAAAACGTCTACAACGCCGACACCCTGCCGAACACCTATGTGCCCCACACGATCTGGGAACGGGGCGGGGCGCGCGTCTTGCCCGAACCCGAACCGCCGCGCATCGAGGGCGATCCCGGCGATGTCCCCGGCGCTACGCGCGAGCTGGTGCTGGCGCAGCTGCGCGAGATGACCGGCATCTCGGAAATCGCGGATCACGCTTCCCTCGCGCGCGATCTGGGACTGGACAGCCTGGGGCGCATGGAACTGCAGCTGTGGATGGAGCGCGAGTTCGGCTTCCACGGCATCGACCCGGAAAGCCTTCAGACCGTCTCCGATGTGCTGCTCGCCGCCTGCGGCCGCACCGTCGCTTCCGGCGCCAAGACCCTGAAGCCCATCGATCCCGCTTGGTATGCCAAGCGGACGATCCAGCCCGAGCTGCCCGCTTGCGCCACGATCACCGAGGCCTTCCTGCATCAGGCGGCCCTGGATCCCGCGCGCTGCGTCCTGGGGGATCAGACCTCGGGCGTGCGCAGCTATCGCCAGGTCATCACCGCCGTTCTGGCCATGAAGCCGCACCTGGAAGCCCTCGAAGGCGAATACATCGGCCTGATGCTGCCCGCGTCCGTCGGCGCCTCGACGCTCTACATGGCTCTGCTGTTCGCGGGCAAGACCCCCGTGTTGGTGAACTGGACCGCCGGGTCGCGCAACCTCGCCCACGGATTGGAGCTGCTGGGGGTCAAGCAAGTCCTGACGGTTGGACAGCTGGTGTCCAAAATCGAGACCATGGGCGTGGATGTCTCAGGCATCCGCGACCGGCTGGTGCTGCTGGAGGATGTCGGAAAGCGCATTGGCAAGGGCGAGAAGCTGCGGGCGCTCTTCAACGCCTGGTTCAACTGGTCCTCGCTGCGTAGGGTGAAGCCCCGCGAGACGGCGGCGGTGCTGTTCACGTCGGGCAGCGAGAGTCTGCCCAAGGCGGTGCCCCTCACCCATGCAAATATCCTGGCCAATATGCGCGACATGACGCGGATCTTCCGGTTCAATCCGGAAGAACGGATGATCGGCATCCTGCCGCCCTTCCATTCCTTCGGGCTCGTGTGCACCTCCATCCTGCCGCTCTGCATCGGCATCCAGGTGGTCTACCACCCCAATCCCACGGAAGGCCTGGCCCTGGCCAAGATCATCGAGGCCTATGGCGTCACCATGCTGGTGGGCACGCCCACCTTCCTCAGCGGCGTCACCCGCGCGGCCAAGGATCAGCAGCTCGTCTCGCTGCGCGTGGTGATCACCGGCGCGGAGAAGTGCCCCGAAGCCCTGTATGCCTCCATCGCCGCCCGGTGGCCCCAACTCGCCGTGGTGGAGGGCTATGGCATCACCGAATGCTCGCCCGTGGTGGCGGGCAACCGCTGGTACGAGCCCAAGCACGGCTCCATCGGATACGTGGTGCCTTCGCTGGAATTCGCCGTCGTCGATCTGGACGAGGAGCGCCGGGTGGAGCCTGGAAACACGGGGATGCTGCTGGTCCGCGGCCCCAGCGTGTTCGGCGGGTATCTGCGATTCGAGGGGGCTTCACCGTTTCATGAGTTCGAGGGCAAGACCTGGTATCGCACCGGCGATTTGGTGCGCGAAGCGGAGGGCGGCCTGCTGTATTTCGCCGGGCGCCTGAAGCGCTTCGTGAAGATGGGCGGCGAGATGGTGAGCCTGCCCGCGGTGGAAGAAGCCCTGCTGGCGCGCTTCGGGGGCGAGGACGACGAGGAGATCATCCTGGCCGTGGAAGCGACGCCCGTGGATACCAACCCCGAACTGGTGCTGTTCACGGTTCGCGATATCACGCGCGAGACCGCCAACGTCGCCATCCGCGACGCCGGCCTTTCGCCTATCCACAACCTGCGCGCCGTGCGCCGCGTGGAAGCCATCCCCCTGCTCGGCACCGGCAAGACCGACTACCGCGCTTTGAAGGCGATGCTC
>DAOPYE010000121.1:0-6426 GCA_035352715.1 Holophaga sp. | reverse complement strand
CATGCCGCGTCCGCCGCCGCCCGCGCTGGCCTTCACGATGACGGGATAGCCGATGCGCTCGGCTTCCACCAGGGCTTCCTCAACCGTTTCCACCACGCCATCGGAGCCGGGCATCATGGGGACGCCAGCGGCCTTCATGGTGGCCTTGGCCTGCGCCTTGTTGCCCATCATCCGGATGATGTCGGCGTTGGGCCCCACGAAGGTGATGCCGCACGCCTGGCAGACATCCACGAAGTGCGGATTCTCGGACAGGAATCCGTAGCCGGGATGGATGGCCTCCGCGCCGGTGATCTCCGCGGCGGCGATGACCTGGGGGATATTCAGGTAGGACTTGCCGCTGGGGGCCGGGCCGATGCAGACCTCCTCGTCCGCAAATCGCACATGCAACGCGTGGCGATCGGCTTCGGAATAGACGGCGACGGTCTGGATGCCGAGTTCCTTGCACGCGAGGATCACGCGCAGCGCGATCTCGCCCCGGTTGGCGACGAGGATCTTCCGGAACGGCGGATCATCGTGCTTTCCCGTCTTGTCAGCGGCCTTGTGGACAGCGCCCTTGCGCTTGATGGCTGCCATTGGTCTAGCCCAGCCGGACGGCGTAGAGGCGCTCGCCATACTCGACGGGCTGGCCGTTCTCCACCAGGACCTTGACCACTTCGCCCGCCACGTCGCACTCGATCTCGTTCATCAGCTTCATCGCTTCGACGATGCACAGCGTCTGCCCTGCCTTCACGCGGTCGCCGACCTGCACGAACGGCGCGGAATTCGGATTCGAGGAGCGGTAGAAGGTCCCGACGATGGGGCTGGTGATGTAGTGAACGCCCACCTCGTCCGCGGGCGTCTCCGCACTCGGGGCGCTGGCGGAAGGGGCCGGTGCCACCGTGGGCGCCACGACCGTGGGCGACGGAATGCTGGGCAAGTAGATGGGCGCAGGCATGGGCGCAGTGGGCATCGGAGCCATCTGCGCGGCGGGCTGCGGTCCATCCTTGCGGATGCGCAGATGGATGGTCGGCGTCTCGTACTCGAATTCGGAAACGCCTTCTTTGGAGACCAGCGCCAGGAGAAGCTTCACGTCATCCAGTCCCAGGGAGGCCTGGGGGGAGGTCTGGCGGGCGGAAGAGGTCTTGCGGGTCACGGGCGTCCGCGGCGCTTTCTTGGGCGTGCTCATTAAGACTCCGTTAAAGAATCAGGATTTTCAGTGGGAGGTTCGACCTTCTGGGCGGGCTCCGCAGCGGCGCCCTTGCGGGAACGCGCGCGCGGATTCGATTCATCGGGACGGAACTCCTGGCTGGCTGAATCCAGGATGCCATTGACGAACTGGGTGCCTTCCTGGTCGCTGAATTCCTTGATGATCTCCAGCGCCTCATTGATGACGATGGGGAAAGGAATGTCCTTCAGAAACATCAGTTCGTAGATCCCAAGGCGCAGTAGATTGCGGTCCACCGCAGCCATGCGATGGATCTTCCAGTGTTCCGCGTACCGAGCCAGCACGGCGTCCACTTCCTCCAGGCGCCCATAGACGCCATCCACCAGTCGCCGCGCGTAGTAGAACGCGTCGCGGTTCAGATCCTGGATGGCGTTGAAGCCGGCAAAGACCTCGTCGGGCAGGTAGCCCGTGAGATCCATGGCATAGAGCATCTGGAGCGCATATTCGCGCCCCCTGCGGCGAACTCCCATTACTTCGACCCCTTGCTGGTCTTGCTGATGTGGCTGATGGCACGGCCCAGATCGACCATCTCGATCAGGGATTGCGCGGCTTCCCAGCCCTTGTTGCCCATCTTGGTGCCCGCCCGGTCGATCGCCTGCTCCACCGTGTCGGTGGTCAGGACGCCAAAGACCGTGGGCACGCCGGTTTCCAGAGCCACATGGGCGATGCCCTTGGTGACCTCGGAAGCGATCATATCGAAATGGGGCGTCCCGCCGCGGATCACCGCGCCCAGCACCACCACGCCCGCGTACTGGCCGGAGAGAGCCACCTTGCGCGTCAGGTGGGGCAGTTCGAAAGATCCCGGAACCTTGAACAGGTCGATCTGGTCCTCGCTGCCGCCGTGGCGCTTGATGCAATCCACCGCCCCGCCCACCAGGCGATCCACGATGAAATCGTTGAAACGGGCCGCCACGAGCGCAAAGCGATCGCCTTTCTCTACCCGCAACTGTCCTTCAAAGACATTCATGGAACCCCTCCTGGAAGGTGGCCGAACCCACGACTTTAGCACAAAGCAGCCCACTTCGCCGAGGGTTACAAGGCCCCACGGCTTCGCTACCAGTCTGCCTCGACGCTGCCACCCATGAACTGGGCGCTTTCTGGCGTGTATTGGTGGACCTCGAACGAGTTGCCATCAGGATCCTCCAGCCAGATCTGCCAGGTCTGGTCGCAGCCCAGCTTCTTGGGCGTGAAGGACACCCCCCGGCGCTCGAGTTCGACCATCACGGCATCGATGTCCTCGGCCTCGATGCAGAAGTGGGAGATCCCGTTATTGACGACGGGACCCAGCGACGGGTTTTCGAACATCTCGATGAACTGTCCCTCGGCCAGTTGCAGGTAGGCGCCGAAGTTGGCGCCCTTGCGTGTGAAGCGGAAGCGGATGTCCAGGCCCAGCTTCTCGTAGTAGGCGATGGAGCGGGGCAGATCCCGGACCTGAAGGCAAACGTGGGCGATGCGCTTGAACATGGCAGCTCCAACAAGGCACAGGATCTGCCATCTTATCGGCTCCAGGGCCGGAGAGACTGCGACTTTTGCTCACTTTTGGACGGTGCCCTGATCGCTTATGGTTTTCCAATGGCGGAAGGATTTCCCCCGCCCTTCTTCCTGTCTCGCTGCTCATCCAGCACGCTTCCACCCGTTTCATCCGGCAGGCCCTATGCGCACCCACCCCCTTGCTCTCATCACCCGCACCTTGCTGGCGGCCGGACTGCTGGCGGCTCCCGCCGCGACCCAGGACAAGCCGCTGTATTTGGATCCCACGGCGGCGCTGGATAAACGCCTGGATGATCTTCTGCCGCGCCTGAGCCTGGACGAGAAGCTGGCCCTGATTCGCGCCAACGGCAAGTTCCGCTCCGGCGGCGTCCCACGCCTGGGCATCCCCTATCTGTGGACCGCCGACGGCCCCCAGGGCGTGCGCGAAGAACTCGGCCTGGATTCCTGGGAATCCGCCAAGCGGACGGATGATTTCGTCACGGCCATGCCCGTGGGCATGGCGCTGGCGTCCTCCTGGGATCCCGAACTGGCCAAACTCTACGGCAAGGTGATCGGCGAGGAAGCCCGCGCCCGCGACAAGCACGTCATGCTGGGCCCCGCCTTGAACATCCAGCGCACGCCCCTGTGCGGGCGCACCTACGACTACTTTGGCGAGGATCCCTGGCTGTCGGGCCGCATGACCGTGGGCTACGTGCAGGGCATGCAGAACGAGCAGGTCGCCGCCTGCATCAAGCACTTCGCGCTCAATAACCAGGAGACGAACCGGCACGCCATCAACGTCGAGGCGGACGAGCGCACCCTGCGGGAAATCTACCTGCCCGCCTTCGAGGCAGGGGTGAAGGAAGGCGGCGCGCTTTCCGTCATGGCCGCCTACAACAAGTTCCGGGGCCAGCACGCCGGACATCACGACTACCTGTTGAACCAGATCCTGAAGAACGAATGGGGATTCAAGGGCAGCGTCATCTCCGATTGGAGCGGCACCCACGACACGCGCGAGGCCGCACTGAACGGCCTGGACCTGGAGATGGGCACCGTGCGGCCCTACGAAAACTACTACCTTGCCCGCGCGTACAAGGAAGGCCTTCTGCGCGGCGAATACCCCATGAGCACCCTGGATGACAAGGCGCGCCGCAATCTGCGCGTGCTCTTCACCACCGGCGCAGTGGAAGGCCGCAAGCCCGGCTTCATCAATACCCCCGCCCACCTGGACGCCGCGCGCCAAGTGGCCCAGGACGGCATCGTGCTGCTGAAGAACACGGGCGGCCTGCTGCCCATCGACCTCACCAAGGTCAAGTCCATCGCCGTCATCGGCGAGAATGCGGTCCGCACCTTCGCCGCCGGAGGCAACGCCGCGGGCGTGAAGGCCTTCCGCGAAGTGGATATGCTGCAGGGCATCGTCAAGCGCGTGGGCTCCGCCGCGGATATCACCTACGCGACGGGCTACCGCCAGCCGGTGCGCAGGAACTTCTGGGAGCGCGATGGCGCGGGCGTGCGGCGCAGCGAGCTGGATCCCAAGTATCTGGCCGAAGCCGCCGGACTCGCCGATCGCGCCGTGGCAGCCGCCAAGACCGCGGATCTCGTCATTTTCGTGGGTGGCCTGACCCATCAGGCTTTCGCCGATGACGAAGGGGTGGACCGCCGCGATCTGTCCCTGCCTTCGGGCCAGGATGCGCTGATCGCGCGCATCGTCGAAGCCAACCCCCGCACCGTGGTGGCCCTGATCTCCGGGGGACCCGTGCTCATGCCCTGGCTGGACAAGGCTCCCGCCGTGCTCCAGGCCTGGTACGGCGGATCCGAGGCGGGAACGGCGCTCGCGCGCGTTCTGTTCGGCGATGCGAACCCCAGCGGCAAGCTGCCCTGCACCTTCCCGAAGGCCCTCGCCGATATCCCCGCCCACCAGGGCGGCGCGCGGACCTTCCCCGGCGAGAACGGGACCGTCCACTACGACGAAGGCTTGCTGGTGGGCTACCGCTGGTTCGACACGAAGCACGTCGAGCCCCTGTTCCCCTTCGGCTTCGGACTCAGCTACACGAGCTTTGCCTATGGCCCCCTGACCGTGACGCCCGGCAGTTCCGCGCTGGAGCCCACCCTCGCCCTGGATATCACGAACAGCGGCCAGCGCGAAGGCGCCGAAGTCGTGCAGCTCTATGTGCGCGCCAAGAAGGCCCGCGTGATGCGCCCCGAGAAAGAGCTCAAGGGCTTCGCCAAGGTCCTGCTGAAGCCGGGCGAGACGCGCCGGGTGAACCTGAAGCTTGATGGACGCTC
The DNA here is from genome assembly GCA_035352715.1 of Holophaga sp. Lineage (GTDB taxonomy): Bacteria > Acidobacteriota > Holophagae > Holophagales > Holophagaceae > DAOPYE01. The sequence goes on along the minus strand of DAOPYE010000121.1, from coordinate 1,466 downwards.
CTTCGCCTACTACGCGCCCGAGGCCAAGGCCTGGCGCGTGGACGCGGGCGAATACGAACTGCTGGTCGGCACCTCGTCGCGCGATATCCGGCAAGCCGGCAGCTTCAAGGTCGTCAAGCCCGCCGTGCTGCCGAAATAGCCTAGAACTGCAGACCACCGAAGCCGTAGGAGCGCTGTACGACATTCCCGCCGGACTTCATGGCCATGGGGTTCATCCAGTCCGGCGCGGGCACGGCAAGAGCATCAATGCCGCGCTGGCCACTCGTGAGGCGCATCTTTCCGTTCATGAGGCTGCGCGTGGAGAGGTGCGGCATGAGATCCAGCGTGTCCTCCACCGTCACGACCGCGCCGGGCACATCCTTCAGCAGGGCCTTGATGCCACCCGTGACCCAGTAGGGCGCCATGGTCACGGGGGCCTTGCCGACCCCCTTGATGGATTGAACGCTGGGACCGGCGTGGTGGCCTCCACCCAAAGCCAGCCCAGATGCCGCAATCGGGGCAGCAATAGAGGCGGCAGCAGGGGCTGCACTGGGACTGGCTGCGGTTCCTGGCGCGGGCACCTGGGGCGCCTCCGTGGCATGCGCAGGCAAGCTGGCTAGCAGCAGGGGCAGCACGAACAATGTCAGGGAAGACAGGGCTCTCATATTCATCACCATGGGAACATGTGTTCGTGGTCGCGTTCAGGTTCCCGACCGCTCCAGCCAACCCAGCTTAACCAATCAAGGGAAACATGTACGCCATCCTCGGCCCCACCGCTTCTGGCAAGTCCGCCCTCGCCCTGGCGCTGGCGCGCCACCTGGGCGGAACCGTCGTAAACGGCGACCCTTTCCAGGCCTACGCGGGGCTGCCCATCGGGACGGGCCAGCCCGGACCGGATGATCTGGCCGCCGTCCCCCATGTGGGCTATGGCGCCCTGCCCCTCGCGGCCACCCTGAATCCCGCCGATTTCGGATCGCGGGTGCGCGGATGGCTGGCTTCGCATCCAAACCCCGTGCTGGTGACGGGCTCCGGGCTGTACCTGCGGGGGATCTGGGATCAGATGGACGAGCTGCCCGAAGTCTCCCCGGCGATCACCGACCGCACCCGGGCCTGGACGGAAGATCTGGGCGCGCCGGCGCTGCATCGCTATCTCCAGGCCGTGGATCCGCCCCGGGCCTCCCAGCTGCATCCCAACGACCGCTCGCGCATCCAGCGCGCCCTGGCCCTGCACCTGGCCACACAGGGGCGCCCGTCGGACCTGCTATCCAGGGTGCCCAAGCACGCGCCGGAGGGCTGGAAAGCTCTGCTGGTCATGCCTTCCCGGGAACATCTGCGCGAGCGCATCGCCCGGCGGGTGCGCGCCATGATCCGCGAAGGCTGGCCGGAGGAGGTCGATCGCATCGTGCAGGCGGGCCACGAAGCGGATTTGCGTCGGATCCGCCCCCTCGGCTACGTGAACTGGCTCGAACGGGGCCAGGCTTCCGTGG